>NZ_JBTXLT010000004.1:0-337679 GCF_054871725.1 Enterococcus sp. LJL99
GATGTACCAATCATTTTATCCATATCAGGTGCATTCCATAAATCGGCGATAATATCTACACAGGCTTCTTCAATTGCGGCTGTACTTGGGTATTCTGATTTGTCGATCGCATTTTTTTCAAACGTTTCTGCCATTAACTGTTGTGCTTCAGGTTCCATATACGTTTGACAGAACGTTGCCATATTTTGGCGCGCATTTCCTTCATCAATTAATTGATCTTTCACTAAACGATACGCTAATTCTGAATCAACAGAATCCTTTCTTAATTTCTTTAAGATGACATTCTCACAAGCTTCAGTTGATCCAAAAATAGGTTGATTTGTATTTGATGTTGTCATTGTTAATTCCTCCAAAAGTTTTTTTGTTTTTTGTTTGTGAGATAAGAATATACGATTTTTACGTATCGAAAATAGTAACTTTTGTCTTTTGTTCCGACATATTTTTTGTTTCTTTTTTTAAAACAGTAAAAAAGGACGTTGGAAATTGATACATATTATAGAAAGAAAAAAGATGTGTTTTCTACAAATAAGAAAACTAATTGGGAAATAAAGGGAAGAAAAAACGAGTTGACGGATGTAAATATTCTGTTTGATGCAAAAAAAGAGGGATTATTGAAGTGAGTCATTTTTTTTAAAGACAAATATTTATCTTTTTTTTTAGAAAAATGCTAAAGTAACTATAAGAATATATAGAATAAATAATAAAAATAACTTAGCCTTTTTTGAAAACGATAGAGGTGAAAGGAAACATGATCAGTATGTCACTTGTTGTCGAAAGGTAACGTAAGTTTTTTAATCGCTATATTGATGGTTCTGTTGTTTTGAAATAGGCTCTAGTTTAGTAGCTAGTGAGATTCTGTACATAATTATAAAAGGGGCTTTTATTATGGAACAAGAAATTTTAGAGTTGCTTGATAAGAAAAATAAATTTTCATGCTTGATTATTGATTTCAGTCAAAGTGAGAATGATTGGTTGTCTGTGTATAGTTTGAGTTTGAGACTGGATTTAAACCAACGAAGTATTCAGCGATATATCCATGAATTAGAAGAAAAAATCGAGGAGTTTAACCTTGAAACAGGGGCAAACGTTAGTATTGAGTACAACAAATTTAAAGGAATTAAAATAGCGTATGGTACCAGTGCTGCGTTTAAGTTGAAAAATTATATTATTGATAATGATGATACGATTATGTTGTTGAATCAATTAATTTTTTCTAAAATTTCTTCTATTAAAAAATATTCAGAAGACAATTTTATCAGTGAATATTCATTAAAAAAATCAATCATCAGAATCGAAGAACTTTTAGCTGGCTTTCAGATTAAACTCTCTAAACATAAAACAATTTTTGAAGGTTTGGAAAGAAATATCCGAATGTTTATCTACATCTTTTTATGGACGCTGTATAAAGACTCTGAATGGCCGTTTGACTATATTTCTGAAGAAAAAATATATAACTCAGTAGATAACTCAGCTAAGAATGGACAATTAAGTTTTACTAGTATTAATAGAAAACAGATGGCCTATTTAATGAGTGTGAATCTACTAAGGAATAAAAAGAAATATTATATCAAAAAAGATGCGGAATGGGATAACTACGTCAACCTTGAAGCGATGAAAAAAGATCCCTTGATTATACAAGGGATGGAGAATTATCAGTATTATCTTGAGAATGATATTTATTTTCTATTACTGCTGATACAAATGAAGTATCGAATCTTTAAATCTGATTTACTCAGAGAAAGAATTTTTTCCTATCATCAAAAGAGGAATTCGGATGTTTATCTTATGACACAAGAGATGATGAACTTGTTTGAAGAGACATTCTTTGAAATTCCAGAAGAAAGAAAAGACGTTTTCTTTACGTATTCGTTTTGTGCCCACTTGTTTTGTCGGGTATTTAAAAGCATTCGTTTTGATATTGATGGCTATGATATTTTGGTTAAAAATGATACTTCACCAAAACTATTGGAAAAATTGAGTGATTTTTTAGATCAGTTAGCTGAGGAACATGATAGTCCAATATTTTTGGAAAAACCATTTTTAATAAGAAAATACTTTTTATTATTTTCTTATTTTAAAACTACGACAATATATGAGAAAAAAATAACTGTGGGCGTTGATTCAGATTTACCATTCTTTATTCGAGAAAACATTAAAAAAGATATCAAAAGAAATTTTGAGAACCGCTATAATTTAGAATTAGTAGAATCCGATGAGAAAGGAATTGATGTTATTTTAACGAATATGCCTTCTTTGCATGAAGAGGAAGACTATGTCTGTGTAATTAGTTACCCATTACAAAATAAAGAGTATCAGATGATTGAGCAAACGCTGGCTAATATTTTTAATGATAAGAGCTAGTTATAGTTTTATGAGTCGAATGATTAATGACTAATTTGCGTAGTAGCAGAATTGTGGATTAAAGTTAGTGTTTAAATCTGTTATAAAAAATAATTTAGTGTAAGTCGTATTTTGAACTGGAGGTTTGGTTTATTAAATTGGTCAGAGTTTTTTGAACCCTCTGATAAATTTAATAAACCGCCTTCTTTTTCTATTTTGAAGCAATAGGTTGTATTTCTTTTACACTGTAAATGAATAATGTTAGCGGTACCAGTATATAGCTTGAAGCATTCTAAAGTGGCATGCTATACTTCACTCAACTAAAACATTTATAGGAGGCAGATTGTATCATGGATCGTATACAGTTGGTGGAGAAAACACTAGAAAGGCTCTATCGTCAGCAAAAAAAAGGAATCACAGCCTCTGAAATAGCCAATGAAATCAATTTTGATCGTAGTAATATTTCTAGAGATTTGAACCAATTAGTACGAGAAAATAAATGTAAAAAAGTAAAGAGTCGCCCTGTTTTGTTTCTTCCTGTTCATTCTAATCAAGTGAAAGAAATGAAAGCGATACCGAAAAATAAAGATAATTTTATGATTAAAACAACCACTGATTTAGAAACCTTTTCAACAGTGAATCCAAGCCTTTTCCATCAAATCGAGCAAGGGAAAGCAGCCATTCTTTATCCACCAAATGGTATGCACACACTTATTTTAGGCGAAACGGGTGTAGGGAAAACGATGTTTGCGGAACTGCTCTATCATTACGCGATTGAAATCGGACGTTTAGCCAAAAGTAGTTCATTTATTCATTTTAATTGTGCTGATTATGCCAACAACCCTCAATTATTGATGGGCCATTTATTTGGACGGGTCAAAGGAGCTTATACTGGAGCAGATACCAATCAAAAAGGCTTGCTGAAACAAGCGCATGGAGGAATTTTATTTTTAGATGAAGTGCATCGTTTGCCGATAGAAGGACAAGAAATGCTCTTTTCATTTATTGATAAGGGAACCTTTAAGCCTTTGGGAGAGACTGAAAAAGAAGAACATTCTGATGCTATGCTAATCGCAGCAACGACAGAAGATAGCAAACATTTATTGCCCACATTTATTCGTAGGATTCCAATGATTATCACTCTACCTAATTTAAATGACCGAACACTAGAAGAGCGATTTCAGTTGCTCAATTTTTTTCTCAAAAAAGAAGTGTCGAAACTAGGAATGCAACTCCAAATGACCGTCAATGCCACGAAAGCTTTTTTAAGCTATTCCTGTGAAAATAATATCGGTCAATTTAAGGCAGATATCAAAATTGCTTGTGCCAAAGCCTATTCAAATTTTTTGACAGGAAAAGAAGACGCATTGCGAATCACAACCGCTAACTTACCAGAAAATATCAAGGAGGGGCTATTTGCGCAAACGGAACATCGAAAATTATGGGCTGTTTTTAGTCAAATTAATGAGCGCTTTTTTACGTACGAACCGACAGATAATGACGCTGAAGTAGTAGATAATTCATTGAATGTCTATCATATTATTAATCAACGCTATCGGGAGTTGGAAGAAGAAAATTTAAGTGTCGAGGCGATTCAACAAGCGATGGAAGAGGACTTGCGTCAATATTTTACGAAAGCATGGAAACAGTCTGAACAAAATAAACAACCAATCCATTTAAATTCAATCATTCCAGAAAACTTGCAGAAAATCATTCAAGAAATGATTGGATTTAGTGAAGAAAAACTGCAACGGAAATTAAGTACAAAAATTGTTCAAGCATTCTCTATCCATGTCTATAATCTAGTCGAGCGAATCAAAAATCGGCATCCAATCGAAAATCCTGAGTTAGCTCATATTCGAAAAATTTATCCAGATTTATTTCAAATTGCGACGGAAAGCCTGTTAATCTTAGCAAACTATTTGCAGGTTGAAATTCCAAAAGATGAAGCAGGTTATTTGGTTTTGTTTTTTACGTATGATGGGTTAGCGGATATAAAAAAACATACAACGGTTCAAGTAATTGTTATTGCGCATGGGGACCATACGGCAACTGCGTTATCTCAAACAGTAAACACCTTGCTAGGAAATAAAAATGTAATTGGAATCAATGCTCATTTAGATGAAAAACCAGAAAGTGTGTTGAAACGTCTGAAATATGATATTGCAGAAAAAGGTGGACAACAAGATGTCTTATTATTGGTCGATATGGGTAGTTTAATGACGTTTGCCAGTGAACTGATAGACGAATTCGAAATCAATGCCAAAGCCATTCCTTTGGTTAGTACGATGCACGTGATTGAAGCTAGTCGCAAAGCAATGCTGGGCTATTCCTTAGAGGAAGTATTTGAAGAAACGTTGCGTGTAAATGATTACTTAGGCTATGCATTTAAACATACGTCTGAAAAAGTAAGTTTATCCAATTCCAAAGGACAAAAACCATTGGCGATTTTATCGGTATGCTTAACGGGTGAAGGAACGGCATTAACGATTCAACAAATTCTGACCCAAGAACTGCAATTAAATCGAAAAGAAATCAAACTGATTCCATTAAATATTGTCGGGAAAGAAACCATTCAAATGAAAATCGAAGCCATTCAAAAGGAATATCGCGTGATCTGTATTGTTAGTTCCTTTCATATTCAAACAGCAATTAAGCAAATCGATTTATATCAAGTGATTAATGGCGTGGGATTAGAACTGATTGCGCAACAAATCGATGAAGAGATAGCTTATAAAAATATCGAATCAACGATTAGTAAGTATTATGACCTACCAAACTTACAAGAAATTATCGCACGAATCTATGTGTTTAATGATACAATTGAAGAACTTTTGAATACTAAGTTCCTTATCAGCAGCTTGATTGGCTTATCGTTTCATATTATCGGCATGATTTTAAAAGATCATAGAAAAGAAGTTATCAGCCCATTTGCAGATGCTGAAGGGATACTAGAAGTCAATCCGACTCATACCATGCGTATTCAAGAAACCTTTAAGCAACAGTTTAGTCCTTATTTCCATTCAATTACGAACGACCATTTGAATTATGTGGCGTATTCTTATTTAAAAAAATAATTCGCCTGAAATTAATAAATTGGTATTCGCAAAAATGCTTTTTGTTTTTGCGGATACCAACTTATTTTTTATCTGTGTATCTCTGATAAAAGGAAGAGAAATATAGGTGCGAACCAAATGAATTACACAGATAATACTTCATCCAGACTTTTTTGAACGACACAGATTACACAAAAAGCAAGACACAGATTGATAAGCCTATTATTTGTGTTAATTGATTGAAGCAAGCATGATGGTTGCAGACTTTATTTGTGTTGGCATGCTTTTTGCTACTATAAAGTCGAGGAGGTGTTAATTTTGTTGAAAACAGATAATGAACAAGAAATCATGCAGTTGATTGTAAATGGTGGCGATGCTAGATCAGGCTGCTTAAAAGCGATTCAAAAAGCCGAAGAAGGGGAGATAGAAGAAGCATTGATTTTGCTAGAAAATGCAAACGCTTCCTTGAACAAAGCGCATGAATCGCAAACTAAGCTGATTCAAAGTGAAATTCGTGGAGAAGGAGTCGAACTGAATTTATTAATGATTCACGCTCAAGATCACGTAATGAATGCTATGACGGTTCGCGATTTAGCGAAATATATTATCCATAATTGCCAGGAAATAAATCAGTTAAAAAAACAATTGAAAGAGAGTGAAGAAAAATGACAGTAAGAATTATGCTTGCTTGTGCTGGAGGCTTTTCAACAAGTATGTTAGTTGAACGGATGAAAGAAGCTGCTAAAAGTAAAGGAATAGACGTTACCATTGATGCAACAGCTGAAGGGAAATTGGATAAGATTATTGATCATGTAGATATTGTATTATTAGGGCCTCAAGTTGGGCATATGGAAGACTCTTTAAAGGCAAAATTTGTAGATAAACCGGTAAAAATAAGTACGATCACTTCGATCGATTATGGCATGATGAATGGGGAAAAAGTGTTAAATGATGCATTAGTATCTTGATAAAAAGAAAGGGGTAAAGGAATAATGGCAACTCAGGCGAATTTTCAGGTAAAGATGCAAAAAATAGCAGGCGTGATTCAAAGTAATAAATATGTTAGCTCAATCACCAACGGTTTAATGGCGGCGATGCCAATCACAATCATTGGTGCATTGGGAAGCTTGATAAACGGCTTACCAATCGAACCGTACCAAGCGTTTTTAAGAGATACAGGGTTGAAAGCGATTACGGCGATTCCAAACGAAATTACTACCAATTTACTTGCACTTTATGTGGCATTTTTGGTGGCTTCTAAATTTGCTGAAACCTATGATATTGATGGGATTCCGGCAGGGATCTTATCGTTGATGTCATTTTTGATTGTGACACCGTATAGTTTTGATACAGAAATAGCAACGTATGCGATTCAAGGTATACCTTCTAATTGGTTGGGCGGCTCAGGTATTTTTACAGCTTTTATTGTTTCTCTTATTACCGCTAAAATTTATACGACGTTTACTACGAAAGGTTGGGTCATTAGTATGCCTCCTGGGGTGCCACCAACTGTTGCGAAGTCATTTTCAGGGTTAGTTCCTGGCTTTGTAGTAGCAATTCTTTGGTTAGCTGTTCGTTTTGTTACAACTTTAACTCCAATGGGTGATATTCATACGGTTATTTTCTCATTGATTGCGACACCGTTAACCTCTTTAGGTGGTACGTTTGCAGCGATGTTGATTGCTATTATTTTGGCACATGTCCTTTGGGTTGTAGGAGTTCACGGAGCAATGGTAGTTTTCAGTGTCTTTACACCAATTTGGACACCACTGACTAATGCAAATTTGGCAGCTTATAATGTTGGGGCAGAAATTCCTAATATTATTTCGGGTGCACTTGTAATGCAAGTTCTATTTATGGGATCGGGCGCAACCTTAGGACTCGTTTTTTGGATGATGCGAGCAAAATCAGAACAGTATCGTGTTTTAGGAAAATTAGCGATTGTTCCCAATATTTGTGGAATCAATGAACCGATTATTTTTGGCTTACCGATTATTATGAACTTTACCTTAGCGATTCCATTTATTGTTACACCAGCAATTATGGTAACGTTAGCGTATATCGGTATGAGAACAGGAATTCTACCGTATTTACCAGGGCTTTCAGCGCCATTAGGAACACCTGCCATTTTGAGTGGATTACTAGCGGGCGGTTGGAAATGGGCCATTTTCCAAGCACTGATGATTGTTTTGAGTGCAGCAACTTACTATCCATTTTTTAAAACCGTAGATGCACAAGCATATCAAAAAGAACTTGAAGCAAAAAAAATAACAGAAGATGAAACAGCAAAAAACATCACTGTTGCTGTTGAAGCATAAATAAAAAAAGGAGCGAAAAAGAATGCAAACAAGATTTCCAGAAAACTTTTTATGGGGCGGCGCAACAGCAGCCAACCAGCTTGAAGGTGCTTTTTTAGAAGATGGAAAAGGGTGGTCAACGGCAGATACCGCTTTATATGTTGGGAAAGATGCAAGAGAAAAAATGTTATTAACAAATCCGGTGACAAAAGCCGATGTTGAATTTGCTATGGCGGATAAAGAAGGGATTTATCCTAAACGTTACGGCATCGATTTTTATCATCGTTACAAGGAAGATATTGCATTGTTTGCTGAAATGGGCTTTAAAACGTTCCGTCTATCTATTTCTTGGCCGAGAATTTTTCCGAATGGAGACGATAGTGAACCGAATGAAGCGGGATTAGCCTTTTATGATGCTGTTTTTGATGAGTGTTTAAAACATGGTATCGAACCGTTAGTGACCATTTCCCATTATGAATTTCCTCTAGGATTATCGTTTAAACAAAATGGCTGGCTTTCCCGTGATACAGTAGATTGCTTTGTTCACTATGCGGAAACATTATTTACTCGATATCAAGATAAGGTCAAGTATTGGTTGACTTTTAATGAAATCAATATTATCGGTATGACTGGCTATTTAAGTGGGGGGATTTTAGCTGATGATGTCGATAATATGTTAGAAGCACAATTTCAAGCAGCACATCATCAATTTTTAGCGAGTGCTTTAGCTGTGCAAAAATGCCATGAAATCATTCCCGATGCGAAAATTGGCTGTATGTTAGCAAGAATGGAAGCCTATCCTGAAACGAGCAACCCAGCCGATGTTTTGGAGAGCGTGATCATGGATCAAAATAATCTGTTCTATACGGATGTTCAAATCCGCGGATATTATCCAAGCTATATGAAAAAATTCTTCAAAGATCATCATATCGATATTAAGCAAGAACCAGAAGATGCTGAAATCCTTAAAGAAGGAACGGTTGATTTTCTATCGTTTAGTTATTATATGTCTATGATTGCTTCGGCGGATAAAGGGGATGCGGAAACAGGAGGAAATATTTTTGGTTCTAAGAAAAACCCATATCTTAAATCAAGCGAATGGGGCTGGCAAATCGATCCAATCGGTTTAAGAACAACGATGAAAAAAATGTACGACCGTTACCAAATCCCATTATTTATTGTAGAAAATGGCTTAGGCGCAGAAGATATTGTTGAGGAAGATGGTAGCATTCATGATGACTATCGTATTGACTATTTAAGAGCGCATATTGAGCAAATGGCCTTAGCGATCGAAGAGGGCGTAGAAATCATGGGTTATACACCTTGGGGTTGTATTGATTTGATCAGTGCTAGTACAAGTGAAATGTCTAAACGTTACGGGTTTATTTACGTTGATTTAGATGATGAAGGAAACGGAACATTAGAACGTAGCCGTAAAGATTCGTTTGAGTGGTATAAAAAAGTGATTGCATCCAATGGAGCTGATTTAGCGTAAGTCGATCGATTATTGGTAGCATAAATAAAAGTATGGGATAAGGGGAAAGAAACCTTATCCCATACTTTTTTTTGAAGAAGTGGTTTCATGGGTATGAATAGGGTATACAGTGTGATTGGGACAAGGCGAAATTGAATAAATTTAGCTGACTAATAAAGAAAAAACGATTGTTGCCTGCTGATGAATCAAAAGTCGATGAAAGAATTGCTAATAGAAAGTAGAACATACTGTGAATTCAAAAAATTCAAAAGAAAAAATACTAGAAATCATTAAAAAGAAACAAGGTGGCGGTAACTCAAAACAAATGGAGACGCAAAAAAACAATCGTAAAAACATGCATAAAGAACCAAAGATTTTTAATAAGTAAGGTATTGATAATTTTTTTTATAAATGATAAGCATTAAGTAGGATCGCCAGTTGTAAAACTTGCTGATGTTTCTGAGGGAACTGCTTTTGCTCAGTTTTTGAAATGAAAGGTCTTCAACTGATTAAATGATTACTAGATAATTTTTTTGCTTGAAAAATTTCAATAGAAAATGAAAGTAAAAAGGTGATAGCAGGTAACCAAATGGAATAGCTTCCCAAAAAAATATCAATAAAAGCTAATGAAAATGCCCCAACAAGAAAAGCTAAAACGACTAATGTATAATTTTGTGCATTGCGTTTTGCTTTAGAGGGTATTTCTTTTGAGTTAAAATGTAGATACCACTCATATAACATTTTGCGGAAGTTTCCAGATGTCATCATAATAGTATAAGGATTGTCTTCAACCTTACTTCCAGTAAAAGTTAACATAAGTAAACCCGTGCCAAAAGCAAGAACACCAATTTTAATCAAGTAAAATTGTTCGGGAAATAGCGGCACCATGAAACTAGTAATAATGACAGGTAACATTGTATAGCAACGCCAATATAAGCTGAAATTATTATGTTTAACCCAAATACCAATTAAAAATCCTACAGTGAATATAACTATGGATAGTGTTTTGGGTAACATTTGAGACCAATCTTTTTGAGATAAATTTGAAGCTAGCAATACCACATTTCCTGTTTGTGTTGCGACTAAACCGTGAAAATAGTTGTGTGAATAAACATCAATAGCTCCACCAGAAAAGGCCATTAGAATAGCGAATAAGCGACTAGTATTAGTAATTGAGGGGTGGGTATGAAGAAACTTAAACATATGAGGCTCCTTAATAAAATTTCGATAGTAACCATTATAGTGCAGTATCTTCAAATTATCCATTCTTATGATTCGTACTGTTTGTGAATAAAAAAGAAATTATTCTCGTATTTCGATTTACAAAAAGAGTTTGGGACAAAGCGGTTAGCTCCGAGAACCGAGTAGGTATTGTGCAACATCAGCTTGTTTCATTTTCTGTGTTTTAAAACAATTTCGGCTTATTTCTCGGAGCTGCTTTTGTACCACCGTTTATCAGGTCATAAAACAATCGCTTAGAATTGAGCAATTGGACGAACCAGTAGTTATTGCGTTTTTTGCAATGAATGATGGTTAGGAAATTGCCGAGATTCTGATTGTTTTATGCCGTTTGTTCGGTTTTAAGAGATAAAACAAAAGTGCTTTTTACTTTATCTTACCCACTTTTGTACGCTGACAAAAAAATTGAATAACTAATTAATTAGTTGCTTTAACTGGCAATCTTCAATTTTATACACTATTTCAGCGATATTTTTTATAAAATAAGAATCGTGCGACGTAACTATTACTGTTCCGTTATATGCTTTTATCAATTTTTCTAATGCTTCTATAGTTTTTAAATCTATAAAATTAGTAGGTTCGTCCAGGATCAATATATTTGATTTTTGAGTGAAAAGTATTGCAATTTGCACTCTTGTAGATTCTCCACCACTTAGATTTTTAATCGATTTTAGAACTTCTGATTGAGAAAAACCTAAATTATTCAAGATGCTTCTAACTATTGATTCTGGATATTCTGTTTGATTCATCAAATAATTTAGAACAGATAGGTCATCAAATATTTTGTAAGACATTTGGTGATACGTAGAAAAAATTACTTTAGATGATACGATTATTCCCTCTTCTTCATTTAAAATACTATTTAAAAGGGAAGATTTGCCGACCCCGTTGTCCCCGATGATTGCTATCTTCTTTCCTAATGGAAATTGAAAGTTACATTTATCAAACAAAACTTTTTCGCCCTTTTTTAGATAAAAATCATCTCCCCTGATTGGAAATTTATTATGCAATTCTGTGGTTTTACTAAGTGGAAAAATGATGTTATTTTGAGCCGATATTTCTTCTATATTCCCTAATTGTTGTAAACGACTTTCCATTGCTTTTGCAGATTTTTGTAAGTTTTTTTGAACGGTATCTTTTTGTTTAGACGATGAAAGTCTGTCTGGTCTAATACGTTGATTTTTCTTTCTATTTGAAATGTTGCTACTTTTCTCAGCTTGCTCTTTCTTTTTCTTAATAGCACTCTCTAACCGTTTTTTTTCTTTCAGGAATTGCTCATTACTATTTTCTATTTCTAACAGTTTCATCTTTTTCTGTTCCAAGTAATCATCATAGTTACCTTCGTACTCATAAACCATTCCATCTTCAATTTCCCACACTTTGGTTGCTAATTGATTGATAAAAAAACGATTATGACTGACAAATATTAGCGTACCATAATGATCGTTCAATTCATCAATTAAGACCTTGATACTTCTATTGTCCAAATGAGTAGTAGGTTCGTCTAATAATAATCCCATTGAATAATTGGATAGTAGCTGTGTTAAGCGATATTTAATTTCTTCTCCGCCACTTAATGTGTCTATTTTATTTTTAGGAACTGAAAAATTATTTAGTAACTTCCAATCTATAGAGTCTGTATCCATTCGTTCTTCAACTTCAGCTATTTGTTCAAACAAATTAAAATCAATCTCTTTTTGAACGATTCCCGAATCTGGTTTTATCGTTCCAGCAATGATCTCTAATAAAGTTGATTTGCCTTGTCCGTTTGCTCCAATTATTGCTATACGCTCTCCGTTGTAAGCTAGTAGATTTTCAATAGACAAAATATTTTTTGTTCCATATTTTTTAGTAATATTACTTAGTTTTATTGTTAAAGTTTCCATTGTATCTTCTCCTTTTGTACTAGATAAAAGGAAAAAAGTATAGCAAAAAAAGACCTAGAAAATTCCTACGTCTCGCCATTTCACTTGATTATTTTTACATAGAAAAGTATATACTCATCCCTTGAAATTGCTTTACCTAGAATTTTGAATTTTTATTAAATTATTTATTCAAAACTTTATTACGCAATTTCATAGATGCTGTCATTACTTTTCCTCCTTGTTCAGTCATTTTATTAAAACAATTTTATCATAAAAAAAGTGAATGCTAAAGGATTTCACCTTAATTCTTTTACACTACTCAACAACTAGGTATAATAGAGAATATGTGAATCTAATTGCTGAGCAATATAAGAGTAAAGTAAGAATTTTGAAAATAATATTGAGTAGAAAGATAAGGTATTACTCTAGAATACTCTCGAATTGATCATGATTATAACTATAATTATTGAAAGAATCTATCAAATAATGAAATAAGGATGATTTATATGAAAGTAATTGAGTATGGTAAAGAAAATGAAAAAGTGGCTATTTTTATACATGGTGGCGGGTTATCCTGGTGGAGTTTTAGGGCTGTCGCAGAAAAACTTCAAAATGAGTACCATGTAGTATTGCCAGTTTTAGATGGACACGCAGATAGCGATAGTCATTTTGTGAGTATAGCAGACAATGCACGAGAGCTAATAGAGTATATTTCTGAAAGATGGGGTAATCGTGTTTTTTTAATAGCAGGACTATCTCTTGGCGCTCAAATTTTGCTAGAAATACTTGCTCAAAAAAGTGACATTTGTGAGTATGCAATAATAGAAAGCGCACTGATTAAACCAATGAAACTTTTTAATACTTTTATAGCACCAAGTATTTCAATTAGTTATAAACTAATAAAGAAACCATGGTTTGCAAAACTACAGTTCAAGGAGTTGAAATTGCCCCCAGAACTTTTTGAAGAATATTATAAAGATAGTTGTAAAATAAGTAAAACAGATATGATTTCTTTTTTAAAAGCAAATGCTTCATACACGCCTAAAAAAGAGCTTGGATTAACAAAAGCAAAATGCCTAATTTTAGCGGGCGGGAAAGAAAATCGAGGAATTTTAGAATCTGCGCAAGAATTAACACAAATCATCCCTACAAATGAATGTATTATCTTTCCTGAACTGTATCACGGACAAGCAAGCATTTCATATCCAGATATGTATGTCGATGTTTTACATAAATTTATAGAGACTAAAGGAATTTCATAATTTGCGAGTAAATAAAGTCTTATAAATGAGAAAAAAAACTGAAATCTGGTTGTTTAACTAGTCAGTTACCATTACAATAATCTCGATTATACTAAGCTAAAATCCTATTGAACTGTCAGTGTCAATTTTTTTATTTTTGGCATAGAACTTAAATCAATTTGAGTAGTGCCATCGTATTTTAAAGAATTGTCATCTGAGATTCTTTTTTTGTATAAATTGATAGTCGCTTCTCCACCACCTCCATCTGCAAAGTAACCATAGTAACCACTTTGAACTGTAACTATTTTGATAGTAAAATTCAATGATTGAACAAAAATCATTGGTTTCAACTTGACGAATAAGGTATACTTTGTAATTGGGATGTTAGGAACACGTACCGAGATCATTCAAATCATACTGAACTAAATCATGTATATAGAAGACTTGCGTTCATTAGTGGTAGCTGTGAAATCAATTGATAGAAGGTGGTGGAACATATGAATTCAAAAGAAAAAATGTTAGAGATTATTAAAAAGAAACAAGGTGGCGGCAGATCAAAAAAAATGGAGACGCCAAAAAACGATCGCAAAAACATGCGTAAAGGACCGAAAATTTTTAATAAGTAAATTTAATTATATCACTTTTGTTTTTTTGATCAAAAGATAAAAAAAGTTTTGTTTATGTTATAATAAAATTGCTGTCTCCTTTAAGTTGAAATTATCAGCTAGTAAGGAGGTGTTGTTCATGCAACTTTTACTTAAGCTTATACTTGGAGTTCTGATTAGTGTGATTGCCCATCATATTAATAAATGGCTAGACTCTAAGTTTCGAAAAGACAGTTAGCCTCACGCTTGATAGATTGAACAAGTGAAAAAAGAAAAGAGTCAGTACGGTTGCCCCCGTCTGACTCTTTTTGGTTGTTGTTATGCAACTTTTACTTGTGAGTAAATTATACCATTCTTTGAGTGGTTTTTCAAATCTTGTTAATAGTTTCCGATTTTTTGTAAATACGAGTATATTTGTAACCAATGTTACTAAAATCACAGCCGCACTTTTTGCTTTGCTTTCAATTGCTTAATTTGTGTTTCTAAATTACTTGTATTAACAATAAAGTCGTTAAAAAAAGCGTGAAAAAGATGTGAATTGGCATGGAATTCTTTAGTGATTTTTTTCTTATTCAAGGGAAATTCATTATGGTCGAAAAAATGATCAAGCAGTTTAAGTGATTCTGTCCAAGAGCAAAGCTGCTCAAAAGATTCACTTAGCAGGGATAT
Source organism: Enterococcus sp. LJL99 (assembly GCF_054871725.1). Lineage (NCBI taxonomy): Bacteria > Bacillati > Bacillota > Bacilli > Lactobacillales > Enterococcaceae > Enterococcus > Enterococcus sp. LJL99. The sequence continues at coordinate 14,787 of NZ_JBTXLT010000004.1, forward strand.
ATCATAATAAGAGATTTCTTTGATTGGTTGCTTGTTTTTTGTTAATAAATTCGTTCTCTTTGTTTGTTATGTCATTGTGTTGTCTCCTTTTTGTGTGATTTTCATTCTTTTAGGCACTTTAAAAAACGTCCTTTTTTAAATTGTAAACTCTTTTATGGTGTATATCAATGCAAAAACCTGTTTTAAGGTTCTTTTTATAAAAATAATCCTTTTTTAAAAGGCGTTTTAGCGTTGGGATGGTGTAAAATTATAGTATGGGAAGGTGAGAAGATATGCATGAATCTGATTTAAATAATTTCATCGCTGAAAAATTGAATTATTTTCGTACTAAAAAGAATGTGAGTGCAAGGGAAATGAGTTTAGCTATCGGACAAGGTAGGAATTATATAAACTCTATTGAAAATAAGCGCTCAATGCCTTCCATCCAAATGCTTTACATTATTTGCGATTACTTGGAAATTCCAGTAAATGAATTTCTCAATGAGACAAAAACAAAAGAATACTACTTAAAAGAAATCAATAAAAAATTGCAAACGTTTGAAAATGAACAATTAGAGGCTATTCTAGCCATGTTGAATGCTTTATAAAACTAAAAAAATTGAGAAAGCTGAATCCTCTGAGTTCTCAGTTTTTTGATTTTATTTTAACGAAGTAAATGAGGAAAATAAGAAAATTCTCACTTAAAGTATAATTGGTCTTGACTTTATATTGATGAAGGTCTATCTTTTATATAGACGAATATCTATGTAAGAGAGGTCATTAAAATGATGGATTATGAAAAAACTTCGGTAATTCTTAAGGCAATGGCAGATCCTAATCGAATGAAAATTATTGATCTTCTTTCAAATGGAGATCTTTGTGCATGTGAAGTGTTGAAGCATTTTGATTTTACCCAACCGACACTTTCTCATCACATGAAAGTGTTAGAAAAAGCCGGAATCATTTCGGTAAGTAAAAAAAGTCAGTGGCACTATTATGGATTAAATGATGCGTTTGTCGCGGAATTTATGCATTTTATGACAAAGTTACTCTCTTCAGACGGCAAGGACTATCGTTGTCAAAAGGAAAAAACGACGGATGGCTGATTAAACAGGTATCTGTTATACATAGTAAAAGTAAAAAGTTACATGCAAAAATTATTAATACGCATGAAAATATAAAAAAGTAGGATGATAAGGAGAATAGAATTAAATGACCTATGCACTAGAAATAAAAGATTTAAAAAAAGTATATGCTACAGGCGTCGAAGCGTTACGAGGAATTGATTTAACGGTTGAAGAAGGAGATTTTTATGCTCTTTTAGGACCGAATGGCGCAGGAAAGTCAACAACCATCGGGATTACTACATCGTTGGTCAATAAAACTTCAGGCAAAGTGAACGTTTTTGGTTATGATTTAGATACGAATTTGGTCCAAGCGAAGCAACAAATCGGCTTGGTTCCGCAAGAATTTAACTTCAATCCGTTTGAAACCGTGCAACAAATTGTTGTCAATCAAGCGGGTTATTATGGTGTGCCTCGAAAAGAAGCGTTGAAACGTAGTGAAAAATATTTGAAGCAATCCAACCTTTGGGAAAAACGAAATGAGCGCGCTCGGATGCTTTCTGGTGGGATGAAACGTCGCTTAATGATTGCACGTGCGTTGATGCATGAGCCTCGGTTATTGATCTTGGATGAACCGACAGCTGGTGTCGATATTGAATTGAGACGTGAAATGTGGAGCTTTTTAAGAGAGTTAAACAATAATGGAACAACAATCATTTTGACCACTCACTATCTAGAAGAAGCAGAGATGCTTTGTCGAAATATCGGGATTATCCAAGCTGGTGAATTGATTGAAAATACCAGTATGAAAGCTCTGCTAGCTAAACTTCAATATGAAACCTTCCTCTTCGACTTAGAAACGTTTGAAACGGAACCAGAAATTAACGGCTACCAAAGTTTCTTTGAAAATGAAGGCACGCTTGCTGTTGAAGTGGAACGAAACCAAGGAATCAATGAAATCTTTGATCAGCTTAGTAAGCAAGGAATCAAGGTTCTTTCCATGCGGAATAAATCCAATCGACTAGAAGAACTATTCCTAAAAATCACAGAAGAAAAACATGAAAATCAGCAAGTGGAGGAAAAAAATGTCTAATCTTTATTTTACAGCGTTAAAAAGTCTGGCAGTCAAAGAAACGAATCGCTATATGCGTATTTGGATTCAAACCTTAGTCCCACCAGTAATCACGACATCACTGTATTTTGTTATTTTTGGTAATTTGATTGGCGGACGAATCGGTGAGATGGACGGGTTCAGCTATATGGAATTTATTGTCCCTGGTTTGATTATGATGTCGGTTATTACAAGCTCTTATTCCAATGTTGCATCCTCGTTTTTCTCACAAAAATTTCAAAAGAATATTGAAGAATTATTAATTGCTCCTGTGCCGACGCATGTAATCATCTGTGGTTTTGTAATCGGCGGCTTGGGAAGAAGTATCTTGGTGGGCGCATTAGTTACAATTATTTCTTTGTTCTTTGTCCCATTACATGTCTATTCTTGGGTCATTGTAATTGTTACTTTATTAATGACAGCGACTTTATTTTCTTTAGCAGGTTTGCTAAATGGAATTTTTGCTCAATCGTTTGATGACGTTTCAATTGTACCAACGTTTGTTTTACAACCATTGACATATTTGGGTGGCGTTTTTTATGCAATTTCAATGTTACCGCCATTTTGGCAAGCTGTGTCAAAAATCAATCCGATTGTTTATATGATTTCTGGTTTTCGCTATGGTTTCTTAGGAACGATTGATGTACCAATTGCTTTTTCAATGACAATTTTGATTTTGTTTATTGTGGTTCTTTATAGTGTATGTTGGTATTTAATCGATAGAGGTCGCGGGTTAAGAAGTTAAAGTTAGTATAAAAAGGAGGTTGGGACAGAAGTGTTTAACTCCAAGAAATAAGCGACAAATCACGAAAATTGTTTTTCAAATTTTTGTGATTTGTCGCTTATTTCCGTAGGAGTTGCTTCTGCTCCCACCGTTTATTCGTTTTTAGGACATTAAACAAAAGTGTTCTTTACTTTTGTCTCACCCACCTTTTTTTGCAGCTAATGATTATAGAAAAAAGACAATAAGCATATCGGAGAATCGATGTGCTTGATCAAAAAAAGTCTCTTTCATAACATCCGTTAACCAATCGTATTGAATTTGTTTGATTAATGTTTGTTGCAGTTCTTTGATTAGTACAGTTTCTGGGACGTTTCCTGCTTCAAACTCATCAAAGCAATCCAATAACTTCATATTATGATGGGATTCAAAACGGTAAATATGTCCTCTTTCAATATAAAAAAAGCGGTCATCGATTAGGCAAACAAAACGCTGTTCTCTTTGATCAACGAGAGTGAGTAAGTTTTTTTCGGTTATTTTTTTCATTAGGAAGCAAGCTCCTTTCAAGCTATCAAGAATTCTAGTTTATTTTAATATACAAAATCCAGATATGCTACTAGATAGGGCAAATTAAATTTTATGCTTTTGTCAGGATTGAAGTATCTCTTTTAATTTTTTCTATTTTTGTTCAGCTGAGTTTGATATGATTAAAAAATAGGCTAGTTAAAATGAATGTGGAAAGATAAGAAAATGAAAAAAGGTGGAATGGGAAAATGAAAAAGATGTTGATAGTCGAAGATGATCCAACCATCAATACTTTACTTAGAGAAATTTTTGAGCAACAATCATTTTTGATTACAAGTGCTTTTTCGGGGACAGAAGCGTTACTACTGATCAAGCAACAACGTTTTGATATTGTTCTTTTGGATTTGATGCTTCCTGGAATGACCGGAGAAGTTTTTCTGAAAGAATTTCGGGATGTTCAACAAACACCTGTCATTATTGTATCGGCCAAAAGTGAAGTGATGGATAAAGTTAGTGTTTTGCGATTAGGTGCGGATGATTTTATTACAAAACCCTTTGCTAAAGAGGAATTGATTGCCAGAGTTGAAGTCCAATTACGTAAAAAGCAAGTGGAACAGGTAGAAGCAACCCTTTCTTGGCGTGATCTTTCTATTGATATAAAAAAACATATGCTTTTCATTCAGCAACAACCGCTACAAGTGACCAATGCTGAATTTGATATCTTACGTCTTTTTTTGGAAGCACCTGAACAAGTTTTTTCTAAGAAACAAATTTATGAGAAAATTTGGAATGACACCTATTATGGGGACGATAATACGGTAGGCGTTCATATTTCGAACTTACGGAAGAAATTAGCAAATTATACGACGGATGAATATATTAAAACCGTTTGGGGCATAGGTTTTATGTTGGTTTGAATAAACTTTATGATTTCTTTATGATTCGTTTAAAGGAACTTAATCTCTTTTTCTATATGATTAGGATAACAAGGAGGGGTTAACATGAACATAATCCAAACAGAAAATTTAACGAAAAAATTTAACGATTTTACTTCATTAAATAAGGTTAATTTAACTATTGAAGAAGGGGAAATTTGTGCAATCGTCGGGAAAAATGGGGCAGGGAAATCAACCTTATTTAAATTAATTGCGAACCGTTTTTTTCCAACAGAAGGTTCGGTTCAACTTTTTGAAACAAGTACAGCAAATCGGCAACAAGTTTTACCGAAAATTAGTTTTATGATTGAAAGCTTAAGTTTTTTTGAAGATTTTACTGCGAAACAAAATTTGGACTACTATCGTTTGCAAGAAGGTGTGACAGATAAAAAACGAGTAGCAGAAGTGCTGGAAATCGTTGGTCTAGCAAATGTAGGCAAGAAAAAATTTAACGAGTTTTCATTAGGAATGAAACAACGCTTAGGTATTGCGTTGGCTCTTTTACCAAATCCTGATTGTATTATTTTAGATGAACCTACGAATGGGTTAGATGCACAAGGAATTACGGAAATTAGACAATTACTACAACGATTAAATCAAGAACATGGTGTGACCTTAGTGATTTCAAGTCATATTTTATCAGAACTGCAATTATTGGCAACGCGCTTTGTTTTTATCAATGAGGGACAAATTATTGCTGATTTATCACAAGCTGAATTACAAAATAAAGCCTCTAAAAAAGTAAGTTTACAGGTAAATGAGCCTGCTAAAACAGCTCAATTATTGGAAAGAAATTTTCCCGACATTCATTATCATGTAATGCCAGATAAAACATTTCAAATTTTTAATTATCTGACTGAGCGTGATCAAATCAACCGTTTATTAGTTCAAAATGAAGTGTTGGTCATTGAACTTCATTTAGAAGAAGGAACGTTGGAAAATTATTTCTTAGAGTTGGTAGGAGGAAAAGGGAATGAGTAATTATATTTTGAGTGACTTTTATCGTTTGATACGTATGAGAATAGTTTATGTATTAGTGATCGGTTCAATCGGCTTAATGGGAGCACTTGCGATGGTTTTGAAAATTTTTAAAGAACAAGATACGTCATTTCGCTATGCGACTGATTCTTATTATTACGGAAACGTTTTAGGTCTATCGTTGCTTTTATTATTTGTAGCATTTATGTTTACATCATTTTTAACTAGAAAAAACCAAAATATGATTGGTCAAGCAATTTCCTTTGGTTATAGTCGCAAGCAGATTTTTTGGGGTAAATTTTTATTGCAATTGGGTGTTTTTTCACTTTTTTGTTTAGTATCAATGCTCTTTTTGGTTGGTTTAGGTCAAACACTTCTACCACATGAAGATCAAGTATTAAACAATTTTTTATTAGCTCTTAGTAATATGGCGCCGATTATTTTGGCTGGATTTTGTATTAGCTACATCTTGAATTTACTTGGTGTGCGAGAAACAGTTTCAATTGTCTTATTGCTAGTTGTATTTAATTTGATTGGAAAGTTAGGATTAGTGGTATTTAAAGTATTTCCTGCACTAAAGTTTCTAAATGATTATTTGCCTAATGTTTTATTAAGTAATAACCTCAACGATTTTATGGAATTATCGGTCCGGTTTGATGGAACAATGTGGGCAGTTGGATTAGGGATTGCAGTTATTTCATTAGCGATTGGAAGCTATCAATTCAATAAAAAAGATATCTAATTGTTAGGAGGGACGAGATGTTTTATTTAATATTGATGTTGCTGGTTAGTTTGTTGTTTACTTATATAATCATAAATCACAGAAGAATAAAACGTCTTGATCGTCAATTAAAGCAGATTATCGATTTTGGTCAAACAAACGAGCGACTACGAAGTAATGGCAAAAATAAAGGAATCAATCGTTTTGTTGACAAGATTAATCAATTGATTCAGCAACATAAAAAACAAGAACATCAACAATTATCAGAGGTGCTTAAGCTAAAAAGAGAAATTACGAATATTTCCCATGATTTACGAACGCCATTAACAGCAATCAAAGGATTTACAGAGCTATTGCAGGAAGAAAAATTGATTCCAGAAAAAAGAGCGGAGTACCAAGCATTAGTGTTAAATAAAATCACGACCTTGGAAGAAACAATCGATTTATTTTATCGGATTGCACAATTAGATTCGGAAAACGAAACACCAAATTATGAACAAATATCGGTAGAAGAATTAGTGAGCGAGGCATTTCTACCTCATTATCAAGAATTTCAAGAAAGCGGGGTTCTGATGACAATTGAACCAGCTGGTCTTGAACAGAAAATATGGGTCGATCCAGCAATGACCAAGCGAATATTGACCAATATTATTCAAAATGTCTTACGTTATGCAGATTCTGAATTTCATTTATTCGTTCAAGATTTTCCAGATAAGTTAGTGATTTGTGTAGAAAATGATACCAAAGCAGCAATCAGCGAAGAAGAGTTAGCGCAACTTTTTGATCGTACCTATACAATCGATCAAAGTAGGAGCGCTGGACAAACGGGGCTGGGTTTATATATTGTTAAACAATTGATAGAGAGGCAACACGGTGCAGTGGTTGCTGAATATGAAATTGAAAGAAAACTGTTTCGCTTATCACTAACATTTTTCAAAAAAATATCGGGAAATAAGTAGTCAAAAAGAGATATTCTTATCTTTTGTTGCAAAAGAAACAAAATCCTTTTATACTAAAAGAAAACGTAAAAGAGGTTTTACGATGGATAGAAGACAACAGCTGATGAGCGAGTTGATGGATGTTTGCAACGAAATTATTTGGCTCAATAAACCAGAGCTAGAAGAAGTGCTAAAAGGCTATAGTTTGAGTGAGATTGAATTGATTGAACATGTAGAATTGATTCCCGAAGCGAACGTGACAAAACTGGCTGCTGCTAGTTATATGACTCGTGGCGCAATCAGTAAATTAGCTAAGAAGTTAATGAAAAAAGAAGTTCTTGAAAGTTATCAAAATGAGGAGAATAAAAAAGAAATCTATTTTAGGCTAACGGCAGAAGGGAAAAAAATCAATCATATTCATCAACAGTTACATCAATCGTTTTTAGAACGAGATAAAGAAGTTTTTTCACCGATGACAGATGCTGAATTTGATGCGATTTTTCGTTTCATTGGTCGCTATAGACATCATCTTAAAGCAATGGAAAAAAAGCATAAAAAACATAGTTAGAACCGAAACAAAAAAGCTACTCCACTTGTTTCGGCTTTTTTTGCACGATTAATTGTTGACAAGGAAACAATAATGTTGTACGCTTGTTTTGTTTCTTAGGAAACAATAAGAATGTAGAGGAGGATTCTTTTGAATCATTCGATCAATAAACATGCCTTTTCATTTGGCTTTATATCTGTTTTTTTAACTGGCTTAGGCTTGACAATCGTGAGTCCTGTCTTACCGTTTCTAGTTGCAAACTATACTGCTGATCCTCAACGGCAAGCGACAGCTATTACATTATTAACCGCTGTTTATGCTTGTTCAATTTTTTTAGCTGCTCCTATTTTAGGTTCCCTTAGTGATCGTTATGGTCGCCGACCTGTATTAATTCTTAGTTTACTTGGCTCTGCTTTGGGTTATTTGATCTTCGGTTTTGGCGGAGCATTATGGATTCTTTTTTTAGGACGAATCATTGAAGGGATGACAGGTGGAGAGATCTCAGCAATTTTGGCTTATTTCGCGGACATTACACCAATTAGTGATCGAACCAAGTATTTTGGTTGGATTAGTGCAGTTGTTGGCATCGGAACTGCCATGGGGCCAATCATCGGTGGTGTATTAGCAACTTTTGGAACTAGTGTACCGATGTATGTTGGTGCAGGAATTACCGTTATTAATGCAATTTATGGTTATTTCTTTATGCCAGAAAGTTTAGCAAAAGAAAAACGTACTATGAATATTTCATTGAAACAATTAAATCCTGTTACTCAACTAATGAGTGTTCTTTCTTTTGCCTCAATGAAATGGTTACTGATTTCTGGCTTCTTGATTTGGTTACCAAATGGGTCATTGCAAGCAATTTTTTCCCAATTTTCGATTGATACTTTTGCTTGGAAACCGATGTTGATTGGACTGACTTTTTCAATCATTGGAATTTTAGATATTTTTTCTCAAGCAGTGATTATGCCTCGTTTGTTGCGTTTTTTAACAGATAAGAAAATTGCTCTGCTAGGAATCAGTAGTGAAATTATTGGGTATTGTTTTATCGCTATATCGGCTTTAGTCGCTATTCCAGCCGTTTTCATTATTGGGATGATCTTTTTTGGACTAGGTGATTCGCTATTTGGTCCATCATTTAATGGGATGCTATCAAAATCAGTTAGTGATCATGAACAAGGTCGGATTCAAGGCAGTTCTCAAAGTATTCAAGCGCTAGCTCGTGTAATTGGTCCAATCATTGGCGGTCAATTGTATTCGCTAGTCAGCCATACCATGCCTGCGATCATGGGGATGATTTTACTAGTTTTGTCAACGGTGATCTTAGTAAGAAGATATCGAGGATAAAGCATTTGATTTTGATAAAATGAATATGAAACTGTTAATTAATTTTTAGATAGCGGATTTTTGTTAATTGTTTTTGACCATCTAATCTATTTCCTTATTAATTTTAACCCTACACTTAGTAATGTATATAACGTGAAAATGACAAATAATGTTTTAGGTAATCTATAACTGATATCTAAAAGATTCCCCTCTAAAAATATTAATTCTGGTTTTATTGATAACATCAGACTAACTAAAATAAGTATTCCAACTAAAATATATCCTAAACCTCTGACTTTTTGTTAATCATTCATAAGTTGAATCTCCTTTTCTTCGTTAGTTCTGACTATAAAATCAATTTTACCCTTTTGTTATATGAAAAATTCCTCTGTACTAATGCTTTACTTTGGCAGAAGCTGTTTGGAAATAGAGCTTGCTTCAAAACGCTACAAGTCAAAGCAACAGTAAGCACAGAAATTTAGTTATTGAATATCCTTTTACTGAACAGTTATATTGGTTCCTATATCAAGGCTACTTGTAATACCTATATATAAAATGTAAATATTGTAGATAAAAATAAGAATCGATAAACAGATAATTAATTTAGAGAATTGGTTATCTGTTTTATTGCGCCACAATATAAGCGGAATTGCGATTAATCCAAACGGAGCAATGGCGATTGAAAAGACTGTAAATAGTAATAATAACCAACTCTCATCGTTGTCTGATGAAAGTAACTGATGTAACTTTTTTTGTGTATCCTCTATCTCTTCTATATTTCTATTCATTTGTTCCGTTTTCTCATTAATTTCTTGTTGAAGTACCTTTGTTTCGGTCAATAAGTCATCAATTGAAACTTCATAGTACTTACTTAGTTCCACTAAATTATCTATATCAGGATAAGCTTTATCTGTTTCCCATCTAGAAATTGATTGTCTAGAAATATTTAAAAATGTCGCAACATCATTTTGAGAGTATCCTTTATCTAAACGTATTTTTTTTAAGCGTTGCCCGATTGTCATTATCTATTCACTCCTTTATTATGAAACGTTTGTTTTAAGTTATGTAACAAGTCTTCTGACGATGTCTATAAAAAATCAAATATGATTTAAATCATAACAAAGACAAATGGTTTGTCCAACTTGAAATGGTATATCTTTTATTCTCTAAGTAAGTAGAAATATCTTGTTGTGAATCCTCTTTTATTATACGCTGTTTTCTAATAAATGTTTCAAATACATGATATTTTTCTTTTCCTAAGTGTAACTTGTATTGAATATAACTCAAAAATAGTAATTATGTAAGCAATTATCAGTTTACATAGTGTCACTCAGTGAGTGCGCATGATAAATTAGTGGATTTCAAAAACGTTGATATAAAAGGAATGCTCGCTATAATTCCCCCTATGTAAATGAATGATTTCTAGTGCAAATAAGAAAAATGTAGGATAGTTATCTTATAAAAAAGAAAGAAGGTTTTATTTATGAAAAAAATTTATAACTATGGCTACGTTAAGTTTATTTGCAATAAGGCTTGTTCCCGAAGCAGTAGTGTTGGCTACTTCAAAAACTGAATTAAAAGTAGTTCTATCATTATTTATACTAATAATCATATAGTTACTATAAAAAACTCTTAATGGAGAAATTACTGTAACTAAAATGGTAAGCAATATCTGAGTCATGGGTTCTTGTTGGGATGATTGACAATATGTAGTAGTTGCTGGAAGAATCGTTAGGACTCGTTTTTCAACTTTATAAAAATTGAGATGTGAATCTTTCAATGAGAAGAATAAAAAAGTTTTGATGGAGGTAGGTAACATGAAACAATTTATTTGTAATAGTCGATATTTTATTAGTTTAATGGTCAGTATCTTGTTTTTTAATTTTAGTTTTCCTATTTCACAATTTATAGTAAATGATAATTCTAAAACCGTTTTAAATTGTTTATTTATTTCACTTGTATTAACCATAGGTATTTTTATTTTTACTAACAACACTTTGATATGGATATTCAAAATGATGAAAAAGCTATTTAAACTGTTACTTATAGTAAAGAAAAATGGGTTATAAATTATGATGAATAGAATAGTGGGAATTTTTTTCTTATTTTTTGTTTTGATATTACCTTTCATTAGCTATAGAAATTTTAAAATAGAATTTACTAGACAAAGTAAAAATGCTTACTTTTTTTGGAAAATTTTGTTTATTATAAGCATCATTATTCTTATCTCTTTAATACTACCAACTTTAATTTATTTTATTATTAGCAATTAGAAGTAGAGGATTAAAAATGATGAACTGTATTTTTGAATTTTTCTATACATTATTGGTGTTCTTCAAATTTTTTGTAACCAAGTAGGTATTATGTAACATCAGCTTCTTTCATTCGCTGTGTTTTACAGCAATTTCGGCTTATTTTATAAGAAAGAGAGTTGTTTACTTTCTTAGTTAGAATTGCCAGTTATATGACTGGCTGCTTGTTTTATGTCGTTAGTTTGGTTACTGCACTAGTCTTCGTAGAATTGATTTCTCGTATGTTGAACGTGAAAGACAATGAGCCTAAATAAATGATTAGCACACATGCTAGAAGTCGCAATTAGTGAAAAAAGAAGGACAAACCTATTCGCCGTAGATTTGCCCTTTATATTTCTCTTTTACAAATTCTTCATATTTTGCAATTTGAGTATAAAATAAATACTTTGAATAAACTTGATTGTGATAACTAATTAAATAACTATATATTTATAGGTGATTCTCAAACCACTCACGATCTTTTTGACTAATAAATTTTTTCGGTAGTAATGTACCTTCATAATTTTTAAAAAATAGATAATAGTAAAGTTCATCAACATCAATAAATTTAATATATTTTTCTTTATAAATTCTTTTTCTATCGTCATTCTCTATAGTGATGTGACCCTCACCAACACTTAAATATACTTTCTTTGTTATCTCGCCATCATCGTAATACATTTTTTGAAAATCTTTCCTAGCTTTTCTTTTATAGCATTTCCACCATAAATTTCTTGAATTAGCTTTATAATTCATAAGTCCAAAAATTGCAAGACCAATAATAAAGAAAACGATGAAGCCCATTTTTTCTTTCGTCACATTATATTCTGCTATTGGTAAAAGTATAGCCAAAATCAGAAAACACAATATATTCCATCGCTTTATTGAATCATTGATTGACGGATTGATCTGTTTTTTGACTTGATAAGCAAAAAAATTCATATTATCTTCTAGACTGATTTCATAAGATATTTTCATAACTCCTCCTAGAAAGTTTATTTTCTTTTAATTATACCATTTTTCAACTTCATATAGCTTACCCATGTGATGAAATAACATGCTATGTATAGCGATTATGTAAAATGATTAGAAAAGATTTAGAAGGTGAATAAAATGAAACAAGAAACTGAATCCATGGATAGATATTTACAAAACTTGCCAAAATTGTCATAGGACTCGTTTAAAATAAAAGATTTAAGCAAGCTATTATTTTCTAAAAGATGACAGTGAACTGACTATTATAAATAAAGTTTTTTTATTTGTTCGAGATGAAATAGATTATAAAAAAATAATCGTCATCTTTTTTTGGAAGATAACGGTTATTTTTTGATTTAACTAAATTTGTGTTACTGGCTTAAATGATTCTACCTAAGACGTTAGGATAAACATTTTGAACTATGCACCAACCAAATTCTGTAGCCAATTATTACGAAGTTCGAATTCGATTTTTTGTTTCTCGCTTTCCCAAAGTATTTGAATCTTTTTTGCTGATTTTTCAAGTAATTTTTTTTGTTCGATTTTGAATTTTTCCATAAAGCATCTTCCTTTCTTTTTTAATAAGTTATTACACTTTTTTGTTATAAAGTTTTAAAGTGATCGGTGCAAAAATCAAGACAATGACAATACTAGAAAGTAATGTCCAAAGAGCATCCATCCCCATTTGTCCTTGGGTGACCATTTGACGATAGGCTTCGATCACGTGAGTCACTGGATTGATCGTCGCAAAGTTACGCAATAATGTTGGTAGGGTATCAGTTGGAACGAAGGCGCTAGATAAGAAGGTCAACATCATCATGATCATCATTGATAATCCTTGGATAGTTGCGGCATTTTTCATAATCAATCCTAAGACTGCGAACACCCAACTTAGAGACCACGCAGTAAAAATCGCTAAAATTGTTGCGGCGATAACCCACAAAAAGTTTGCTTCTGGGCGCCAACCAATAATAAAACCGGTCAACAATGTAATACAAGCTGCAATCACATAGCGGACAATATCGGCAACTAAAATTCCCGCTAAAGGTGCAATTCGAGCAATCGGTAAAGATTTAAAGCGATCAAATACTCCTGTATCAATATCTTCTCTTAATTGCGTTCCGGCGCCGCTGGTAGTAGAAAGCAGTGTTTGAACTAAGACACCTGGTATGATGATCGGTAGATAAGCTTGGACATTTCCTGAAATCGCGCCACCAAAAATATAAGTAAACATAATGGTAAAAAAGACGGGCATCAAAGTAACATCTAATAATTTATCTGGGTTATGTTTGATTTTTAATAAAGTTCGATAGCTCATTGTTGTAATATCTGAGAATGTTTTACTCAATCCATAATTGATTTTTCTTTCCATGTTTTTCACTCCTATTTATGTGTTAAAGTCAAAAAGACTTCATCTAAACTTGGTTGACGGACAGATAATTGTTCAACGGTGATCTTTTCAGTAGAGAACTCATTTAAAATTGGTGAGAGAAAATCGACATTTTCCATTGGCAATCTTAAAGTATTTTCTTCTTGATCTGTTTGTACGGTTTCGTTGGTCACTTTTTCTAAAATAGATTTGCCTTTTTCTAGTTGCTGTTCATCTTGCAATGAAATTTCTAACGTAGAAGAACCAACTTTTTGTTTTAATTGATTAGCAGTGCCCATTGCAACGATTGCTCCATGGTCGATGATCATCATTCGATCGGCTAATTGATCTGCTTCTTCTAAATATTGCGTCGTTAATACAACAGTTGCGCCATTGTTAACTAATTTCTTGATCGTTCCCCACATTTCGCCTCGTGTTCGTGGATCAAGCCCTGTTGTTGGTTCATCTAAAAAGATGATTTTTGGTTGTGCAATCAAACTAACCGCTAAATCCAAACGACGTCTCATCCCACCAGAAAAATTCTTCAATGCACGATTTTTGGCATATTTTAAGGAAAATTCTTTTAGCAATTCATCGATCCTGATAGCTGTTTCTTTTTTAGTTAGCCCATTTAATTTACAGAAAATCGCTAGATTCTCATAAGCAGATAATTCTTCGTCAACAGATGCGTATTGTCCTGTTAAACCGATGGTACGTCGAACGATTTGTGGATTTTTCACTAAATCGATACCAGAGAGAGTTGCGTTTCCACTATCTGGCTGTAATAGAGTTGCTAGCATTCGGACAAGTGTTGTTTTTCCCGCACCATTAGGCCCCAATATTCCAAAAATTTCTCCTTTTTTTACTTCAAAACTGACTGAATCAACTGCTTTAAATGAACCAAAAGATTTGCTTAAGTTGTTTACTTCAATAACATTTATATTTTGCATACTAAATTTCTCCTTTATTACTAATTTAAAAATATTATCTGGGTACCTGATGAAACTAATAATAAAGGTACCTGACTAATTTGTCAATCCTTTTTTTGAAAAAAGTAAGCCAACCTGATAAAATAATAATCAAAGAAGAAATTTAGTTGAAATTTTATGAAAATCAAAGGAGATAGGTGATAGGAATGGAAAAGCAAGAACGAAATTCGATCAGTCGCAATGTAGCTCAGAAGTTTATGAATTTAGATGGTTTGCTTCATATTTATTTTCGGAAAAATCGTAAAGGCTTACTTAATTTTGGGAATCGTTTTGAAGGTCAGGGACAAATCTTATATATATTAGAAAGACAACCAATCATTTCTCAAAAAGAGTTGAATCGAATGGTAAAAATGCGCCCGCAATCTACATCAGAAATGATTAAAAAACTAGAGGATAAAGGTTATGTTCGGAGATACCCATCTGAAATGGATCGCCGTGTGTTGATGATCGAATTGACAGAGGAAGGGAAAAAATTCACTGAAAATAAATTTGATAACGATTTTAAGCCGATAGCTTTAGATGTCTTGACGGATGAAGAATTGAGTCAATTCTCAGAAATATTGGATAAATTAAATGATGGGATGATCGAAAAATTAGAACTTTCTCCAGATGATTTGAAACGCTTTTCTCCAGGAAGAAGAAGACCGTTTTAGTAGGATGGTGAGAAGTTGTGTAATAGGAAACTAAGGAATTAGTTTGTAGTAATGAGTTAAGTAGCTATATTGTGTTGGGTGTATGATTCATAAAAAAGACATTTCAATTTATAGCTTAGTTTTGAATAGGTTTAGATAAATGCGGAAAAGTTTTATATTTTACAATTAGCATTGAATAATATTGGTAGAAAGTTTGAGGCGGTCGGCTTAAGCCCAAAAGAAATGGAGATGCCTATGTTGACTTGTGGCTATACTCCTAGAAAGGAAGATACGAAGCATTGATGTTTGCGTTAGCATTTGCAACATTGATTTTCAATATCAGTAATAAGAACAACAAAAAATAGACTGTCTCAACTTTGGAAGGTTGACAGTCTATTTTTTAGATTATAAACTAAGCCGCCACTTTGAACGGTCTGCACAAGAGGGGATGTTGTTGCCTCTCTCTTTTGTCTATTTTAGTGTATCACTTTTTTAATGAAATTGCGAATAAACTTTGTCGATTTGTTGACGAAACTTTTATTTCATAAATGTTAGATATGGGGACCCTATGTAAGCGATATCGGAGACTGGAAAAGTAAAAGTAGTTAGAAGATACGCTATAATTGATTGACTAATTATCATAATAGTTAATGGTTCAAAAATTTTTTGAGGAATGATTCTCAGTTACTTCCGTGATATTAGTACTCGTATGATTTTATGTCACGAAAGATTTATCATTTGTAAAAGAGTATGATATAAAGATGAAGGTATAAGAAAAAAACGCCAAATCAAGAAACTTTATTGTTCTAGATTGAACGCTTTTTTCTATATCTTATTTATTTATTACTATTACTTTTATTTATTTTTAGAATAGCTAGTGATTTTTAGAGCACTATTTTATTGTTCTAAATGTTTATGTGCAGTATCTACATCTTCTTTTACAGTATCGTAATCGAAGCGTTCGATGTTACCGTCTAATTTATCTACAATTAACGTATTTAATAACTCTGGATCAACTTCATCCATATAAATTAGCAAACCGACTTCATTGTTGTCTAATTTTTGTGCAATGCTATCAAAAATCGTATTATTTTTTTTCGCTTTTACATAGTTTGTACCTGCTCCAGCTAAATCTCCGATGATCCAGCCGCACAAAATGCCTAAAGGTCCAGCTAATATTCCGACAATCATCCCGATAATTCCACCAGTAAATACACGGTTAGCGCTTTGGTAATCTAAGCCGTCTTTAATGGAAAAACTTGAGCCGTCGTTGTCTTTTTGAATAATTACAGCTTGTTTGACTCCTAGTGTTCGGCTGTCAGCTAAATTTTTTAGTTTCGACATAGCTTCATACGTTTTTGACTGATCTTTATAGGTGATTAACGCGATTTTTTTCATTGAAATACCTACTTTCTTTTTCTATTATTTACAAAAACAACTTTATCATTAAACGATTGTGAAATTTTTCTTTTTTTTAATCAATTTAAGAAAAGGAACTGGAAAAAAATAAAATAGTACTGATCTTAATTTCCTAGTAGCAATGGTTTGTTTCGTTTATTTTCTATTAATCGTCTATTTTCTTGATAAGATTATTTGCTAAAATTTGATTGTCAGAAAATTATTAATATGTTACGTTTATCGTGAGTAATTGAGTGACGTTTTTAATTGTATCAAAAATGGTAAGGGTTACAATTAAAAGAAACTAGTTTAAGATGAGGAGAAAAGTAGTGATGAAATTAGAGCAAAAGCAACGTATTTTGTTTATTGGTGATAGTATTACAGATGCCGATAGAAATAGAGAGAATCCCTATGATTTAGGAACGGGCTTTCCTTTGTTTGTTAGCGGTGCGTTAGGAGCGAAATATCCAGAGTATCAATTAACGTTTTTTAATCGTGGAATTGGTGGGAATAAAATTGCCGATTTGTTGGCACGAACGGAAGCAGATTGTGTAGCGTTAAAACCAGATAGTATTGTTCTTTTGATTGGGATCAATGATGTTTGGCATAATGTTGATCGGGAAAGTTTTGCGACAGAAGACTCTGCTTTGACATTTGAGCGACACTATCGTCAATTGCTTGATGAATATCAAAAAGTGACTTCAAATATATTGATTTTAGAACCGTTTGTTTTAAATTATCCAATCGATCGAATGAATTGGCGTGCCGATTTAGATCCGAAAATCCAAATAATTCGTCGATTAGCGCAAGAGTATCAGTGTGAGTTTGTTGCGCTAGATGGACCTTTGAATGAAAAAGCACTTGCCTCAAATCCTAAAATTTATACAGGTGAAGATGGTGTTCACCCTACTCCTGTTGGCCATTATGAAATTGCTCAACGAGTCTTAGCTCATTTTGAGTCATAGTTAAAAACTTGAATTACGAATAAATCATCAGATGATTATTTGCTGGAGACTTTATTTTTATTGTAGGTATCAGTGTGTATTTTATCTGAAAATAAGATATAATTATAAACGTCAGATGATTTTTTGAGAGGAGGAGCGATGTGGAAGAAGGAAAAACACTCGTTGGAGTAACAACAGATAAACTGATTCAATTTATTAAAGACTGTAATTTTACAATCGGTGATAAGTTGCCGAACGAATATGAATTGTCTAAGCAACTAGATGTTGGTCGTAGTACGATTCGAGAAGCGGTTCGAGCATTGGCTTCTCGGAATATTTTAGAGGTGCGCCAAGGTGCGGGAACTTTTGTGAGTGAGCGTAGAGGGATCGCGACAGACCCGTTAGGTTTTTCGATGGTTAAAGATCAAGATCAAATGATTCGGGATTTGTTTGAGTTGCGCTATCTGCTAGAACCTAAAATGGCAGCCTTGGCGGCACGTTATGCTACAGAACAACAAATAATGAAACTTGAAGAACTACGAGAGGCAATCGAGCAGTCTTTTTTTAATGGTGACGAGGAACATATTCAATTGGATATTGCATTTCATACAACAATTGCAGAAGCTAGTGGAAATGTGGCGTTGTTCCATCTTATGCCTGTCATTAATCAATCAATTGCATTGTTTAATAAGGATTATTCGAGTAAGCAAATTAAAACGGAAACAGTGCAGTTGCATCGCGATATTGTAGATGCTGTGATGCGGAGGCGTGAAACAGAAGCGATGGATGCTATGTTGATTCATATGGCAAATAATCGTCGAGAAGTCGAACGAGCGATTCGCGAAAAGTAAATTGAATAACTTTTTATTGACAAATCATCTGATGTATTTTATATTAAAATCATCAGATGATTATTTTGTTGTTTACAAGATTGGGGGACTCTAAATGAAACTAGCTATTCGCTGGTACGGACTTGAAGATAAAGTAACGTTGAATTATATTCGGCAAATTCCTAATGTGAAAGAAATTGTAAGCGCTGTATATAATGTACCTGTGGGTGATGTGTGGTCGAATGAAAAAATTGCTGATTTAAAACAAAGGATAGAATATTATGATTTGGTATTTGAAACGGTTGAAAGTGTTCCTGTTCATGAGGCAATCAAATTAGGAAAAATAGAACGAGAACAGTATATTTTGAATTACCAACAGACGCTTAGAAACTTAGCTTCATTTGGTATCAAAACAGTTTGTTATAATTTTATGCCTATTTTTGATTGGACACGAACTAATTTAACCTATGAAAATAAGGATGGTTCCACGTCTTTAGCGCTAAGCCAAAAAGAATTAGCATTAATCAATCCGATGGACAAATCACTTTCGTTACCTGGTTGGGATGAATCTTATACTCGAGAGGAATTGAATGATTTATTTGAGGCGTATGCAACGATTGATGAAGAACAGTTGTGGCAAAATCTTACCTATTTTTTATCAGCAATTATTCCAGTTGCGGAAGAAGTTGGCATCAACATGGCGATTCATCCAGATGATCCGCCCTATTCAATTTTTGGATTGCCAAGAATTATTACTGGAATCGATTCTTATCAGCGACTATTTAAGATAAATCCTAGTCGAAATAATGGTGTGACCTTTTGTAGTGGCTCTTTAGGGTCCAGCGTTGCAAATGATTTAAATCAGATTTTAAGTTTTTGTTTAGCAGAAAAGAAAGTTCATTTCATTCATTTGAGAAATGTTCGCTTGCATGAAAATAATGATTTTGAAGAAACGGCTCATCCGTCTAATATGGGGTCTGTCGATATGGTTGCATTGATGAAGTTGTTGCATGCTCATCGGTATAAAGGTCCATTACGACCCGACCATGGCCGAATGATTTTTGGAGAAACAGGTAGACCGGGCTATGGTTTGTATGATCGGGCATTAGGAGCGAGTTATTTGTATGGAGTATGGGAAGCGTTAACATAAAGGAGGAAGATTCATATGGGAAAAGGAACGTTTATGGACAAGTTAGCTGGTGTTTTAGGAAATGTTGCAACTAAGATTAATTCACTTCGTTATATTATGGTCATTAAAAATGCGTTTGCAGCGTTGATTCCTGTTATTATCACAGGAGCTTTCGGTACCTTGTTTTCAGCCATGGTTTTTGATGCTGAAAATGGGTTGGCTCAAATCAGTTTCTTACGCTTTTTAGCTGATTTAAAGCCGATTGCTTCGACGGTTAGTTACGTTACGCTAAGTTTTCTAACGATTTATGCAGTCTTCTTGATTGGGATTGAATTAGCAAAATTAAACCATATCAAGGGTGTATTTCCAGGGATTGTCGCTGTAATGTCCTATCTGTCCGTCAATCCTACAACGTATAATTTTTTAAACGCAGAGAATCAAGAAGTGCTTGTAGAAAATGTACTAGCCAAACAATACACAGATACGAAAGGCTTATTTTTAGGGATGTTTGTTGCAATCGCTTCTGTTGAGTTGTATTCGTGGCTTGGTCGTCAGAAAAAACTACAATTAAAAATGCCTGACACGGTTCCAACAAATGTATCGGCAAGTTTTTCGGCACTATTTCCCACAATAATTACAGTCGCTAGTATCGCAACGATTGGTTTTGCAATCAAAGCAATTACCGGTATGTACGCTTATGATATTATTTATAATGTAGTTCAAAAACCATTAGAAGGTGTGGTACAAGGATTACCAGGAATTTTACTATTGATGTTTATCGCTCAAATTTTTTGGGTGATTGGGATTCATGGAAATCAAATGGTCAAACCGATTCGTGAACCGTTATTACTTGCGGCAATCGCGGTTAATACAGAAGCTTTTGAAGCAGGAAAAGAAATACCGAATATTATTACAATGCCTTTTTGGGATATGTATATGAGTATGGGTGGTTCTGGTGTGACAATTGGTTTATTAGTGGCAATTTTGTTGGTCGGAAAACGAGCGGATATGCGAGAAATTACCAAATTATCTTTAGCTCCAGGGATTTTTAATATCAATGAACCCGTGATTTTTGGCATGCCAATTATGCTGAATCCTATTTTAGCCATTCCGTTTATTGTCACGCCATTAGTGACTGGTACGATTGGGTATGTTGCGACATCATTAGGATTTGCGGCTAAAGCAGTTGTAATGGTACCTTGGCCAATGCCGCCAATCGTTAATGCTTATTTAGCAACTGCGGGTGACATTGGAGCAGTGATTACGCAAATTATCTGTATCATTGTTGCGATTTTGATTTATTTACCATTTGTAAAAATATCTAATAAAGTGACACAAGAAGTTGTATAAGCATATTATTTATTTAAGGAGGATATTATGAAGATTTCGATTCCGAAAAATTTTATTATTGGTGCAGCTTCTTCGGCTTGGCAAACAGAAGGCTGGAAAGGTAAAAAAGAGGGACAAGATTCTTTTATCGATAGTTGGTATAAAAATGAGCGCTTTGTTTGGCATGATGGGTTCGGGCCTGCTGTAGCAACAAATTTTATGGAAAACTATTCAGAAGATATAAAATTGATGAAGGAAATTAAACTTACTCATTATCGAACATCGATCAATTGGGCTCGCTTTTTTACAGATTATGAAAATTTAATCGTAGATGAGGAGTATGCACAACATATTGATGATGTGGTGGATGGATTGATTGCAGCCGGTGTAGAACCAATGCTTTGTTTAGAGCACTATGAAGTTCCAACATTTTTAATGGATACTTATGATGGTTGGTCTTCAAAAAAGGTAGTAGAATTATATACAAAGTATGCAAAAATAGCCTTTGATCGATATGGTGATCGTGTGAAACAGTGGTTCACCTTTAATGAACCGATTGTTAGTCAAACACGTTGTTATTTAGATGCCATTCGTTGGCCGCATGAACAAAATACGAAAAAATGGATGCTTTGGAATTACCATAAAGTATTGGCAACAGCTAAGGCAGTTGAAGTCTATCACGCTGGAAATTATGGGGGGAGAATCGGCTGTATCTTAAATCCTGAAATGGTCTATCCTCGTTCTTCGTCTAAAGAAGATCAACAAGCAGCACAGGTATATGATTTATTTTTCAATCGTGTTTATTTCGATCCAATGGTCAAAGGGAGCTATCCAGAAGAGTTGATTGCTTTGTGTAAAAAGCATGCGATTTATTTTGATCCAACTGCAGAAGAACTTGCGATTATTAAAGAAAACACTGTTGATTTTTTAGGTGTGAATCAATATTATCCGAAACGAGTTAGAGCACCACGCTATGAATGGAATAAACAAACACCTTTTCATCCCGAAATGTATTATGAATCCTTTGATTTACCTGGAAAAAAGATGAATAATTCTAGAGGATGGGAAATTTATCCCGAAATCATGTATGATATGTCGATGTATTTGAAGAAAAACTATGGTGATATTCCTTGGGTTGTAAGTGAAAATGGAATGGGACGTGAAAATGAGAAACAATTTATGGATGAGAATGGAATCGTCGAGGATCACTATCGAATCGACTTTATTTCTCAACATCTGTATCATTTACTTCGTGCAGTAAAAGAAGGTGCAAATTGTGAAGGCTATATGTTATGGGCATTTACCGATTGTGTTTCACCGATGAATGCCTTTAAAAACCGCTATGGTTTAGTCAGAATTGAATTGAATGAGGAACGAACTCGTTCACTTAAGAAATCAGCTTTTTGGTATAAATCCTTGGTTGAAGAACGTATTTTAGAAATAGCTGAGGATAAAGAGTATAAGTAGAATAGAGCGACAAATGACGAAAATAGATCGTAATTATAAAAATTGTTCTCTAAGCAACTGATTTCAATTTGATTTGATTGGAATTCTATGCTAGAAATAGGTTGGAACAGAAGTGATTAACTCCAATAAATAAGCGACAACTCACGAAAATTATTTTTCAAATTTTTGTGAGTTGTCGTTTATTTTCATAGGAGTTACTTCTACTTCAACTTCCACGGTTTATTCGGTTTTAGGATATAAAACAAAAATAGTTCTTATGTTTGTATCACTTAATTTTTTTTTACAGCGAAATTTTGAAGCGGTTTGATATTTACAATAAGTCGAAAAAATATACAATTTTTTAACGGTATTATTATTTCGATGTTACGTTGCATTTGTTTAGAATGAACTAAGGTGAATGATTGTATCTTATTAATTATTAGAGGAGTCTTTTGCTCAGTGAGAATCTTTTGTTTTTAATGAAACGATTATCATTTTCATTTAGTACGATTTAATATTTTTTTTCAATAACATATGCTACTTTTATTATAAAGAATAGAAATCGGGTGAGTAAGATGTCAAACTTTAAAAAATTGGTTGTAATCATTAGTGTTGGGGTTGTGGCATTAATCAGTGAATTTGTTTTTAAAATGCCAAATATCGCTTTTTATCTAATCGCTATTGTCGGTGGATTAACGACAATTTCTATGTTTATCGGAATGGTCAAAACGATAAAATCTGGTCAATATGGAGTCGATATTCTTGCGATTACGGCAATCGTGGCTACTTTAGCGGTTGGGGAATATTGGGCGAGTTTAGTTGTCTTGATTATGTTGACCGGTGGGGACAGTTTGGAAGATTACGCAGGGAAACAAGCGAGTAAAGATTTGAATGCATTATTAGATAATTCACCACAGATTGCGCATAAAGTTGAAGCAGATAAAGTAATTGATTTAGCTGTTGATAAAGTGGCAATAGGTGATAAAATTCTTGTTAAACCAGGAGAAATCATTCCAGTTGATGGTCGAATGATTGAAGGAGAGACCGTAATAGATGAGTCTTCTTTGACTGGTGAATCAAAACCAATTGAGAAAAAAGTTGGTGATGATCTAATGTCAGGTTCGATTAATGGGGATGATGCGTTTACGTTTGAAGTAACGAAAAGCGCAGAGAATAGCCAATATCAAATGCTAGTCAAATTAGTCAAAGAATCGAAAGAAAAACCCGCTCATTTTGTTCGTTTAGCGGATCAATATGCGGTACCGTTTACGATAATTGCTTATGTCATCGGGGGTCTATCGTGGTTTATTTCTAAAGATCCAGTCCGTTTTGCTGAAGTTTTAGTTGTTGCTTCGCCTTGTCCTTTGATTTTAGCGGCTCCAATTGCATTAGTAGCGGGTATGAGTAAATCAAGTCGCAATGGAATTGTAGTAAAAAACGGGACAGTGATTGAAAAATTAGCGCGAGCTAAAAGTATTGCGTTTGATAAAACTGGAACATTGACGAAAGGTGTATTGAATGTTGATGGGATTCAATCAGTTGATTCTGCATTTGATGCTGAAACACTTGTGAAAATTGCTGCTAGTGCAGAGCAAGATTCTTCTCATATTTTGGCACGTTCATTAGTGTTTTATGCAAAAGAAAAAAAGCTTGATCTATATCCTGTTTTTAATTTAAAAGAAGTGACCGGCAAAGGCATTGAAGCGACTGTCGATAATAAACTTATTCATATCGGTCGAGCTGATTTTGCTAATTGTTCAAATTCGATTTCAAGTAATCAAACTACGATTTATATTTCGAGTGATAATCAATTCGTTGGAACGATTACTTTTATTGATGAAATTCGTCCAGAGGCAAAACAAACGTTGGCTAGCTTGAAAAATTTAGGGTTCGAAAAATTGATTATGTTAACGGGAGATAAGCAAGTAATTGCCGATAAAATTGCAAAAGAAGTAGGAATTAATGAGGTACATGCGGAATGTCTACCAGAAGATAAAATCAATGCCTTAAAAAATATACCTGCTGAGTTAAGACCAGAAGTAATGGTGGGAGATGGCGTAAATGATGCACCTGCACTTGCGATTGCTGATGTTGGAATTGCCATGGGTGCGCATGGTTCAACGGCCGCAAGTGAAAGTGCTGATATTGTCATTTTAAAAGATGATCTTTCTCGAGTGGCAACAGGAGTCAAAATTTCAAAACAGACAATGGTTATTGCGAGACAATCTGTTTTAATCGGAATTGTGATTTGTACGATTTTGATGTTGATTGCTAGTACAGGTGTGATTCCTGCACTGGTAGGGGCGGCGCTACAAGAACTTGTCGATGTTTCATCCATTCTTTCAGCTTTACGGGCGCGAAAATAATGTTTTTTATCTAAAGAATTTTTTATAGCCTGCTTTATCAACAATATTAAAATCAATCAATTTTTTTAATAAGTCGTAGTTTATTGGTTGAGTCCATTCGATACGAATAATATTTTTCGTGTAGCTATAACCTGAGGCTGTGATGTCCTCTTCAAAAAGTTCGATTGTTTTAGTTTCTGGTGTCATTGAAAAATGTTTTTTTGAAAGAGAGAAACCAATAATGAAAGTCCCATTATAGGTAAACATGGGCTGATTCCATTTTATCACTGGAACTAATTCGGGATAATTTTCTGAGATCCAAGTAAATATGTTTTTCATGATTGTTTGATGATCATCATTATCGACTTTGGCTAGATATTCTGTTAATAAATCCAATTTGATCACTCCTTCTGTAGGGTAAAAAAATACTAGAAAATCAAAGATTCAACGATTAAGTTGGGAATAAAACGTTTTTATAAAAATAGTATAACGTAAAATACAAAAAGAGCGTATTATTATGCACTGAGGTTGAGAAAAACAAAGTTTAAACTAACTCACTAAAAAAGCATCGAAAATGAATGAATCATTTTGATGCTTTTTTAGTGATTATTTCCCTTTAGTCAGTGTCTTCTTAAATTTATTGATTTTTTTGATGGCCCATTCATAGTGGCTAGAAGTAGCTGATACACAATAACTTCCTAATGTGCTGCCACCAGCCCACGTAAAGTGATTTTTACTGAACAATTCTTCATTTGAGAGAGATTCGATCAATTTTATGACAGCAGTATGGCTTTCTTTTACCATTTTTTCTGCTTGTTCTTCTGTTGTTTGCTGATGCTTCTGTTTAAATTCAACATTCATTGCGCCGTAAGACCGCCAATTATAAGGTGCGGGTAAAAATGGTTTTTCTTCTCCAGCTTGATTTGAATGAACCCAATTCAGCAGTAATTGATGCCACTCATATAAATGAATCAAGACATCTTTTAGATTTTCATCTCGTTGCCAATGTGCTTCTTTACCGATTTTTTGACCTGTCCAATCAAAAGGAATTTCTTTTTCTGCTAGGGATAATGAATCAATCAATGTAGATAGTTTAGTAAATTGGTTTGTAGCCGCTGTTAATAAATCTTCTTTTGTTGTTGGTCTAGCCATAATGATTCCTCCGATATTTTTAGGGTAAGTTTCTTAGTTAGTTTCAACAGGTGTGACAATAAAACCTGCTTCTGTGACCCAATTTTCTGGATTTTTTTCTTGTGCGGGTGAAACAATAGGAATATTGATCATCACACCAGTCATTTGGTAATTATTCGCTTCAATCCACGAAGCTAAAGCTTGGGTTACTGCAGGCATTTGTTCGTAACTGCCATTAAAAGTAGTTGCCGCCATTTGGAAAGAAGGTGCGTTATAATAACAAATTTCGTTTTTATTTTCGTAATTACCGATTACATTACTTTGAATTTCGATATCAATATCTGTTTCTTTATACTCTTTATCATGAAAAAGAGTCATTCCAGCTGGCGGAGAGGTTAATTTGACTTTTTGTGCAAGTGATTGCTCATATAAATCATGCCACATTTTCCCTTCTTTATCAAAAGAAGTTACTTCTTTTCGAATACTCATCACTTGTCGTTCTGGAATTGATTTTAATACGACGTTATATTCAGCCATATTTTTTCCTTCTTTCATTCCATTTTGTAATAATTCAACCATTCGTTGATTTTTTTTGACTTGTTCTAATTCTCTTTGCAGCTCTAGTTCCCGTAATTCATAATGATAATCTAATAATTTTAAATCATTACTAGCTAAAATTTCTTTAATTGTAGCCAAAGGAAGTCCAATCTGTTGTAACATCTTGATTTGATTGACTGTTGTTAATTGTTTGGCCGAATAATAGCGGAAATTTGATTGACGATCAATGATTTCTGGTTTTAATAACTCTTTTTCTTCATAATAATGCAAAGCTCGAATCGTACTATTTGATAATTTTGAAAATTCACCAATTTTAAACATTCTCTGTTTCCTCCTTGACTTTCTTTTATTATATATTCGTACGTAGGGTGAGAGTCAACGGCTTTTTCTTAATTTAAGTAAAAAGAGTTAGCTAGAAATTTTAAACATAAAAAAATAAGCGATACTATACAAAAACAGTAAAAAACATAGTAGCTTTTTTCGCTGTTAACGGATGGCTACTGGATTGTTTTTTGAATTTTTGTATAGTATCGCTTAGGTTGTAAGAAAAATGATTTGTTAGGAACCATCTCAATCGATTAATGGATTCGATGGACTTTATATTTATAAGTAAATGTTCGAATTTTTTCTAATCGCTCGAAGTTGCTTTTAAAAT
This sequence comes from Enterococcus sp. LJL99, assembly GCF_054871725.1. Classification (NCBI taxonomy): domain Bacteria; kingdom Bacillati; phylum Bacillota; class Bacilli; order Lactobacillales; family Enterococcaceae; genus Enterococcus; species Enterococcus sp. LJL99. Next base: position 41,653 of record NZ_JBTXLT010000004.1, read on the forward strand.
TAGGTGCAGCAACTGATTGTAGCCCTTCGTTGAAATCTTTTTTATATTTAAATGGAGCCGAGAAGGTCATACTAATCAAATGAATCTGATTCCATTCAGAAAAATTGGGCTGCTGATACAAGACTTGCTCCGCTTCTAAAGCAATAAATTCGGAACACCAATTTTTATGGTCAATAATATATTTCATAGCAGGTGTATTATTTGTAATCATGATTTGCTGGAATTCATCTAGGTGAGCCGCTTGGACATCTACGTGTTCGATAATTAAAAGTGGCTCTTTTTTTACAGACGTATTCGACAGAAAACTACCTGGTGTGACAGTTAAAATTTCTATTCTAATCACTGCTTCTTGTAAGGATAAAGAAGAAAAATCAGCTAAAGTAGGGATTGTCGTACCAAGTTCACCTAAAATAAAAAAGGTCCATTTTTTTTCTTCAGTGCCAGTAAATTTTAATTGTGCTCTATAGATTCTATACGTATCAGTGAAATAAGACTTTAAAGCATTTGTCCACGACTTTATGATTGTTTCATCTTTTGTATAAAAGGTTATCGCTAGAAACTTCATTTTTATCTCTCCTTAGATAAGCTCGAGTTATTCAATGACTATGTTTAGGATAGCAATAAAAACAACTTTTTTCAAAAAAATGGTTTGAATCAAGTGAAAAATCAATGGATAGAAAAAAACGGAAGAAGAGAAATAAATTGAAACAATTGAGTTATTCTTCTTCCGTTTTAGTTGTTTCTATTTGTAACAACTGAGTGATTAATTCTTGAGTCAGTTCGGTTTTCTCATCAAACACCTCGAAACAGACGGTATCGTTTTTGCGGTCGCTAATCAACAATAACTGCTCTTGATTACTAAAACCAGATAAACGAATTACAGTAAACCGTTCATCGATATACTTTAGTCCTTTAAAAACTTTTTTCAATAAAAGTTTCGCTTGATGAATGCTGGTTTGATGTTCTTTCGCCTTTTCTACCGCAACATGCAAGGTAAACCCTTCGTCTAAAAAATGTTTTATCATTTCAATTTTAATCGCCATGGGTAATTTATATTTACGACTACTTCCAGCTTCACCAACCGAAGTAATATAGCCCTTTTGTTCCCAATATCTGAGCTGTCTTGGCGAAACATTTGTCATGTTACTTAATTCACTAATACCAACTAAAAAATCATCACTTTCTAAAAGCCTTTTTAATGTAGCTGTATTCATTTAATGACCCCCTTACTTCTTTAAATTATACTTTACTTGTCATATGTGTCAAGTAAGTTGACAAAAATAAAAAAGAGGAGTAAAGTAACATCCGGACGATTTTTCAGAAAAATTTCAAGAAAGGGATGAAAATCCGTGGAACAACAACCAGTAGATATTTATGGAAAACCGTATAATCGTTCTCTTTTAGTCGTCGTGTTATTATTAGGAACGTTTTGTACAGTCTTAAATCAAACTTTATTAACAACTGCTTTTCCTACACTAATGAAAACATTTGATATTTCTGCTTCTAGTGTGCAATGGTTAACAACAGGCTTTTTATTAGTAAATGGTATTATGATTCCAATCAGTGCTTGGCTGATTAATAAATTTAGTTCAAAGCGTTTATACATAGGGGCTATGCTGATTTTCTTGGCAGGAACGATTACTTGTTTTGTGGCGCCAAGTTTTGAGATTTTATTAATAGGACGTTTAATTCAAGCGGCAGGCGTGGGAATTTCTATGCCTCTATTACAAACAATTATGTTATCGATTTTTCCACCAGAAAAACGAGGAGCAGCAATGGGAATGGCTGGAATCGTTATCGGTTTAGCCCCTGCCTTAGGTCCGACATTATCAGGTTGGATTATTGATCATTATACTTGGCGTGATTTATTTGGAATGGTAATTCCAATCGTGGTTATTGTGTTGATTTTAGCCAGTTTCTTAATGAAAAGTGTGATTCAGTTATCAAATCCCAAAATCGATGTATTCTCAGCGCTACTTTCAACGCTTGGGTTTGGTAGTTTGTTATATGGCTTTTCTTCCGTTGGCAATGACGGATGGGGTAGTGTCAAAGTGATTGGCTTTTTGATTGCTGGAGTCATCTTTATTGCGCTATTTGCTTGGCGCCAACTTCATTTAGAAAATCCATTTTTAGAGTTGCGTGTCTTTAAATCAGCTACCTTTACGATGGCGGCCATTCTTTCAGGAGTTGTTAACATGGCGATGATTGGTGCAGAAATGGTTTTACCATTATATATTCAAAATATCCGTGGCGAATCAGCGTTCCATTCTGGTTTGATGTTATTGCCAGGCGCGTTGATTATGGGGTTAATGATGCCGGTAACGGGTGCTATTTTTGATAAACATGGCGCGAAACGTTTAGCGATTGTTGGGATGATTATTTTGACCACAGCGACGTTACCGTTTGCCTTTTTAACACAGACGACTCCTGTACCGATGATTGTAATTCTATACGCATTACGAATGTTTGGGATCTCAATGGTTATGATGCCGGTGACTACTTCAGGAATGAATGCTTTGCCATTGGACTTAATTAGTCATGGAACAGCCGTTAACAATACATTCCGTCAAGTTGCTAGTTCAATTGGAACTGCTGTGTTAATTAGTATTTTGAGTAATGTCACAAAATCTAATTTACCAAAAGATGATTTGTTAAAAACACTGCCATTGACTTATAAAACAGAAGCAATCAATGCAACGTTAACAGGTTATCATGCTGCGTTCTTTGTAGCTGTAATTTTTGGCTTTGTCGGTGTGATTGTAGCTTTCTTCTTAAAAAACAAAAAGCCTGCTGCTGTTAAAGGAGGTGCAACTAAATGATTTTTGCGGTAATTATCCTCAGTGTTTTAGCATTTGCTGGCATAAATATATTTGCTAAAAATCGTTGGCAAACTGCTTTATCGTTTGTTTTTGCGTTGCTCTTTTTCGCTGGTCTGGGACTAATGACAGCGAATGACCATTACCATTTTGGAATGAAAAAAATCACTGAAACAACTACAAAATCGCTTGTTTCTAGCTCAGATAATAAGGACATGAATTTGTTACTTTATCAACCGTTAGGCGATGGCACGGAGAAAGTGTATGTTTATAAAACCGATGAAAAACAAACGAAACCACTTTCGACAGGAACAGATCATGTTACAAATGAAGTGAAAGAAAATCAAGCGAAGAGTCAAATCATTACTAAAAAAACGTATTGGGTTTATAAAAATAAAACCGCTGAATTCTGGTTTGGTTTATCAAGCCAAAATCATCAATTAGTGATTGAAAAAAATGTATTTAGTGTAGAGAAAGATTGGGTTATCTTAAGTACCGAGCAAGCCAAAGCTTTAGGAAAACTGGTTGAAGAAAATAAGGCGAAGATGGAAGTAGAAGCGAAAGCTTTTGTTCAAGAACAAGTTCAAACGGCAATGATACAAAATCCTACAATGGATCAAGCAGAGCAACAAAAAGTGATTGAACAAGCAACTGCTACTTATCAAGAGCAAGCGTTAGCGAAACTGATCGCTGAAGTGAAGGAGAAATAAACAGACGGAATTTTTAGAAATAATTGTTTCAATTATTATAGAACTCAAAGCAAAAAACTGATAGTTAGTTTTGCTTTGAGTTTTTTTGTATAGAGATTATGCTGCCAATTTCAATGTTAAAATTTTGCATCATCTTGACTTACTTAAAAAAAAAGTGATACGCTAAAGAAAAAGATATAGAAGAACTCGTTGTAAGAATGGAAGTTAAACTAAGAAACACAATAATTTCAGAACTAAAATAAGTTTCATAATTCTAATAATTTGTAAATAGAATTAAAAACTAATGAGGTAATGATGATCATTTCGCAGTTAGATATTTACTAAAAAATATTAAAATTGAATTTATAGATAGATTATTCTATTAAAATTTATCTGAACATGCTTTTGGTGTTTCTTGTATAAATATTGAAAGTGAGGAGGATTAACATGAATTTAGCAGCACAAAGGAAGCAAATGTTAAGTGGTGTAATGTATAATGATTTGGAAAATGAATTGGTGGCAGAGCGAGAAAAAACAGTGCTATTGACGAATCAATATAATGCAAATTTTGGATCAAGCAGCGAAGTAAGAGAGGCGATTCTGCAGGAGTTATTCGAAGAGGTAGGTCAAGGGGTTCATTTTGAACCGAATTTTAGGTGTGAATTTGGGTTTAATATTACAATTGGAAATAATTTCTATGCCAATTTTGATTGTATTATGTTGGATGGTAATAAAATAAAAATCGGTAATAATGTGTTATTTGGTCCTCGTGTGGGAATTTATACATCCAATCATGCCATTGATGCGACAGAACGGGTCGCAGGTGGTTGTTATGCAAAGCCAGTAACAATCCAAGATAATGTTTGGCTTGGAGCGGGTGTTCATATCAATCAAGGAGTTACAATCGGTAAAAATACGATTGTTGGTTCAGGAAGTGTTGTGACAAAAGATATTCCAGCAAATGTAATTGCGGCGGGAAATCCATGTAAAGTGATTAGACCTATCACGGAAGAAGACAAAACAGGTTTTTCTGTTTAATTAATATCTGATTTTATGGTAGAAAGCATAGTGGTTAAGGAGGAGAATGATTGCTAGTTATTAGAGAAATGATGGAAGAAGATCGAATTGCATTAAGAGAACTTTATTATAATAGTAGAAAAAGTACTTTTGATTGGCAAGATCCGACAACGTTTAAAGTAGAAGATTTTGATAGAGATACAGAAGATGAGCTTATTTTAGTTGCAGAAGAGGAAGGAATCATTTGTGGTTTTATTTCGCTTTATTTGCCAGATAATTTTATCCATTGTTTATTTATCGATGCTGATTTTAAACGTAGAGGAATTGGGCAGAAGTTATTGATGGAAGCGAAACAACGATTGACGTTACCGATGAAATTAAAGTGTTTGTCTAAAAATCAACAGGCGTTAGAGTTTTATAAAAAAGCGGGCTGGCAGCAAGTTGATGAAGTAACAGGTGAAGATCCCTATTGGAATTTGATTTATCCAAAGTCGGTATCATAGTTTTTAATAATCAATTTAATTAGGAAGTGAAGAAAAAGATGGTTTTTGCTATTTTTTGGCAAAGGACGTCTTTTTTATTTGTCTAGTGAAGTGGACAACAGAATATTTGTAAGCGGTTTATTTGCGTATATAATCAAGATAAGTTAAAACAAAGGAAGTTAATCTGAATCGTTAAATGACCAAGTTGCCATGTATCAGACTCAATAAGGGGTGAGGAAATGAATTTTAGTAAACGTGAACTATCCTTAATTGACATTTTACTGAGAGAAAATGATTTTATCTCAGCGCAAGCTTTGGCCGATAAATTAGCGATGTCAACCAAAACCATTTATCGCACAATCAAGCATATCAACGAAGAATCTCCAACTAAAGATATTATTCTTTCTGAGAAAGGGAAAGGATTTAGAGTGGATTATGATGTGTATCTGAAAATGAATTATATCAAAAGAGAACGTGTTCAAACGCCAATCGAACGCCGAAAGTATATCATGTTATATTTACTTTTTCGATCACCAAATAGTGTTCAGATTAACTATCTATATGAAAAATATTTTTTGAGTCAAGAAGCAATTGCTAAAGATATTTATGAACTAAAAATCTATTTGGAGCAAAGGCAATTAGAGTTGGTTAAGCAAAGAAAACGAATCAAAATCATTGGCAAAGAAGCACTAATTCGTCAGGAAATCAATCGGATTATTAATGATATGGAGGTTTTAGATGAGTCTTCTTTATTATTAAAGAATGGTTTTTCTAAAGAATATGATGTCGCGTTTATTCGCAAGCAGATAACAGAAATCATCGAAATCCCGTTAAAAAAAGAAGTCCCCTATCCTTACAATATTAACATTATTGCACATTTAACGATTTTGATTAATCGTTTTCGAGAAGGACGTGTGTTGCCAGAGTCATATGATGATTTACAACAAATGGAGCAAAAAATTATTGCTGAAAATCAAGGACTATTTCAAATTGCACAGCAAGTAATTACCAATGTTTCTAATTATTTAACTGTTAAATTACCAACGATTGAGACGTATTATTTATTTCAGTATTTAGTATCTTCTGGAATCTCTTATAAGCAATCTACGAATGAAAGTTTATTAGCTGAATCAATTACGTCAGATTATATTGAGGGAATTAGTCAAGAATATCCTCAAATTTTACAACAACAGCAATTGTATCTAGATTTGATCCACCATATTCGCCCGATGCTTTATCGAATCATGAATCAAATTGATATTAGTAATGGCATGCTCAATGAAATTAGAGCAGAATATCCAGAACTACATGAAGAATTGAGGAAAATTACCAAGCAAATCGAACAAAGATATCAATTAATTGAGTTGTCAGAAGACGAAATTGGGTTTATTACCATTTACTTTGCCAAGCATTTAGAAGCAGAAAAATACAATAAACGTGTATTGATTATTTGCAGCTCAGGTGTGGGAACTTCCGAGTTGTTACGCGTCAAAGTAAGTAATGCTTTTCCGGAAATAGAGGTTGTAGAGGTGTTGCCGTATCGTAAATTTATGGAACACAGGCACGAATACCAAGAAATCGATTTAATTTTAACAACAGTTGGTTTTACGAGTGAAATAAACATTCCTTATCTATTAGTAAATTGTATGTTTACAGTCAGTGATAAAAAAATGGTCAAAAAAATGATGAGTGAGGTATGAGAATATGACGAATGTAATTTTATCAGAAGTTTTATCTGAAAAGGTGATTGATTTAACTTTAGTTGCTACAACGAAAGAAGCTGCCATTAAAGAATTGAGTGAATTACTTTATCAAAATGGCAATATAGATGATGTAGACGATTTTTTTGAAGACGTTATGTTAAGAGAAACAGAGGGGGTAACAGGTTTAGGCAAAGGGGTGGCGATTCCTCACGGAAAATCTGAAAGTGTCTTAAAAACATCCATTGCGATTGGTCGTACCAGTGTTCCACTTGAATGGGAATCGTTAGATGAACAACCAGTAAATGTCATTATTTTATTTGCTGTAAAAAATACTGATGCCAATACAACCCACATTAAAATGCTACAAAACATTGCCATTTGTTTAGCCGATGATACGTTTATTAGCAAGTTGCAAGACGTAACCGATGAAGCGGAAATGTTACAACTATTTATAGAGAAAGAAGGCGAAAGAAAATGAAAATTGTAGGAATTGCTGCTTGTACCTCTGGAATTGCACATACGTATATTGCCAAAGAAAAATTAGTGAAGGGCGCGGAATCATTAGGGCATACGATTCATATTGAAACACAGGGAACGATTGGTACAGAAGATGAACTGACAGCAGCTGATATTGAAGATGCGGATGTCGTAATTATTGCTGCAGATATCAAAATAAGCGGAAAGGAGCGTTTTAAAGGGAAACGTATCGTTGAAATTCCAACGAGCATGGTTATTAAAGCACCAAAAGCAATTATTAATAAAATTGAAGAAGAGTTGCAGAAAGATTAACACAGTTTTTATGGGCGCAAGTTAAACTTGAAAGGGAAGGTAGATATGTTAAAAAAATTAGAAATTAAAAAACATGCACTAACTGCTATTTCTTATATGTTACCCATTGTTGTGACGGCTGGTTTATTAATTGCCATCGGAAATTTAACTGGTGGCAATGTGATTGAAAATTATAAAGCGGCATATTCGATTCCAGATGCATTAGTTTCTCTTGGAGTTTTGGGAATGGGCTTACTGTCGCCTGTTATAGCTAGTGCAATTGCCTATTCTATCGCAGATCGTCCAGGGATTGGCCCAGGCTTATTTATGGGATTGATCGCTAATTCAATTGGAGCTGGTTTTTTAGGCGGAATGTTGGGTGGTTATTTAGTTGGTTTCTTTGTTCTATGGTTAAGAAAAAATCTTAAAGTACCAAAATGGGCAGAGGGTTTGATGCCAATGATGATTATTCCATTGGTATCTACGCTTGTTATTGGATTATTGATGTACTTCGTGGTCGGGGTACCAATTGTTTGGGCAACAGAAAGTATGACGAATTTCTTGTTAGGAATGCAAAGTAGCACGAAATTTGTTTTCGGTGCTGTTTTAGGCGGCATGGCTGCCTTTGATTTTGGTGGTCCAGTCAATAAAGTGGCTTCACTTTTTGCTGATGGATTATTACTAGAAGGAATCTATGAACCAGAAGCTGTAAAAATTCTAGCTTCAATGGTGCCGCCATTCGGTGTAACGTTATCGTTGGTTATTTCAAAAATCATTCGAAAGAAACGATATACCGAAACAGAAATTGAAAATATTAAAATCGCTTTTCCGATGGGAATCTGCATGATTACAGAAGGGGTGATTCCGATTGCTGCGATGGATCCAATCCGAGTAATTTTCTCTTGTTCAACTGGTGCGGCTATCGGCGGTGGTTTGAGTATGCTTTGGGGAGTAGGCTCACCAGTGCCTTCTGGCGGAATGTTTATTGTCCCTGCAATGAATAAACCATTAGAATTTTGTCTAGCACTACTTATCGGTTCAATGATTACTGCAGTTTTACTTGTGTTATTGAAAAAAGAACCGCAAGAAGTTGAAACAGAGACCGACACAGAAGAAGAAGTTGATTTAGGTAGTATTACCTTATCTTAGGAGGGTGTCATTCATGTATGTATCAATGAAAGAAATGTTGCAGCGAGCGAATCAAGAAAATTATGCTGTCATGGCCATCAATTGTTTTAATTTAGAAAGTGCGAAAGCAGTCATCGAAGCCGGTCAAGAACTACGAGCACCAATTATCATCGACCTACTGCAAGATCATTTAGATTATCATTTCAGTAGTAAAATTTTGACAGAACCAATTATCAAATTAGCGAATGATGCGAGTGTGGAAGTTGCCATCAACCTCGATCATGGGCAAAGAATGGCGGGAGTCAAACAATGTTTATATAATGGCTTTCGCAGTGTGATGGTAGATGCATCTGCTTATCCAATCGAAGAAAATATTGCGATTACGAAGCAGATGGTTGAATTTGCGCAAACATTTGATGCCAGCGTCGAAGCAGAAGTTGGCGGAATTGGTTCAGTCAACGGGCATCAAACAGATCAAGAAATGTTTACTGATCCAGCTCTAGCGATTCGTTTTGCGGAAGAAACAGGGATTGATGCCCTAGCCATTTCTTATGGTTCCAGTCATGGTGATTATCCAGTAGGCGTTTACCCGGAATTTCATTTTGAAATTTTAGATACGATTAAAGCAGCGACTAACATGCCACTAGTTTTACACGGTGGATCGGGATGTGGTGCTGAAAATATTCAAACCTCAGTGGCTAAAGGAATCAATAAAATCAATGTTGGTGCAGATTTTATGAAAGCACAACGACTTTCTTTAGCAGAAAAATTGACGGAAGATCCCACAATCGATTATGTTGTCTTGGTTCATGAAACGATTGCTGCGGGAAAAAAAGTGGTCAAAGAGTATATCGAATTATCAGGATCAAAAGGAAAATCACTATAAAAAACGATCTATTAGGATCAATGAAAGAGGAGAAATCAAATGTTAGTAAATATGAGTCAGTTATTAGAAGTTGCCAAAGAAAATAAATTCGCTGTAGGAGCGTTTAACGTCGCTGATAGTAATTTTTTACGTGTCGTTGTTGAAGCAGCCGAAGAAAATAATTCACCTGCAATCATCGCAGTTCATCCAACCGAATTAGATTTTACAAAAGATGATTTCTTTCATTACGTATTAGCTAGAATCAAAAATAGTCCTATCCCATTTGTTTTACACATGGATCATGGGGATAATTTGACGAGCATTATGCGTGCAATTCACTGTGGTTTTAGTTCCGTGATGATTGATGGATCGCTATTAAGTTTTGAAGAAAATATCAAAACAACAAAAGAAATTGTTGATGTCTGTAAAGTGCTAAATGTATCTGTTGAAGGAGAGCTAGGTACAATTGGTAATACAGGAACAACGATTGAAGGTGGTGTATCAGAAGTTATTTATACGAATCCTAATGATGCACAAGAGTTTATTGAACGTACCGGAGTGGATACTTTAGCAATCGCAATTGGAACCGCCCATGGAATTTATCCTAAAGATATTAAACCAAAATTGAAAATCGAAGTTTTGGAAGAAATTGAAAAATTAGTCGATATTCCATTGGTTCTCCACGGTGGTTCGTCAAATCCAGATCAAGAAATCGCTCGCGCCGTTGAAATTGGCATTCAAAAAGTAAATATTTCCTCTGACTATAAATACGCATTTTATAAAAAATGTCGCGAAATTTTAGCGACAACTGAATTATGGGACCCTAATGCAATTTATCCTGAATGTATTGAAGAAGCTAAAAAAGTCGTGAAATATAAAATGGAACTATTTAATTCAGTGAATAAAGCGCCTTTGTATCATGAGGTAAAACCTTGGCGTTTACAGTGGTCTTAAAAGTGAATTAAAGATAACTAATTATGATAATTGTTGAACGAACGAGGTTGAGATAGAAGTGTTTAACTCCAAGAAATAAGCGACAACTCACGAAAATTGTTTTTCAAATTTTTGTGAGTTGTCGCTTATTTCCGTAGGAGTTGCTTCTGCTCCCACTGTTTATTCGTTTTTAGGACATAAAATAAAAGTGGCTTTTATTTTTGTCTCACCCACGTTTCCATTTTTGAACATTCGTTTTAGCTTTACAAAATAAAGTATAGTTGTTGTTTCTATGATAAGATGGTTAAAAACAAGTGTAAAATGGTGCTTAGTAAGAGGAGAGCTATTCTATAAGTAATACCTTTTGCTTAAGATTACTTTTTTTGCGCAATAGTCTGATCTTATTTAGAAAGTAGGGGGAAAAATTGCAAAAAAATCCAAGTATTTCAGAAGAATTAGTAAAAGAAGTGCGTTCGATTAGACGCCATATTCATAAAAATCCAGAACCTTCGGGACAAGAATTTGCGACGACTCAATTGATCAAAGAGTATCTAGCAGCTCATAAGATAAAAATTTTAGAAATCCCACTGAAAACAGGTGTTATTGCTGAAATTGGGAATCAAACGAAAGGTCCAATCATTGCTTTAAGAGCAGATATTGATGCTTTGCCAATTCAAGAAGCGACTAATTTAGCGTATGCTTCAGAGAATCCAGGTGTTATGCATGCTTGTGGCCACGATTTTCACACTGCTTCTTTATTAGGCGCGGCCACTCTTTTAAAAGAACAAGAAGCAGAGCTTAATGGGAAAATTCGTTTAATTTTTCAACCAGCTGAAGAAATTAATCAAGGCGGCATTGCAATGGTCAAAGCAGGAGCTGTCAACGACGTTTCTGCCATCCTTGGGTTTCACAACAAACCGGATTTACCAGTGGGAACGTTTGGGATTAAAAGCGGACCATTAATGGCAGCGGTTGACCAATTTAAAGTTAAAATCAAAGGGGTAGGCACACACGCTGCTGCTCCGCAAAATGGGAGTGATCCAATCGTGACCGCTTGCCAAATTGTTAGTAGTTTACAAGCCATCGTTAGTCGCCATGTTTCGCCAATTTCACCTGCTGTGTTAAGTGTAACCCATATCGAAGGTGGCAATACATGGAATGTGATCCCAGAATCGGTCTTTTTGGAAGGGACAATTCGAACCTTTTTTGAAGCAGATCAACAAAAAATCAAGCAATTGTTTGAAGAGACAATCCAGCACGTAACAAGTATATATGGACAAATAGGGGAAATCGAATGGATTGCTGGACCGCCAGTCGTAATGAATAACCCAGAATTGACCGAAATCGTTAAAGAAACGACGGCTACATTTGCTTCGATTGTTCAGCCTGAGCTAACAATGGGTGGCGAAGATTTTGCCAATTATCAACGAGAAGTTCCCGGTTTTTTTGCATTTATTGGTACGGATTCGCCGTTTGAATGGCATCATCCTTCTTTTACCGTTGATGATTCGGCATTACCTTATGCGATTCAATACTATGTAGAAAATACAAAAGCTTTATTACAGAAATTAGAATAAAGGTATAATGTGGGTGAGACAAACAGCCTCTTTTAGTTATCGAATAGTATCGTTAAAACATATTAGAAGGTTAAAAGTAGTTTTTTTGTAAAAAATTTACTTTTTTAACGTTTTAGTATGTTTTTTTATATCTATTAATCAAAAGCATTTTTTTATGCTCTATAAGATTTTATTAATTATCTTTTAGAGATTTTTTCATCGCTATTTAGATGATTTTTAAATTATAAAACGATTAGAAAAAGAACGTTTTTTCTTGGTTTTATCAGCATATTATTAGAAAGCTCTAGTTGAGTCCTGTAGAATAAAGTTAAATAAGAGGTATTTCCGAATGCCCTCTAGAGGAGGACAACGAATGCAGTGGTATAAAACAAGTAAAGAAAAAATTATGGAATCGTTAGATGCTAAAGAAAATGGATTGTCAAAAGAGCAAAGATCTGAACGTTTGCACAAAGATGGAAAAAATTTACTTTCGACAGAAAAGGAAGCAAGCGAGTTAAAAAAGTTTTTTAGTCACTTTAATGATTTACTGATTTATGTTCTATTAGCAGCAGCGGTACTTAAGGGAATCAGTGGTGACTTTATTGATATGTCAATTATATTATTGGTTGTGATGATCAATGCAATCATTGGTTATGCCCAAGAGGCCAAAGCAGCTAGTTCATTGGATAGTTTAAGTGCCATGATGAGCACAGAAGCAGTTGTTTTAGTAGCAAATGAAAAAGAATCGGTAGAAGCAGAGACACTTGTTACAGGAGATATCGTTTTTTTGAATCCGGGAGATATTATTCCTGCCGACTTACGTCTTTTTGAAGCATATAATTTAGTGGTGGAGGAAGCGATTCTTACAGGGGAATCCACACCAGTTACTAAAGAGAGTAAGATGATTGATGTAGAGATGGATTTGGGCGATCGAACGAATATGGTCTATTCAGGAACGTTAGTGAATAGCGGTTCAGGTAAAGGAATTGTAGTTGCAACGGGTGATAACACAGAAATCGGAAAAATCAGCCAACATTTAAAAAATGTAGGGGATAATGAAACACCTTTGATTAAAAAAATGAAAGTTTTAAATAAGCAAATTTTTTATGCTTTAAGCGTTTTGATTATTGCCTTAGTAATTTTCAGTTTATTCTTTCGTGATTTTACTGGGACTGAATTAGTCTCTGCGATGATTGCATTAGCAGTTTCGGCGGTGCCAGAAGGATTACCCGCTGTTTTGTCGATTATTTTATCAGTTGGTGTTTCTAGAATGGCGCGTCAAAAAGCGATTATCAAAAAAATGCCGGCAGTTGAAACGCTTGGTAGTATGGCCGTTATTTGTTCAGATAAAACAGGAACGTTAACAAAAAATGAAATGCAAGTAGTCTCAGTCATTACGGGCAATCAAACACTCCCTATTGAGGATATGAAAAACCAAGAACTCAATTTAAATGACGTCGAAAAAAATCATTCAGTAAAAAAATTAATAGAGACAGCTTTATACTGTAATGATACTAAAATTACTTATAAAAATGGCCAACGAGAAGTTATTGGAAACCCAACCGAAGGGGCTTTGCTTGATTGGGCCAATCATATGGCGATGGTAGAAGATGAACATGATATTAGTAAAATTCCTTTTGATTCCTCTTACAAATATATGGCAACTTTAGTCGAAGTCGCCAATCAGCGTTTCATCTATTTAAAAGGAGCGCCGGATGTCTTATTAAAAATGGTCGAGCATCAATTAGAAAATTCCGAGATACAGACGTTTGACGAAAGTTACTGGGAGCAGAAAATCGGTGAGCAAGCCAAAAAAGGGCAACGGATTTTAGCAGCCGCTTTTAAAGAAGTGCCTAAAGAAAAAGACTCACTAACTCATGCGGATTTAAAAGAAGAAATGACCTTGATTGGTCTCTTTGGAATTATCGATCCGCCGAAAAAAGAAGCAATTGAAGCGGTCAAAATTAGTCAAAAAGCAGGGATTTCAGTGAAAATGATTACTGGAGACCATAAAGACACCGCGGTAGCCATTGCCCAAGAAATTGGGTTAGAAAATTATGACCAAGCAGTCGTTGGTAGTGAAATCGAGGAGTTATCAGATGCAGAATTAAAAGAACTTGTACAAAAAAATGATGTCTATGCCAGAACTACACCAGAGCATAAATTACGTTTAGTGAATGCAATCCAAGCAAATGGACAAATCGTTGGAATGACAGGTGATGGAGTCAATGATGCGCCGGCGTTAAAACAAGCCGACATTGGAATTGCGATGGGCATTAAAGGAACGCAAGTCACTCAAGATGCAGCTGATATGGTTTTAGCCGATGATAATTTTGCAACCATCACTAGTGCAGTGAAAGAAGGGCGTAGGGTCTATGATAACTTAAAGAAAACCATTTATTTTTCTTTACCGACTGCCTTTGCCCAAGGGTTATTAGTGGTTATTTCGATTTTATTGGATAACCCACTACCACTAACTTCAGTTCAAATTTTATGGTTGAATATGGTAACAACAATTACTTTATCTTTTGCATTGGGCTTTGAGCCTTTAGATAAAGAAGGGATGTTACGTGTGCCTAGAGATCCTAAGGAGAACATTTTAAATGGGTATGCTATTTTCCGAATTATTTACGTTTCTTTATTGTTAGCTGGTCTTGGCTTTTTCGTAAATGGCTTTTTGGAAAATCTTGGTAAAAGTGCCCCAATCATGCAAACAACGTTGATTATGACATTAGTTTTTGGACAAGTCTTTTATATGATTAACTGTCGAGAAATTCTAAAATTTTCAATCAATAAAAGTATTCTTGCTAATAAAGTATTGTGGATTTCTTTGTTTATTCTACTTGTGTTGCAGATGCTACTTATTTTTGCTCCATTTATGCATACGGCGTTAGGAACAACGGTTATTGGCTGGAATCACTTGAAAGTTTCATTACTTGCTGGAATAGTTGTCTTTGTGATTGTAGAAGCGGAAAAATTTATTACACGAACAATTATGAAAAAAACACTGATTTAAAAAAGAGTGTACTAAATAAAAAGCAATAGCAGAGCTGAAATAGTGGTTAGGGTGTGTTCATTCAAATACGCTCTAACCACAACTTTTTTATTGACAGACAAATAAATTCTTGTTATCATTTGAATGTAACTAAGGAAGTTACTATAGTTTGGAGTGAATGACATGGCCATGTCGACAAAGTTAAGCGTTGCTGTTCATATTTTGAGTCTGATTGAATTAGGCCCCGCAGATCAAATGACTTCAGAATTTATTGCGAGTAGTGTAAATACCAACCCAGTTGTGGTTCGGCGATTAATGAGTCAATTGAAAAAAGCAAATTTGATTCATTCGATGCGTGGTGCAACAAACACGTACCTTCTAAAGAAACCACAAGAAATTTCGTTATACGATGTATATGAGGCGGTAGAGTTGGACCGAGAAATTTTTAATGTCCATCAAAATACAAATCCGAAATGTATCGTTGGCGCGAATATCCAAGATGTATTAGAAGAAGGTTTTTCAAAAGCACAACAACAGATGGAAGATGAACTGAAAACTATTTCTCTAGCTTCTGTAATTCATAATATTGAGAAACACCAAGAGATGAAAGCTTGAATAAACGAATAAAAACAATTACCGTTTAAACAACGAAAATGAGTAAGATTTGGCAATATCATACGTAAAACCAAATCTTTTCTTTTATTATAAAATGTAACAATTTTAGTTTCATTAAGGATGGAAAGGAAGAGTGAAATGAAAGTAGCAATCTTAGGAGCAAGTGGAAAAGCAGGATCTTTGATTTTAAATGAAGCAAAAGAAAGAGGCTTTGAAGTTACTGCGATTGTACGTGATGCCAATAAAATCACTGATGGTACGCCCGTTATCGAAAAAGATGTGATGAGCTTAACGACAGAAGACATTAAAAATTTCGACGTTTTGGTTAGTGCTTTAGGTTTTTGGGGTGATAACGTCGATCAGTATTCTCCAACCACAGAACATCTACTAACGATTTTGAAGGATCAACCGACTCGCCTGTTTATTGTTGGCGGAGCAGGTAGTTTGTTTGTCGATTCTGAACACAAGGTAGAATTAAAAGATACGCCAGATTTTCCAGATGCGTTCAAACCACTAGCAACAGCGATGTCTAAAGCATTACAGATTTTGAAAAATGCGCAACATGTAAATTGGACCTTTATTAGTCCAGCAGCAGAATTTGATGCTGAAGGAGAAAAAACAGGTGTGTATACTTTTGCTGGCGAAGAATTTACGACAAATGCAGAAGGCAAAAGTTATATCAGCTATGCTGATTATGCGACAGCATTAGTTGATGAAATTGTTGCAGCAAACTATCCAAGCCGACGAATTAGTGTCTTTCATTGATTAACGAGTGATTTATTTGATAAAAATAGAGCAAAAACGTTTAGTCCTGTAGTCTCAATGGGTACTAAACGTTTTTTGTTGAGAGGAACGATTCCATCCTAAGGTACCTAGCAAAAAAACTCAGGCAATTTTGTTCAATTAAAAACTGTTAACGAAGTCCGAATATAAAATTTATTTAGCTTAGAAATAAGTGGTCAGAAAATTATAATATAACAAAGTGTTCTATTTGTGAGAGAGTGGGAGATGTGGTGGAGAATGAAAAATAGCTATATTTTTTTGTGAAATATTATATGTATGGAAATCAAATTAATTAATAAAAAAAATAGTTTTTTAAATCTTTTGATGAGTTGTTTTCATTGCTTTTTGAAAAATAAACTGGAAATATATTTGATTACTTGCGTTTTTAAGATATTTTTATAATTTTTATGTTTATTTAGTTTTTAATTATAAATAATTAAAAATTTTTTATAATAGAAAAAAGGGGGATTTATCCTGATATTTATTTTCTTTTTTTAATTGACATTGTATTGTGTAGTGTTAGACTGTAATTAGCAGTGTAATTTATTTCGTTCTAAAAATAACAAGGAGGTAGTATCTAAGTGTCAATTAGAAAATATTTGTTAGGTATATGTGTGTTGGGGATTATTCTTTTAGCAGCTGCATTTTCATCTGTGGAGTCACAAGCAGCAAGTTTAGCTGAAGTAGGTATTTCTAAAGAACAAGTGGCTCAGTATGATAGAATTGCTTCTGAAAAAGTACAAGGATATGTCAATAAAGAAATAAATCCAAGAAATAGACTTCAACAAGTAGTACTTTATAGTGATGGTTTGTATCAAATACGATTTAAAGATGCTCCTTTTTATCTGAATACTGCAAATGGAAGAAGCTTTAATGGGAACACGTTCAAGAGTGGACGACATAGTTATAATGCCTCTTATGTATTTTATCTTAAGAATATTGGTAATGGAGAAGTTATGATCTTTGATGTGCTTAATTTTAGAGCAATGGAAATAGCTAATTCTACATGCTATAATGGCTCGAAATTACAATTATGGGATGCCAATCCTGATATGCCAACGATGAGATGGCGGATTGAAAAAGCACCTAAAGTGCATAATTTTGAAGTGAATTCAGTGCAAATTGTTAATGTAAACTCTAATTTAGCTGTAGATGCAAAAGGTGGGCATGTTACTAATACTGCGTCATTCCATGCATGGTCAAGACTAAATGCTAGTAATCAAAAATTCTTGTTAGAGTGTATCAGATAAGTTTATTGTTCCAAAAATACTATTTTAATAATTAAATTTGAAAAACGAAATAATTTTCTGCTGGAAATATGCTCACTATAAAAAAGATTTGGAAAAAATTTCCGAGTCAGTTTTATAGAGAGTATATTTTTTTGAAGTTTATTCATATTCAATTGATATCATATCTACTTTCAATAGTGAAAGTACTATTTGTATTGATGCAACAGTTTGTTGCGCTATAAATTTCATAGGTTTTGTAGACATTGTTCTTTTTTTGCGATTTAATATTTCTCAAAGGAGAATGATTCTAAAATAGAGTTTAATGAAAAAATAAAAAAACGTAGAGAACAATTAGGGTTTACCCAAACAGAAGTTGCTAATCAATTGCATGTGACAAGGCAAACTATTTCTAAATGGGAGTTAGGGAAAAGCTATCCTGATTTAGATTTATTGATTTCTCTTAGTGAATTTTACGACGTATCGCTAGATGAATTACTGAAAGGGGACCAAAAACTAATAAAATTTTTCAAGAATGATTCTAGTGAAACAAACGGGCAACAGCTTACTTCCGCAATTTTTTCTCTTGGAGTATGGCTCTTTTTTTTAGTGTTGTTAGCTACATCTTGGTTGACTCAAAGAGTTGAAGCCATGACTATAATGAAAAAAATATGTTTTCTAGGAGGTACTATTTTAAACGGGAGTTTGTTTATCATCAGTTTGATCCAAGTAATCCAAATTCTGTTGCACAAAGAAAAAGGACATATTCGAGAAAAGAAAAAAAGTACGCTAAACTATGCCTTAAATAATAAGAAAAATATCTATACTGCGGTAGGGATTGTACTTATGATGAGTTCTTTGTGGTGTTTACAATATAATTCAATCAATATAGTGTTATTAGTGCCGGTTTATCTATTGGGACTACTTGCTAACGGTTATGCTATTTGGTTAGCAATCAAAACAAATACCAAAAAAGAATAATGAATTTTAGTGCGTATTTGAGCATTTTACTATCTAAAGAAATCGAGTAAACGATTTGAAGTGCGGAAGACTGATAATTTTTTTTAATTAGTTATCGATTTCGATTGACTATTTTATGATATAGGTTAAATAAGCGACAGATTACGAAACGTTGTTCAACTTTCCGTGATCTATGGCTTATTTCTTAATATATTAAATCTTTGTCTGGATACTTATATATTTCGAAGGAATGTGATCAGCTAACCAAATCTTTTCACTTCCTAAATAAAAGTTGATGCCATCAATTGTAGCTGTTTCTGTATCGATTGTCAGTATCACTGGGATAGTTTTTTTCTGTTTCCTATTAAAGTGGCTGTTTCAAGATCTTCTGATAAGTGAACATATTGTCTGGACATTGGAATAAGTCCTTCTTTTTTTATACTTTTCAAAAATTTATTGGCTGTTCCATGGTAAAGAATTTTTGGTGGGACAGATTGCACTTTTTTTATCATCATTGGGAATTGAATGACCGTAAAAAACTCTGATATTCCTTTTTTTTATTTCACGTTTTTTTTTGAGAGTTTTGAATCATGTGTCTTTTCGCTCATTTTTACTCATTGTAAAGTTTATATAATCTTAGTTTAAGTTAAGAGCTTATAAAAGTAAATGTTTGAAACAATGAGGAGAAGTTGGAACAAACGTAGGGAAGCCATTTTTTTCTAATAAATTTTTAAATTTCAGCGCATTTTAGGGATGTAAAACAGGTTTATAGTCAGATATACTTGATTTATAAAAGGTTTTGACTGAATCATAGTGTGAAGATAGGTAAACTGATTTTAAAGGAGGACAGTATGGAGCTATCATTTAAATTGCAAAAAAGGCGCAAAGAATTAAAACTGACTCAAGAAGAAGTAGCAGAAAAAATCCATGTATCTAGACAAACAATCTCTAATTGGGAAACAGGGCGTACCTTGCCAGATATTAGCAGTTTGATCCTAATTAGTGATATTTACAAAGTTTCGTTAGATACATTACTAAAGGAGGATCAGGAAATGGTCAAACATCTCCAAAAAGCAACTGATGAAAATCGAAGCTTAAAATTATTTTGTCTATTGCTCTTTATCAATAGTTGCCTAATTGTTTCTCTAATGTTTGTTAGCAATCAAGTATTTAGTTATTCATTACTGTTTCTGGTGGTCGTGAATACAGGATATCTATTTTACTTGATCATAAAAAGAATATAGCGATGGGGAGTGATTGATATGAATAGTAGTATAGCAGTAATGATATTATTGCTCAGTGTTATTGTTTTTACTGGGATCTGTTTAGCTTTTTATATGTATAAATTAATTTTGATCGATGCCAATAGTAGAAATATGAATAAACCAAAGTTTTGGGCATTTCTTGCATCCACGGCTCAAAATGGTTCAGGAATACCGCTCTATTTATTTAAAAGAACAGGAACGTTAAGTTTTTTGACGGTTGAAGAAAAAAAGAAAGTAACTAGTATCAAAAGAAAAATAATTGCTTTGTTAATCCTGGATTTAGTTGTCTTTTTACTAGCAGTGATTGTATTGTGAACGAGTATATTTTGTTTATGAACTTTGTGATAAAAGCTGTTGTTTCAAGTTATTGATTGAAGCTAGCAGTTTTTGTCACAACTTATAGCAAACAATAAAAAGAATCTGTGATTTTAGGTGAAAAAAGAAAATTTAGAATCTTGACATTTACCATTAGAGTATGATATATATTTATATACTAACGTATAGAAGGGGTGACGCAGGATGTCTGGAGACTCGGATGACGAGGAGAGGCTTATTTTTAAACGTAATGTCCAATATTTTCTAGTAGAATAGCTTATTTGTGTGCGTTGTAAATTACAAGGTGCTTTTTTGTTATACCTAAATAATAAGTTTATGAGGAGAATATGATGGACAAACAAATATACACAAACAATTTAAAAGAGTTAAAAAAAGCTTATCCGAATGATGATTTTGAACAAGGGTTAGCTAGTAAGGAAGCGGAAAAAAGATTACTAGAATATGGACCGAATGCCTTAGAAAGTAAAACGACGCCTAAATGGCAGTTATTTGTTCGTCAATTTCAAAATATGATCATTTATATTTTGATTTTTGCGGCGTTATTAACAACGGTCATGGGGCATTATTCAGATGCGTTCATCATCGGATTAGTGATTATTATAAATGCATTGATTGGTTATTACCAAGAAGCAAATGCATCAGATGCGTTAGAAAAAATCAAAGGAATGTTATCGAAGCAAGCGACGGTTTACCGTGATGGAAATCGGATAGACATTCCTGCCGAACAACTTGTTTTAGGGGATGTCGTCTTTTTAGAAGCTGGGGACAATGTGCCAGCAGATTTACGGGTCGTTGATTCAGATAATTTACGTATCCAAGAATCGGCTTTGACAGGTGAAGCCGATTCCGTTGAGAAAATAACCGATGCATTACTGGAACAAAATGTTCCGTTAGCGGATCAAATCAATATGGCATTTGCTTCCACTTCGGTAACGAACGGAAGTGGTGTCGGAGTAGTTGTTGCCACTGGGAAAAATACAGAGATCGGTAAAATTTCTACGGAAGTGACCAGTGTAGAACAACGAAAAACGCCTTTGATGAGAGAAATTGATGGGTTAGGAAAAGGTGTTTCCTATGTTGTGATTGGCGCAGCTATCTTACTATTTATTTTAGGTTTTGTTTTACAGACCTATTCTCTTTCGGCTTTATCATTAGCTGTCGTTACCATGGTCGTTGGTTCGATTCCAGAAGGATTGCCAGCGACGACTTCAGTTATTCTAGCGATGGGTGTCAATGAGATGGCCAAGAAAAACCATGCGATTGTCAAGTCATTGCCAGCCGTGGAAACGTTGGGATCAGTTGATATAATTGCGACCGATAAAACAGGAACCCTGACTAAAAATGAGATGACCGTCAAAGATATTATGATCGATGAGCAAGTTTATGAAGTAAGTGGAAATGGCTATGAACCAGAAGGGGAAATTTTGGCGCAAGGGAAACCAGCTGAAATCACGAAAAAGATGCAGTTGTTTTTAGAGTCTGGATTTGAAGCGAATGACACGATTTTGATGAAAGACAATGGCGTATGGACGATTAATGGTGAACCGACAGATGGTTCATTCATCACGTTGTATCATAAAGTTTATCCTTTAGAGATGGATACGAATTACCGAGAAGTCGATATGTTGCCGTTTGACTCGGACTATCGTTATATAGCGAAATTAGTGGAACGGACAGACAATAAGAAACGCTTGATTTTTATTAAGGGATCGCCAGATAAGTTATTTCCAATGGCTCAAAAACAAAATCCCGATTTTAAAGCTGAAAAGTGGTCGAAACAAGTGACTGCATTGTCAGAACAAGGAAAACGTGTAGTAGCCGTTGGAGTGAAAGAAGTAGCAAATGATGTAGCAGAAGTAACGCATGAAAGTTTAGCGCAAGGAATTGAATTTCTTGGATTGGCTGGAATCATTGATCCACCGCGAGAGGAAGTAATCGGCGCTTTACAAGAAATGCGTCAAGCAGGTGTCGAAGTCAAGATGATCACTGGGGACCACCCATTGACTGCTAAAACGATTGGTGAAAAATTAGGATTAGCTGATACGATCCAGGTGATAACAGGGACTGAATGGGATGAACTATCAAACGAAGAAAAGAAACAAACTGTTCTTTCCCACCAAGTATTTGCACGAACAACGCCTAAAAATAAATTAGAGATCGTTGAATACTTACAAGAAAATAAAAAAGTCACTGCGATGACAGGAGATGGGGTCAATGATGCGCCAGCCTTAAAACGAGCGGATATCGGCGTTGCGATGGGAATCAAAGGAACTGACGTAGCAAAAGATTCTGCAGATATGATTTTGACGGATGATAACTTTGCGACAATGTCGGGGGCCATTGCAGAAGGACGTCGAATTTATGACAATATCAAGAAGAGTATTTTATTTTTATTACCTACTTCCTTTGCAGAAGGTTTGATTATTGTTTTTACGATTCTTGCTCAAAGAGAAATGCCTTTACAAGCAACACAAATGTTATGGATTAACATGGTTTCGGCAATCACGATTCAATTTGCGTTTATTTTTGAACCAGCTGAAGTTGGGATCATGGATCGGAAACCACGAAAAACGGGAAGTAGTTTAATGGATCGCCACGATGTTTTCCAAATGGCATATGTCTCTATTTT
This sequence comes from Enterococcus sp. LJL99, assembly GCF_054871725.1. Taxonomy (NCBI): domain Bacteria; kingdom Bacillati; phylum Bacillota; class Bacilli; order Lactobacillales; family Enterococcaceae; genus Enterococcus; species Enterococcus sp. LJL99. The sequence goes on from NZ_JBTXLT010000004.1 coordinate 64,419, forward strand.
AATGGCCGTTATCAGTTTACTGTCGTATGATTGGTTGTTGACGATGGGCGCAGATCATATTACTGCTAGTACGATGATGGTGAATATTATTGTTATCAGCAAGATTTTTTACCTATTTAGTATTCGAACGAGTAAAGCGGCCTTTTCAAAAAATAGTTTTACTAATCCAAAAGCGTTCGTGATCATTGGGATCATGATCATTTTACAATTGATCTTGACTTATGTACCATTTATGCAAACTGCTTTTTATACAGAACCATTGACCTTATTAGAGTGGGGCGTTTCTATCCTATGTGGATTATTGATTTTGATTGTCCCTGAATTGGATAAAGGAATCAGAGCTTTGAGAAAACGAGTTAAAAACTAAAAATGAATTAAAATCGGGATAAGATGAACGTCTGTTAAAACGCAAATCTTATCCCGATTTCTTTTAAATGCAAATAATTAGAGTGTATTAGTAACATTTAGCACAAGGAGTTAAGCCGCGTGCTAAAGCTGCTTCTAACGTGGCTTCGGTGTAGGTTCCATTCCCACATCTATGATTGTGATATTTTTTGCCAGTAGGCGTAACTAGAACCATTTCACTTACTGGAGCTTCTGCTGCGGCGGCTGCATCAGCTGTCGCCTGAGCACTAGCAGCTTCTTGTTCTGCTTTTTGGGCTTCAGCTACTCTTTTTGCTTCTTCTTTTTGTGCATCGATTGTTTGCTTGACTGTATTCATTCGATTGCTTAGATCAGTATTTCCATTTGGAATGGCCTTGATTTTAGCAATTGCTTGATCATAATTGGTGTCATTTGGTTCTTGTTCTGCTTTTTCTACTGCTTCACGTGCACTAGTCAGTTGTTTTTCTGCTGTTTCTTTTGCTTCGATTTTTTCTTTGACTGTTGTTAGACGTTTTTCCAAAGCCTCTTTATTCAATGTTGCTTTACTAACGAGGGCTGTTGCTGAGTCTAATTTTTGACGATTTTGCTCTTTTTCGGCTAAATCAACTGCGACATAAATCGGGATATTTTCTTTAATCGTCGCTAAGCGTTCATCCATTTCATCATATTGTTTACTTAGGCTTTCTACAAGTGTAGCGGCATCATCATAGTTTTTTGAAGTAGGATTTTTTTCAGCAAGTGCTAGAGCTGTTTCAGCCTCTGCTAAAATTTTTTGCTCTTTTTTTTCCATTTCTTCTTCTTTTAAGAGGGCAACAAAACTTTTTGAGGGCTTAATTTCGACCGTTTTAGTTATTTCTTTCCCCGCTTTATTGGCAACTAATGTTATTTCTTTTGACTCGTCATCTTTCAAGGTTACGTCATAGACAAATGAACCGTCGTCATTCTCTATTTCATCTCCATCAGCAGTCACTTTACTAGTTTTGTTCGTTGTTCCTTTAATCTGAGCGATACCGTTTTCATTTGTTTCAATAGTTGTTTCTGAAATCGTTAATTGCACTGCCTCGGCAGGACTTAAAATAATAGCAACTATCATCACAACAAAACTAACAGCAATACCAATCAATACAGGTTTCTTCGGTTTCTTTTTGATAAATGAAAAAATTAAAAATCCGATACCACTCAAACACCCTAAAAAGGCCAACACTACAATTGTATTCAAAATACCTGTCACTTCTCTCTCCCTTTCTAAAAAAGTATAATTAGTTCTGTATTAATTATATTACGTGTGATATTTTTTAGCAATTTTAAATAAAAAAAATATTAAGTTAATCTTGTTTTATAAAAAAAGTGGAAAAGGAATTTTATTCAATTTTTTCAATCACACGATAGGCTAAAAAAAAGTGACTATGATAAAATAGAAAATAGAATAAAATTCGTAACTTATTAGAGAAGAGGAAAAAAAGTGAAAGCCGAAATTATTGCTGTTGGTACAGAGTTGTTGCTAGGACAAGTTGTGAATACAAATGCAACGTTTCTTTCAGAAGAGCTAGCTGCTTTAGGGATTGATGTTTATTATCATACAGTAGTGGGAGACAATCCGATTCGACTGGAAAATTTAGTCGCTGAAGCAACCAAACGTAGTGACTTGATTGTCTTATGTGGTGGTTTAGGCCCAACCGATGATGATTTAACAAAAGATATCGTAGCAAAATATCTTGATTGCTCGCTTGTTCAAGAAGAGCAAGCCTTAGCAAAATTGCATCGTTATTTTGAACGCTCAAAGAGAAAGATGACGGAAAATAATTTAAGACAAACACTGATGATTGAAGGAGGACACGGTGTTCAAAATCCGACCGGTTTAGCTGTAGGTTCATTAATTACAAACGATCAAACAACGTATCTATTATTACCTGGACCACCTAGTGAGATGAAGCCAATGTTTTCTGAAAACGCCCGACCGTTATTAGAACAACTCTTTCCTCAAAAAGAAAAACTGTATTCAGTCGTTTTACGTTTTTATGGCATTGGAGAGTCACAATTAGTGACCGAATTAGCTGAATTAATTGAAAAACAAACGAACCCAACGATTGCACCTTATGCAAAAACAAACGAGGTGACACTGAGACTAACCGCCAAATCTGAGACTAAAGCTACCGCGGATAAATTATTAGCTGAAATGGAACAAGAAGTTATGGCTAAAGTTGGTGATTATTTCTATGGTTATGGCGATAATAATTCATTAGAAAAAGTCACTGTAGAAGCATTAAAATCAAGTGGTAAAACAATCACAGCCGCAGAAAGTCTGACTGCCGGGCTGTTTCAAAGTACTTTGGGCAATGTGCCAGGGGTTTCAGAAGTCTTTAAAGGAGGCTTTGTGACCTACTCTTTAGAAACGAAAGTTAATTTTTTAGGCATTTCACGTCATTTATTAGAGAAAAATGGCACTGTAAGTGAGTCATGTGCCATTGAAATGGCAGAAAAGGCACGTCTGTTAGCAGATACTGATTTTGCTATTTCATTCACTGGTGTCGCTGGTCCAGATGAATTAGAAGGTCAAACGGCTGGAACTGTTTGGATTGGTTTAGCAGAAAAAGGAAAAGAAACATATGCCGAACAATATTATTTTAACCGCGACCGCAGCTATATTCGCCAAAGTGCTGTGATGAAGGGTTTGGATATCGTTCGCAGAGCAATTTTTAAAGAAAAATAAAATAAGCGAATGTTTGTTCGCTTTTTCTTGATTTTTCAATTAATATCAAGTATGATAGACCTACGAATAAGAGAATAGATAGTTACACTATAAGGAGGACCATTCATTGGCAGACGATCGTAAAGTAGCCTTAGATGCTGCATTAAAAAAAATAGAAAAAAACTTTGGTAAAGGTTCCGTAATGAAATTAGGGGAGAAGATTGATCAACAAGTTTCAACTGTTCCTAGTGGTTCATTAGCCTTAGATGTTGCATTGGGTGTAGGCGGGTATCCTCGTGGACGAATTGTAGAAGTATATGGACCTGAAAGTTCAGGTAAAACAACAGTAGCTTTGCATGCAATCGCTTCTGTGCAACAAGAAGGTGGAACAGCGGCTTTTATCGATGCCGAGCATGCCTTAGATCCGCAATATGCGCAAAAATTAGGCGTAAATATCGATGAGTTATTATTATCTCAACCAGATACAGGGGAGCAAGGATTAGAAATCGCTGATGCATTGGTATCAAGTGGAGCGATTGATATTGTTGTTATTGACTCGGTAGCGGCCTTAGTGCCTCGTGCTGAGATTGATGGTGAGATGGGCGCTAGTCATGTTGGGCTACAAGCCCGCTTGATGTCACAGGCTTTGCGTAAACTTTCTGGCTCAATCAATAAAACCAAAACAATCGCTATTTTTATCAACCAAATTCGTGAAAAAGTCGGCGTGATGTTTGGAAATCCAGAAACAACACCTGGTGGTCGTGCCTTGAAGTTCTATGCCACTGTTCGTTTAGAAGTACGTCGCGCAGAACAGTTGAAACAAGGAACAGATATTATCGGGAATCGTACAAAAATTAAAGTGGTTAAAAATAAAGTGGCTCCGCCATTTAAAGTGGCTGAAGTTGATATTATGTACGGGCAAGGAATTTCTCAAGAAGGAGAACTACTTGATATGGCGGTTGAAAAAGACATCGTCGATAAGAGTGGTGCTTGGTACTCTTACAAAGAAGAACGAATTGGTCAAGGTCGTGAAAATGTAAAAGTTTATATGACAGAACATCCTGAGATGGTCGAAGAAGTCTCTAAACGTGTAAGAGATGCTTATGGTATTGGTGATGGAACATCTATTGTTGAAGCTAATGAAGGGCAAGAAGAGCTTCTTTTAGATGAAGAAGAGTAGAAAGACTCTGTATAAAAAAGTTTAGAAAAAACAATTATCGGCATTTTATAGGACTGAGATCTAACTCTTTGAGTTAGTCTTAGTCTGTTTTTTTTATTTAGTCAGAAATAATCAGCGACCTTCCATTAGAATCGCCTTTTTTAAGTTGACACACTAGTGTACAAACATTAGAATAAAGTTATGTCTATTTACATTTATGTAGCTAGACTTAGTGATAATTGATTATAGTTTATCAGGAAACTACAGGAATATTGAAAGTTTAAAAGATAGTATGGAGGTGGAAAACAATGGGTTTAACAATTCTCTTCGCTATCATTAGTTTAATTGTCGGGCTGGGAGTAGGTCTTTACGTTGCAAAATCACGTCAGGATAAAGCAATTGAAGGAGCTAAGACTTCTGCTGTTGGAATTCTTGAAGGAGCTAAAAAAGAAGCGGAAACGCTGAAAAAAGAAGCTTTGATAGAAGCAAAAGAAGAAAACCAGAAATATCGATCAGAAATTGAAAGTGAGTTGAAAGAAAGCAAAGTAGAAATCAAATCGCAAGAAAATCGTTTGCTTCAAAGAGAACAAACATTAGATCGTAAAGATGATTCTCTTGGAAAACGAGAAAACTCACTAGAAGAAAAAGAAGATAAACTGAGTGCTAGACAGCAATTAATTGATGAGCGCGAGAATGAAGTAGAACAATTAATCGAGAAACAACATCAAGAAATAGAGCGGATTGCATCATTGTCAAAAGATGAGGCCAGAGATGTCATTATGAAATCAACAGAGGAAGAATTGAGCCATGAATTAACAATTATGGTTAAGGAATCTGAGTTGCGTGCAAAAGAAGAATCAGATCGTAAAGCAAAAAATTTACTTTCACTGGCGATTCAACGTTGTGCAGCAGATTCAGTTTCTGAAACAACTGTTTCTGTTGTTAGTTTACCTAATGATGAGATGAAAGGTCGCATTATTGGACGTGAAGGACGTAATATCCGTACCTTAGAAACATTGACAGGAATCGACTTGATTATTGATGATACACCAGAAGCAGTCGTTTTATCTGGCTTTGATCCAATTCGTAGAGAAATTGCACGAATGACTTTAGAAAAATTGATTCAAGATGGTCGTATTCATCCAGCTCGAATTGAAGAAATGGTTGAAAAATCACGCAAGGAAATGGATGAACGTATTCGTGAATACGGAGAGCAAGCAGCATTTGAAGTAGGCGCACATACATTACATCCAGATTTAATCAAGATTTTAGGACGTTTACGTTTCCGTACTAGTTATGGTCAAAACGTATTGAACCACTCGATTGAAGTGGCTAAATTGACAGGTGTCTTAGCTGCAGAAATTGGGGAAGATGTCCAATTAGCTAAACGTGCAGGGTTATTACATGATATCGGAAAAGCTTTGGACCACGAAATTGAAGGCTCTCATGTGGAGATTGGCGCTGAATTAGCTACGAAATATAAAGAAAATTCAGTTGTTGTGAATGCTATTGCTTCTCACCATGGAGATGTAGAAGCAACTTCTGTAATTTCAGTCTTAGTGGCTGCAGCAGATGCACTATCAGCTGCTAGACCTGGTGCGCGCAGCGAATCATTAGAAAACTATATTCGTCGCTTAGAAAACTTAGAAAATATTTCAAATGGTTTTGAAGGTGTTGATTCTAGTTTTGCAGTTCAAGCTGGACGTGAAGTACGTGTCATGGTTAAACCAGATGAAATCAGTGATTTAGAATCTGTTCGTTTAGTAAGAGATATCCGTAAGAAAATTGAAAATGATCTAGATTATCCTGGACATATCAAAGTAACGGTAATCAGAGAAACACGAGCAGTTGATTACGCCAAGTAATAAAAAATTTTTTTTGTGTTATAAACAAGAGAAAAGGACGATTATTCGTTGCTTTTCTCTTTTTTTTATTTTGAGACTAAATTTTAATTTAATGGAAAGAAAAAATAACTTTAAGGAAAGCTCGGTTCAAATTCTTTGCTATATTATTTTATTTTTGTTATTATCCCTAGTAGCGTTTAAATAATTGGGGGTTTTTTTAGAATGAACTTGAAAAAAACGATGTTAATTGGAGTAACGGCCCTATGCAGTTTAGCTTTAGTTGCTTGTGGTGGAAGCTCTGGAAATGATTCTGGAAATCAAGCAGGTGGCGAACAAGTTTTTCACTATATTGAAAGACAAGAAATGCCGAGTGCTGATCCTTCATTAGCAACAGATGAAGTAAGTTTTACGGCTATAAATAACGTCTATGAAGGAATCTATCGTTTAGATAAGGAAAATAAACCACAACCCGCTGGAGCTGTAGAAAAAGCAACAGTGAGTGAAGATGGAATGGTTTATACAGTAAAATTAAGAGAAGATTCAACATGGAGCGATGACAAACCTGTTACTGCAGCTGATTACGTTTACGGGTGGCAACGTACAGTAGAACCAGCTACTGCATCTGAATATGCATTTATGTTTAGCCCAGTCAAAAATGCTGAAAAAATCACTAAGGGTGAACTGGATAAAAAAGAACTTGGAATCAAAGCAGTTAGTGATTATGAGCTAGAAATTACATTAGAAAAACCAACACCTTATTTTGATTACTTACTAGCTTTCCCATCATTTTTCCCTCAACGCCAAGATATTGTTGAGAAATATGGTAAGGATTATACAACAGATAGTGATAAAGCTGTTTACAATGGACCGTTCACTTTAACAGATTTTGACGGACCTGGTACAGATACAAGCTGGTCATATACTAAAAATGATAAATACTGGGATAAAGACAACGTAAAACTTGATAAAGTTGCTATTGATGTTGTGAAAGAAGCACCAACTTCATTAAATCTCTTCCAAGACGGTCAAGCAGATGACGTACCGTTAACGGGTGAATTAGCAGAGCAAATGAAAGAAGATCCTAACTATATTACGTTGAAAGCAGCGTCAACTTTCTATTTGGAAACAAATCAAAGAGATGAAAACTCTCCTTATCGCAATGAAAATTTACGTAAAGCAATCTCTTATGCCATTGATCGTGATGCATTGGTTAATCAAATCATTGCAAATGGTTCAACAGCACCGATTGGTTTAGTTCCACAAGATTTAGTTGGTAGCCCAACAACCGATGAAGATTTTGCCAAAGAAGCTGGGAATCAAGTAATTTACGATGTAGATAAAGCGAAAGAGTCTTGGGAAAAAGCAAAATCTGAATTAGGAATTAAAACATTAACTATGGATCTCTTGGTTGATGATACTGATAATTCTAAGAAAATGGCTGAATATTTACAAGGAACACTTTCTGATACATTAGATGGTTTGAAAGTAACTGTAAGTCCAGTGCCGTTCTCTGTACGTTTGGATCGTATGTCAAAAGGAGATTTTGAAGTTGCAGTTAGTGGATGGGGAGCTGATTACGCAGACCCAAGTAGCTTCTTAGATCTATTTGTTACAGGTGCTTCAAATAATAAAGGTCATTATTCAAATAAAGAATATGACGAATTAGTCAAAAAAGCTGCAACAACTGATGCAAATAATCCCGAAGCGCGTTGGAATGATATGATTGATGCGGAAAGATTATTTATGGATCAAATGGCAGTAATTCCATTGTACCAAAAAGCAGAAGCTCATTTACGTTCTGAAAAAGCCAAAGATGTCGTTTACCACTCTACAGGAGCTAAGTACGACTTTAAATGGATGTACATGGAAGATTAAACATTTTAACTATAAAAATAAACGTTGAAGTAGTCTTGTCATAAGCAGTAATCTTCAAAAAAATAAGTTACTAATCACGAAAATTGAGATAAATTTTTGTGATTAGTAACTTTTTTAATTAGTGTGAAATACATTTTAATAGGAATTCATCATTTGATAAAATAAGAAAACTAAGGTAGGTTTATACCGTTAAATGTTTAGTTAAAAAGTCATTCGAGCTTTTGGTTTTAATTCATTTACTTAATTTTACGCTTTTTATTATCTATTACAGAAAGAAGGGACTTTATGAAATACGAAATGATTTCTCTAAGTAAAAATTACCCATTTAAACTGTTTTCTTTTACGTCAAAAAATCCTGATCGAATGATTTCTACGCATTGGCATGAGAGTGCCGAATTATTATATTGTCTAAAAGGGAATTTAGAAGTTCGATTTCCTCAAAGTACTTATTTATTAGAATCTGGAGACGTACTATTTATCAATTCAAATATTATCCACTCTTCTAGAAGTCCATTGCCAAACGAAGTGTTTGTGATGCAGTTTCCATTGGACTTTTTGAAAGAAATGACGCAAAGCCAATATAGTCACCGATTTTTATTTAATTTAAGTCCTTTGCAAGTGAAAAACAGTAAAGTTGTGCTATTACTTGATCAAATCTTTAGAGATTATCAAAAAAATGATCTAGCAACAAACTTATTAGTCAAAAGTCGGACCTTAGAATTTCTTTCTTTGTTGATTAGAGAATATAGTATGCCGATAGCGACTCAAAAGACAATAAAAAGTTTAAAGTATTTAGAACGCTTGAAGCAAGTAAATGATTATGTAGCAATGAATTATGATCAACCATTGAAATTAGAACAGGTTGCTAGTACTTTCAATTATGATCCGGCCTACTTTTCTCGTTTTTTTAAGAAATATATGGGTATTCCTTTTTCTGAATATGTCAATACAGTTCGTTTAGAGAGAGCTTACTATCAATTAAGAGACACAGATATGACAATCTTAGATATCGCAATGGCAAATGGCTTTTTTACAGTAAAATCATTTTACAATGTATTTAAGAAACACTATACGTTGTCTCCACAACAGTATCGACAAAAATACTTTAAATAAAAAAGTCATTAAATTTCCGATTTGAAGACGAATTTAGTACCGAAATGAGTAGTGAAAATCGATATACTAAAAGAAAATAAAGCGCTTACTAAAAAGTTGGGAGAAATTGAAATGAAAAAAAAGATTATTGATTTTTTTGATAAAGTGAGTCCCTTTTTTGATAAAATGGGAACCAATCCGTATTTACAAGCTATTTCTGGTGCAATGATGTCGACATTAGGACCTGTGTTTATTGGATCGGTGGCTGTTTTACTTGTTGTGTTTATGAATATGTCTAAAACCTTACAAGAATATACTCAAGTTATTGCCTTATTAGGAAAAGTAAATACATTTACAATCGGTTCATTGGCATTATATATTTCTGTTTTAATGGCTATCAATGTGGTACGAAAATTAGATGAAAAAGAAGATTATGTAGCGGCTGGAATTATTTCATTGATGTGTTTTTTATTGATTACACCTTTGGATCAAACCGCAGCTGAAGTAACCGCGCTACCAGTGACATGGCTAAGTGCACAAGGTGTTTTTTCAGCTATGATTGTTGGTTTAGTTGTGGGTCGTTTATTTTTAGCAATCAAAAGAAAAGGTTGGACTATAAAAATGCCTGATGGTGTTCCACCAATGGTGACAAGAATGTTTGAATCGTTAGTTCCAACTGTTTTGATTGGAATTTTATTTATTCTGATTGATTTTGGTTTTGGAATGACTTCTTTTGGGAACATGCATCAATTTGTTTATACCATTATTCAAGAACCGTTAAAAGGAATTGGTGGCTCAATCGGTGCAATGATTGCATTGAGTTTATTGCAACAAATTCTGTGGTTCTTTGGAATTCATGGGACAAATGTAATTTTACCTTTAGTAACACCGCTATGGATGGCAATGGATGTTGAAAACATGAATGCTGTGACTGCTGGTCAAGTACCGCCAAATATTGTTGGATTAGCCTTTTTTAATATCATTACTTTTGGTGGGATGGTTTTAGGATTAGTATTATTGATGGTACGTGCTAAAAGTAAACAGTATCGAGAAGTAGCTAAAATCTCGATATTACCAGCATTTTTTGGAATCACAGAACCAGTTATTTTTGGGATGCCGTTGGTTTTGAATTTTGATTTAGCAGTTCCTTTTATTTTCAATAATAGTATTGGACTAATTTTAGCATATATCTTAACTAAAATTGGTTTAGTTTCTAGGTTCGTGGGAGTTCAAGCAATTTTTGGCTTACCAATTGGTTTTCATGCGGCTGTTCAAGGTAGTGTATCGGTCATCATTTTACAAATTGTAATTCAGTTAATTTTATCACCGATTTTATGGTATCCATGGTTTAAACGTTTAGATAAGAAAACATACTTACAAGAACAAGGAAACGAGGCGTAACTATGAAAGAAGCAATGCTAAAAGAATTACTTGAAACATTGACTTGGGAAGAGAAAATAGGTCAATTAGTGCAACTTTCAGGCGATTTTTTTCATGCAGACCAATTAGCGGTTGGACCACAAAAAAAATTGGGAATTGATCAAAAAATTGTTGATCAAGTAGGATCTGTTTTGAATGTGACAGGTGCTAAAAAGACAAAAGAAATTCAAGAACGTTATTTAGCAAAAAGTCGTCATAAAATTCCATTACTATTTATGGCTGATATTATTTATGGTTATCGAACCATTTTTCCGATTCCTTTGGGCTTAGGAGCTACTTGGAATCCGTCGTTGATTGAAGCGGCTTATCAAGAAACTGCTGAAGAAGCAAATGCTGCCGGAGCGCATGTAACATTTGCGCCAATGGTTGACTTAGTACGTGATGCTCGTTGGGGACGCTGTTTAGAATCAACGGGAGAAGATTCTGTCTTGAATGCGGCATTTGCACGAGCAATGGTGACAGGGTTACAAAAAGATCTTGCTAATGGCGGTGGGATCGCCTCTTGCGTGAAACATTTCGCGGCCTACGGTGCAGGAGAAAGTGGTCGAGAGTATAACACCGTAGATATGTCAGAGCTTCGCTTAAGACAAGACTATTTACCAGCATATCAAGCTGCGGTAGATGCAGGTTGTCAATTAGTGATGACTTCATTTAATACGTATGATGGTATTCCTGTGACTGGGAACCAATTTTTATTAAAAGAAATCTTGCGCCAAGAATGGGGTTTTGATGGCGTGATTATTTCTGACTATGCTGCGATTCAAGAAATGATTGCGCATGGAGTTGCTAAAGATGATCGCGAAGCAGCGAAATTAGCCATTGAAGCAACTACGGATATTGATATGAAAACGCCTTGTTATGCGAAGGAACTAGAACCATTACTTGAAGCAGGTGAAATTAGTGAGGAACTTGTGAACCAATCTGTTTACCGAGTGTTGAAATTAAAAAATGATTTAGGTTTGTTTGAAGATCCTTATCGAGGGGCCAGTCAAGAAAGGGAACAACAAAGTTTCTTAACACCTGAAAAACGTCGTTTAGCGAAGAAAGTAGCTTCAGAATCCCTAGTCTTACTTCAAAATAACAGAGAGGTTCTTCCGTTAGCAGCAAACCAAGAAAAAGTATTACTTGTTGGACCTTATGGGGATAATCAAGAGCTAATTGGTTTATGGGCAGTCCATGGACAAGGTAGTGATGTGGTAACTATCAAGAAAGGATTCGAGCAGTATCTTGATTCTGATCATTTATTCTACACACAGGGCTGTGATATGCTTGAAGATTATCAATTTTTAGGGGAGTTTGGCGTAACGAAAGATCAAATTGAACAGACTGGATTAAGTAAAAAAGAGCAGGAATTGGAGCTTAAAAAGGCATTAGCTCTAGCTGAACAAGCTGAGACTATCGTTTTTGCTTTAGGTGAACACACGATGCAAAGCGGTGAAGCAGGAAGTCGTACAGATATTACGCTACCCAAAATTCAACAAGAATTTCTACAGAAGATGATTAAATTAAATAAAAAGACTGTTTTAATTGTAATTAGTGGTAGACCTCTTGTATTAGCGAAAGAAGTTCAACAAGTAGATGCGATTATTCAAGCGTGGTTTCCTGGTACAGAAGGTGGAAATGCGTTAGCAGATATGATTTTTGGTAAAACAAATCCTTCGGGTCGCTTAAGTATTAGTTTTCCTTACGCTGTGGGACAACTTCCTATTTACTATAATGAATTTAAAACAGGTCGACCATTAAGCAGTCCAACACATAAAGGACGCTTTGTTTCGAAATATTTAGATTGTCCGAATGAGCCGCTCTATCCATTTGGGTTTGGTTTATCATATAGTTCAGTCAATTATTCAAACTTGCAAATCAGTGCTGAAAAAATGCATGAAGAGCTTGAAGTTTCAGTTGAAGTAAGTAATGGTTCAGATCGTCTAGCGCTTGAAACGGTACAACTGTATATTCAAGATGTGACAGGGTCTGTTGTGCGACCTGTAAAAGAATTAAAAGCATTTAAAAAAGTAGCGATAGCTGCCGGTGAAACAAAGCAAGTTACGTTTTGCTTAGCTAAAGAACAATTGTCTTTCTATACAAAAGAGTTACTGTTCAAGACTGAGCCAGGCGATTTTATTGTATATGTTGGTCCAAATTCAAAAGAAGTTTTGGAACAAAAATTTGAATTGATTTAACTGTAAAAGATTCATTCAAAAGGGATGTTGTGTAATATTATTAGAGATCAGAACTTTGCTAATAGAGCAGGGATTTGATCTCTATTTTTATTTTATGCATGAACCCACTCTTCCTAAAAACATCACTCTCTTTTGTGCGTTTTAAGAAAATTTGTGATAAAAAAAGATAATTTATGATAATTGTGTTGAAATTAGTGATAAAAAATGATAATATCAATATGCAATAAAGAAAGCGGTAACAATTAGAGAGGATGGAAAATTGGAATGAAGAAATTTAATGGAAAAATTGTCGGAATTATTTTAATTATGTTGTTGATGGTTGTTGGCTGTTCAAATAAAGGATCAGACGATACAAAAAAAGAAAAATCTGAAAGTTTAGTGATTTATACAAATGCAAATTCAGATGGTCGTGGGGAATGGTTAGAAGAAAAAGCGAAAGAGCAAGGCTTTGATATTACGTTAGTCACTGGTGGAGGAGCAGATATTGCTAGTCGTTTGATTGCTGAAAAAAATAATCCTAATGCAGATCTTGTTTATGGATTGAATAGTTTATTTTATGAACAATTAAAATCAGAAGAAGTATTGACCAAATTTGTACCAAAATGGGCAAGTGAAAATCCAAAAGAAATGAATGATGCGAGTGGTTACTATCATGGAATCGTGACACAAGCCTTATTACTTGCGTACAACGAAGAAAAAATAGCAACAGCAGATGCACCAAAAAGTTATTTAGATTTAATTGAAAACGATTCCTTTAAAGGGAAATATGAAGCACCAATTAAATTAGATCAAGCAACACCACGAATTATTCTGTCTAGTATTTTAGTTCAATATAAAGACAAAGATGGCGAATTAGGCATTTCTGATGATGGTTGGAAAGCAGTAGAGAAATTCTTGAAAAATGGGGAACGTGTTCCAGAAGGGGAAGATTTCTATGCGTTGTTTGCCTCAGGAGAAATTCCGATTGGAACATTGGTCTCAGGAACATTGCAAGCAAAAGAAGATCAATATGGGGTTCCAGCTCAAATCGTTAGCCCTAAGGGTATCGGCTCTCCATCAGTAATTGAATCCGTTGCTTTGGTTAATGGGAGTAAAAAAGAAGATAAAGCCAAAGAATTCATTGAATGGTTTGGTAGTGCAGAAGTCCAAGGTGAATTTGCTGAAAAATTCAATGCAATGCCAACGAATGAAAAAGCAGGGGATAAAGTTCCCGAAGATGTGAAAAAATTATTTGATCAAATTGAAATTCAAGATTTAGACTGGACCTTTATTTCTGAAAATATTGATCAATGGATGGAAAAACTGGAATTAGAAATTCTATAAACGACACATTAAATGGAGTTGTGATAGAGTGCCAGAAAGTTTGGGAAGGATCTGGAAACGATTGAAGAATTCGAATTTTATGAAAATTTAGCGGGAAATGAGCGAAACTTTATGAGGGGAAGTTCTAGCTAAATTACAAAAATAATTGTCGCTATTGTTTTCAGATATTCCCTAGCTAAAAATGGTTGCTTTTCATTTTATGTACGTTTTACTGGCTCTAAGTAAATGAAATAAACTGAATACATATGAAAGTTAAAATTGAATCAATAATGGGATAAGTGCACTGTTTTTATCCTGATTATTTGGAGGTAAAACGATGATTTTTTTTGAAGATGTTCAAATTAAGTTCAATGATTTTGTTGCAATTGATCAATTGAATTTGCGAATTAAAGAAGGAGAATTTTTCACTTTGTTAGGACCATCGGGGTGTGGTAAAACAACTACTTTACGAAGTTTAGTTGGGTTTATTACGCCAAGTAAGGGCAATGTTTATTTAAATGATAAAAATATCACTCATGAACCTGTTGAAAAACGAAATATCAGTATGGTGTTTCAAAGCTATGCCTTATTTCCAACCATGACGGTTTACGATAATATCGAATTTGGCTTAAAAGTTAAAAAAATCGATAAACAAAAATGTCGTGAAATGGTTAAAGAAATTGCTAAAAAAGTGGATTTAGAGCCTAGTCAACTACAAAAGAACGTTTCTGAACTATCTGGTGGGCAACAACAACGGGTAGCGATTGCTAGAGCTTTAGTATTACAGCCGAATATTTTAGTTTTGGATGAGCCGCTTTCTAATTTGGATGCACGATTACGAGTACAATTACGTAATGAATTGAAAGATTTACAGAAAAAATTTGGGATTACTACAATTTATGTTACGCATGATCAGGAAGAAGCGTTGACGTTATCGGATCGAATCGCTGTTTTTAATAAAGGCCATGTTGAACAGGTAGGAACGCCTGAAGAGATTTATAATCAATCAAAAACGGAATTTGTTTGTAACTTTATTGGAGACATTAATAATATTTCTAGTATCAAACAGCATTTTACAGCAAATGTAAGTCAACAGGAGAAATGTTATATTC
Source organism: Enterococcus sp. LJL99 (assembly GCF_054871725.1). NCBI lineage: Bacteria > Bacillati > Bacillota > Bacilli > Lactobacillales > Enterococcaceae > Enterococcus > Enterococcus sp. LJL99. The sequence continues at coordinate 79,496 of NZ_JBTXLT010000004.1, forward strand.
GTATCGAAAAAGTTTACTTAAATCAACAAGCGAAAACATGTGACGTTCAATTAACAGGGACGATTTCGGCTATTGAATTTTACGGAATCTATACAAAGTACACGGTTTGCTTAGAAGATGGAACAATGATCAAAGCAATTGAAAAAGGAGAGAAATTGAGCGATCTAAGTGTAGGAACTCCGGTAACGATTGGTATGAAAGAAAAGGATATTTTGACGTATTCTTAATGGAGGAAAACAATGAAAAAAAGAACAAATATCTCCTTGATAATCATTATTTTGGGGTTGAGCTGGTTTTGTCTTGGTTTTTTGATTTATCCCAATATTAATACTGTTTTGCAAACCTTTTTTCATGAGGGTTCATTTTCACTGGAGCCAGTAATGCGGCTTTTGAAATCACAACGAGCTATGGATAGCTTGAAAAATAGTTTTATTCTAGCGGTTACGTTAACTGTGACAGTTAATTTAGTGGGTATTTTTTTAGTATTAATTATGGAATATTTTGAAATCAAAGGGGCGAAGATTTTAAAGTTAGGCTATTATACTACCTTAATTTATAGCGGTGTGGTTTTAGTATCTGGATACAAATTTATTTATGATAAAAATGGTTTTATAACTAAACTGATTCAATCGATGTTTCCTAGCTATTCTGCTAGTTGGTTTCAAGGATTTCTAGCCGTTGCGTTTGTTATGACCTTTGCTTGTACGTCGAATCATGTCTTATTTTTATCAAATGCAATTAAAAAATTAGATTTTTCAACCATTGAAGCAGCAAAAACAATGGGTGCTTCCAAATTAAGAATACTATTTCAAATTGTATTTCCAACTTTGAAACCTACTTTGTTTGCGTTGACGATTTTAACCTTTTTAACTGGCTTATCTGCAACCTCTGCACCAATGATTTTAGGAGGGCGAGAATTTGAGACAATCACACCGATGATTTTAACGTTCTCAAGAAGTCATTCCTCCCGAAATTTAGCGACCATCTTAGCCTTAATTTTGGGAATCGCAACGATTATTTTACTGAGTTTTATGATGAAATCAGAACGTAAAGGGAATTTCATGTCGATTTCTAAAGTTAAAGTTGATTTTCAAAAACAAAAAATTGATCATCCGCTTGTGAATATAGTGGTTCATGCATTGGCTTACTTCATTTTTATTCTTTATGCGATTCCGGTGATTCTAATTATTCTTTTCTCATTTACGGATGCGGCAAGTATTTCAAGTGGCACATTAGCTTTAGATCATATGACCTTTAAAAACTATATGTTAGCTTTTTCAAGTTTGAAGGCGTTACAACCCTATCTCGTTTCTTTGATTTATGGCTTGGTTGCTTCATTCTTAGTGGTTGCCTTATGTTTGCTTTGCTCGCGCTTGATTCATCGATATCCGAAGAATAAATTAATCGTTGTACTTGAATATATATTGATGATTCCGTGGCTATTACCGACAACCTTGATTGCGATTGGTTTAAGTATTTCATTTAATCAACCGACGATTTTTACTTTCAATAGTATTTTGACTGGAACTGTTTGGATTTTATTGATTGGTTATATTATTATCAAGATTCCTTTTACTTTACGGATGACTAAATCGGTTTTTTTCAATATCAATAATGAAATCACTGAAGCAGCGCAAAATTTAGGCGCAAGTTCATTATATACTTTTCGTCGAGTAATTTTACCGATTGTATTACCGGCAACGGCGGGTGTATTTGCCTTGAATTTCATCGCGATTTTACAAGATTATGATTTGACCGTATTCTTATATCATCCTCTATATGAGCCGTTGGGCGTTATGATTCGAAATGCAACAGCGAATCAAACTGTTGCAGATACTAAAGCATTGTCACTAGTTTACTCTGTAATTATTATGGTCATGTCAACAATCATTATGTATTTAGTTTATAGCGACAGCAGTTTTGTGAAAAAACTATTTAGAACATGGAGAGAACGAAAAAATGAACTCAGTAATGACTTATAACATTAAAAATGACAGTCCAACACCGGATCCATGTGATTTATGGGTGCAACGGTTACCGAAAATGGTTCGTTTACTTCAACGACAACGACCACAATTACTTGGGCTACAGGAAGTAACAGCTGAACAATTAGCAGATTTACAGGCGGAGTTACCAAACTATCATTTCGTCGGACAAGCTCGCTCAATGGAGCCAAAATCAGAGTTCAATCCAATTGCATATAATCATGAACAATTTAGTTTAGTAGAATCTGACACCTTTTGGCTTTCGGAAACACCAAATGAGATGCGTAAAGCAGATGAATGGCAAGCTGATTGCTTTAGAATCGCAACTTGGGCGACTTTACAAGAAAAGAAAAGCCAAGCGACGATTTTGATGATTAATACTCATTTTGATCATATCAGTGAACAAGCTCGCAGAGAATCTGCGAATGTAATCAAGCAATTTATTGAACAACGACCAGAAACAAACGTAATTTTGATGGGTGATTTAAATGCAGAACGGGAAGAAACGTGTTATACAATTTTAGCTGATGTTTTACAAGATGTGATGACCGTGAGTCCTTATCATGTAGGGCCTAAAAAAACGTGTACTGGGGTCGATTTTAAACCTGATATTGTCTGGGATGAAATGATGCAGATTGATTATATATTTATCAGTGAAAACGTGACTGTTAAACGAACGGAAGTAGTCACAGATAAAATTGCTGGACACTATCCATCTGATCACTTCCCCATTCTGTGCGAATTTATAGTGTAACCTCTATCGGGAAAAGGAGCAGAAGATGGTTGATTATCAAGTTATTTTGTTACGATTGTTTTTAGCAACATTGATTGGTGGGGCCGTTGGCTATGAGCGAGCTTCGAATAATAGTGTGGCGGGACTACGTACGCATATATTAGTTGCTGTTTCATTGGCAGGAGTCAGTTTGATTCAAGTATCGATTGTTGATACAGCTGTACGTTTGGTAGCAGGACAACCAGAATTACAAAATTTATTTAGTGTCGATTTTGGTCGGTTAGGCGCTCAGGCGATTGCTGGAGTTGGTTTTTTAGGTGCTGGAACGATTTTACAAATGAAAAATGGGGTAGTGGGATTGACGACAGCTGCTTCTATTTGGAGTGTGGCAGTTATTGGATTGGCTATTGGAATGGGCTACTATTTCATCGGCATTTTATTAGGTGGAATTGTTGTCTTGACTCTTGGGACGATGAATCGTGTATCTAAAAAGTACTTACATAAACCGACGAAAATTATTATTGATGTTGAATTTTTACACAATGAATCTTTGGTGACTAAATTGAATCAATTTTTTGGGAGTTATCAAGTTGAAATCGAGCAGTTTGAATTGATTGAGCAGTGGGATCATGAAAAAAGTAAAGCACGCTATGTTTTGATTTTAGATCGATACCATCAATTAGACGAATTGAAAAATAAATTGTATTCTTTAAATACTAGAATCAGTAGTGTGAAAAGCTATGGGCTATAGACACTTCCAAATTAAAAATTAATTCTCAGTAAGAAATGAGGTCAATCAATGATGCTTCCTTTTGAAAGAAAAGAAAAAATCAAAGAAGAATTATTAAAGGGCTATATCAATATAAACGAGATTGCACAACTTTTAGATGTCTCAGAAATTACGGTTCGTAGAGATTTGAAACAATTAGAAAAGGAAGGCGTAATCGAAGTTTTCCATGGCGGTGTTGCGAAATTAATTGATACGACACGAGAAACAAGTATTTCGAAGCGACAAGGAATCTATTCTGAAAATAAGACGAAGATTGGTGTTTGTGCTGCGAACTTGATTGAAGATGGTGACGTCGTTTTTATTGATTCAGGAACAACAACAAAAGCGATTATTCCAGAATTAGTAAACAAAAAAGATGTATCAATCGTTACTAATGGGTATTTAAATATTGAAGCTTGTATTCAGCATAATATCCCTGTAACCGTCATCGGTGGCGACCTAAAACTTGAAACAATGGCTTTTGTCGGACCGCTGACCAATAAATTGTTAGATATGTATCATTTTGATAAATGTTTTCTAGGTGCAAATGGAATTGACGCTGACTTTGGTCTTTCAAATGCGGACCCGAATGAATCAATGGTAAAAGAAAAAGCAATTAATCAATCTACACAAACCTATATTGTTTCAGACCATTCGAAATTTGATGCAAAATCTGTTTTCAAATTTGCTGATTTGGAACAAGTAACAATTATTACCGATGATTGTCCTGAAAAATATCAAGAATCTGCAACCATCATTTTAATTGAATAAATTTAAGATAACGAGGGAATAAAAGTGGATGAACAAGTAGTTAATAAATGGAAAAGAGGAATGCAACAACAAGACGAGCAGCTGTACCGACAATTACAATTACTGAGTGAAGCAGAGAGAAATGATTGTTTTAGTGGCAAACTTTCATTTGGAACAGGCGGGATGCGTGGGATTTTAGGAGTGGGACCTAATCGAATGAATCGTTTTACTATTCGTCAAGCGGTTTATGGTTTTGCAAGAACTTTATCTCCTCAAATGAAAATCGTTATTGGGTATGATACACGCATGATGTCAAAGGAATTCGCTGAAGAAGCAGCAGGAGTATTATTGGCTCAGGGGCAAACAGTTCATTTATTTGCAGAGTATGCACCGACACCTGAAATTGTTTATGCGTTGAAAAACGTGGTTCAAGCTGATTTTGGCTTAGTAATCACGGCAAGTCATAATCCTAAAGAATACAATGGGTTGAAAATTTATAACAAGCAAGGGAGCCAATTAGTACCAGAAGAAATCGCACCGATTATTGCTCAAGTGAACCAAATCGAAGATGTTTTTTCAATTCCAATAAAAAAAATAACCAGTACAGACCCACATTTATTTATGTTAGGATCTGAAATTGATCAAGCGTATATTACAGGATTACAAACGGTTTGTTGTCAGCCTAATGTGTTGAAAGAAGGCGAGTCGGTTCCTGTTGTTTATACGCCGCTTCATGGAACAGGACAGCGGATTTTCAGTCAATTGATGGAAGCAATCAATCAGCCTAAATATATCGTTTGTGAGCAACAAACAGCGGCAGACGGTTTATTTCAACATGCGCCTTCCCCAAATCCAGAAGATTGTACAACTTTTGCCTTAAGTATAGCATTAGCGCAAGAACATTCAGCAGAACTGATTCTTGCAACAGATCCAGATGCAGATCGAGTGGGTGTCATGATCAAAAAAGGTATATCTTATGTACACTTAACAGGGAATCAAGTCGGGATTTTACTTTTGGATTATTTGATTCAACAAACACCTCCTTCTGAACTAGCAACAAAAGTTGTCCTATCTACGCTTGTTTCAACTGGAATGGTTCATGCATTAAGTCAAACTTATGGATTTACTGTGAAACAATTTTTGACGGGGTTTAAATATATTGGACATGAAATAGGCTTAGCGACAGCTGAGAAAGAGTTTCTTTTTGGTTTTGAGGAAAGTTGCGGATATTTAATCAAACCGATTGTTCAAGATAAAGATGCCTTTCAAGCGATACTATTACTATTAGAAATGGTTCTATTTTATCGTAAAAAAAATGTGACACTTTCGCAGCGTTTAGAGGATTTGTACCAAGAATATGGCTATTATCTTAATGAATTAGAAACGATTGAAGTTAACGCGAAGCCAGATTTAACTAAGATTACTAAACAGTTTTTAGAAAAAAATGCTTTAGTTAATTTTGGTTTCTCTGCTTTTGAAGATTACCAACGAGCTGTTCAAGTAGGTGATGAACAATTCTTCCAAACGGGAATCGACACACAAGATGAATTTTTGCGATTTAGTTGTGATAGGGAGTCGTGGATTTGTATTCGGACTTCAGGAACGGAACCTAAAATTAAAATTTATTATGAAATGGTTGCGGAAACTCAGCAGTTGGCACAAGAAAAACTAAGGAAATATCAAGCAACTATTCAACAACTATTGAAAGAAATATAAAAAGATAACCGAGGTCGGAACAGAAGTTGTTTAGCTCACCCAAAAAACAAGTGTGGATAAGAGGTTGAGACAAATAGCCATATCTACACTTGTTTTTTTATTATCATAAGTAACTAGATTTCTGAACTAAATCTTGATTTTTCTTTTTAATAAATAAGTAAAAATATGTTCAAGATTTGTCTGAGAAAAGGTAACACCATAAATTAATTCTAAAGAGTGGAGTTCTTGATAGAGCTCATACTCTTTTTCTGTTGCTAAAACAATCGATGCTTCAGTATGAGTAGTACCAGAAAGTTTCAATTGATCAATTACACTTGCTAAATGACACATCAAACCAATTTTTAACTCAGGTGAAAGTTGTAAATCAAAATTATTTTCAATCATAATCAACCAATTTTTAAGATTTTGTAACAGAATCGCTCCATCTAATGTTTGAATGATAGGGGCAGTGTTTTGAATTGCTAGTGTAGAGACAAAATCAAAGTCAATCAGTTGTTGCATTTGTTCTAATGAAGTAGCATCAAAGGCTTGAGAAATATTGAAATAAGGACAATGCAGACTACTGATTTGAAAAGTACTAACATAGCAGAGAATCTCGCCTTCTTTTTTTAAACAAGCCAATTCTTTCTCTAAAGCTGATTCATCTACTATCTGAAAGGAATGAATCGTTAAAAAATCATCATAAAGATTCAATTGTTTTGATAACAAATTTTTGATTAATCTAGCTGACCCGCTGCCAGTGGTACAAGCTGTAACAATAAAACTTTTTTTAGTAGTAGGAAGCGGTTCAGTTGTTTTCTTTTCAAGGTGGGTAATAGCCTGGATTCCAGTTGTGATTTCTTCTAAGCTGTACCCTAATTGGGCTTTTCGGCTAGCTTCTAAGACATGCAAGGTGCTGACTAAATCAATACAGACGACCTCACAATCGGTTTTTGCCATTAATTCAGTCGCAAAATTAGTTAAGGAACCCATATCTGCTAAAATCAAAACACTTTTCCAATACGATTGTTTAAGATAAGCTTCTATTTCTAGCAATATATTTTTTGGTTTACAAGACAAAGGCATATTAAAGGCTACAACCGCTTGGTTTCCTAATAGATCGTTGACCACATTCGCCATGCTAGAAGCAGTTGATTCGCCATGAGCGACGACTAAAATTTTGACTTTTTCTGCGACTTGCTCAGTAATTTGTGGAACTAAAAATAAAGCTAAAAAGGCCACTTCATCTGTAGGTAAAGTAATAGCTAAAGCATCTTCGATAATCTTTTTATGTTTTTCAGCTAATTGGTAATAATATGCATGAGATTGCTGAATCTCGGTCAACTTTGGATTGCGAATAATTTCGCCCTTTCTCATTCGCAGAACCATATTATGTAAGTGGATTGCTAAACCAGCAACGATGCTTTCTGAGTATTCATTTGTATGAGTTGCAGTGGCTGCCAAAAATCTTTGAGTCGTAATAAATACTTCATGTCCGACCAAATTGATGATATTTTCGTGACTTTCCGTTTCTTGATTTTCTAACGATTGGAAAAACTCTTTAATTGTCATGTCCACGACTTCATTTGTTGCTTGCGCATTTAAGCCAATTTTTTCCATATCGGTCATTTTATGATCAATCAATTGGTAAATGTCGTGTGTTTCATTTTCAGTAAACGAAAAAGCAGGTTGTTTCTCTGGATCAGAGTGAATCTGGAAATCAATAAATCGTGTTGAATAAGAAGCGGTCAGTTTCCATAAAGCATTTCGTTCTTCAGAAATATACAATCCTTCTTTGATATATTCAGGCAAATCGTAGCTTGTAATCATTAATACTTCTTCATGTGCAGAGAGCGAACGGGCATAACTTTGTGCACATAACAGTTGAATATCTGTTTTTAATTGACCAATATTATTCGTGCAATGATAGCCTAACAAGGCACGCAAAGAATTCATTGAAAGTTTGATATTACGTGTTAATTTATGAGCTTCATCTGTAAAAAAATCTGTGATCAAAGTCAAACGTTCTGTCAGACCACGTTCTTTTAACGTTGGCAAATGAATTTTCATTGGAATTCTGCGAATAAAGGTCTGTAACAGTGTTGAATGAATTTCTTCAGTCGTAGCACAAATCAATTGTACATTCGCTGTTCGATCAAATGTTGTTTCGCCTAAACGATGAAAAACTTTTTTATCAATAAAAGTAAAGAGCATTTCCTGCGCATCAGGACTTAAACGATGAACTTCATCTAAAAAGAGAATTCCTTCATCTGCTTCTTCAATCAATCCCTTCCTAGCTTCAATAGCTCCTGTGTAAGCCCCTTCAATAACACCGAAAAGCTGTCCTAAAATCAATTGAGGATTCGAGGCGTAATCTGCACAATTAAATGTAATCAATTTAGCGGTTGGTGGGATCAATTCTTGCTGTTGTGAAAAATGATAAATCATTTCAGCAAACATGCTCTTACCCACGCCAGTTTGTCCATCAAGTAAAATATGCATCCGTTGAGGCGGATATAAAGCCGCCGCTTTTGCTTGTTCTATACAATTTTTTAGACTGTTATTTTTTTGACTAAAAAGATCAAGATATAAGAGCGGTTCTGTCTCAACCAGAGAAAATAAAACAGGACGAGTGCCTCTTTTTTGCAATAAGTTTTGTTTTTCTAAGGCATTTAAATCACTACTTACATTTGCTCGATCGAGTGTTAAGTGATTCGCTATTTCTTGCGCAGAAAAGGTTCTCCCTAAAGGTAGATTTTTAATATATTGATAAATGATTTCTTTTCTATTCATGTCGTTACCTCCTCTACTAATTATTTTTTATAATTAAAAGTATAAAAGTTATTGAAACGACTGTCAAAGTTACTCGTCCTTAAAAAAAGGAATTTATTGCCCTAAAAAAGGAGATTTTAGCTATTCGACGTTGGGTTTGATGAAAAAGAGTGATGAAAAATAATGTTGCTTTTTTAGAACTTCTAATTTATAAAGATTTACCCAAAAAGTGTGTTATTTAACAACACACTTCAGTAAAGGGAGGCTCAATGGCAGAAGTGTAAGAGTTTATGTGTGTTGGCATACTTTTTGCTATTTAAAGAAGTAGTGAGGGGTGAGGCGTTTGATGGAAAATGAAATTATGCAGATTATTGTGTATGCAGGGAATGCACGTTCTTTAGCAATTCGTAGTATTCGTGAAGCGAAGAAAGGGCAATCTTTAGACGCGATAACTATGATGACTGAAGCACAAAAGAATTTGAAAGAAGCACATCATGCACATGCCAAAATTATAAGTGCATCAACGAATGAAGTAAGTCCAGTGACATTGAATTTATTTATGGTTCACGGAGAAGATCACTTAATGTCAGCAATCACAACTATTGATTTAGCCAAAGAATTTCTAGCTGTTTTTGAAGGGTTCCAGTCATTAAAAGAAGAAGTTCAATTAATTAAAGAGGGGGTATAAAAGTGACATGAAAATTATTTTGGCTTGTGCTGGCGGAATGTCTACAGGAATGTTAGTCAATCGAATGAAAGAACACGCGGAGCAACAATCAGTTGAAATGGCGATTGAAGCGTATGGATTAAGTGAATTGGAAGAATACATCGAAGGAGCCGACGTGATTCTTTTAGGCCCTCAAGTTGGGTTTCAATTGGATGAGGTACGGGAAAAATATCCTGAAATTCCAGTTGAAGTAATTGAAATGATTGATTATGGCATGATGAATGGGGAAAAAGTATTTAATTTAGCCTTAACAACAATAAAAAGGGGGAAGTAACATGAAAAAAGAAAAAGGGAGTTTTGGTATTAAATTAAACCAGTTGGTTGTGAAATTTTCTACTAACATCGTGATCAAAACGGTTGCTAATGGTATGATGTTGACATTACCAATCACGATTGTTGGAAGTTTGTTGATGGTTATTCAAATGATTCCAAACTTACCAGATGTAATCAATCAAATGTGCGTGCTTGGAACGACAATTACTAGTAATTTAATCGCACTTTATATTGTATTGGGGATGTCTTATGTTTTAGCGAGAGAAATAAAAAGTGACGTACCAGCGTCAATCATTTTATCTGTGGCTTGCTTTTTTCTTGTTACACCAATTACTAGTTTTGATGTTGGGGCAGAAAAACCAGTTCAAGCAATTGAGTTAGGTTATTTAGGTTCAAAAGGAATCTTTGTTGGAATGATTATGGCAATTACAGTAACATGGTTATTCGCTAAACTGTCAGAGAAGAATATTTCTTTAAAAATGCCAGATAGTGTGCCGCCGTTTATTTCGAAAACTTTTGCAGCGATTGTACCAGCAGCAATCTTATTTATTCTAGTTATTATTATCAGTACTTTATTTTCTAATACAGGATACGGTAATATTCATGATTTCATCTATACTCTTTTACAAGCACCGCTTCAAAGCTTAGGTGGTACGATTTGGTCAGCGCTATTTATAATGTTCTTATCTGAATTATTATGGTGGTTTGGCATTCATGGCAGTAATGTTACGGCATCAATATTAACTGTTCTCTATGCAGCCCCTGCGTATGCTAACATGGAAGCCGTTGCTGCAGGGGATCAGGCGCAAAATGTGATTAACCTATTCTTCTTAGATGCCTATAAAGGCCCGCGTGCTTTAGCTTTAGGGTTTATTTTATTATTTATTTGTAGAAGTGAAAAGTTCAAATCAATTGGAAAAGTTTCGATTGTACCGAGTATTTTTGGAATTACAGAACCAATGAAATTTGGAATTCCCCAAATCTTGAATCCTGTATTGTTTATCCCTTTAACAGTTGCTGCGCCGCTTTGTGTGGCAATTGCTTATGTGGCAACGATTATTGGTTTTTTGCCGATTACGAGTTTAAGTGTGCCAAAAAATTTACCGACCTTCTTTACAGGCTTTATTGCTGGAAGTTGGCAAGGGCTAGTCGTGCAATTGATTCAATTCGTTGCGGTGATTCTATTGTACTTGCCATTTATGAAAAGACTAGATATCCAAGAAGTTGCCCAAGAAAAAGAAGTAGCTGCAATAAAAAAAGCAGCAATTGAAGAAACAGTTGAACAAACACCAGATTTAGTACAGGAATAATAAGTAAAGGATGTTGACTAGATGAAGAATTTGATCGTTGAGTATGATGAAAAAACAAAACGAGGAAAGTTGGACTTGAAAACAGATTTTTCTGGAGAATTGGATGTTTTTATGAGTGTAGATCCCTTTCACTTTAAAAAAGCAAAGCATGGAAAAGCGATGTTTGAAAAGGGAGTCTATGATCAAGAAATAGCAACGAATGAAAAAAAGAGAATATTTTACAAAGTGATTAATCGTGGCGAAGAATATATTGGAGCCAAAAGACGTGTGCCAATTACTGGACTTTATAATTGTCGTGATTTAGGTGGTTATTCGACTGAAGATGGAAAGTTAACCAAATGGGGCATGTTTTATCGTTCAGATGCGCCAGATCATTTATCACAAGAAGATATCACCTATTTAGAACAAATGTCATTTTTTTCAGTAGTTGATTTACGTTCACCTGCTGAAATTGCGTTACGCCCAGGGAAATCGATTAATGAACGAGTTCACTATAATTTTGATCCAAACGCTGAAGTGGCTAAACAAGCGAGTGAATCGCCTGCAGAAAAATCAGCTAAAGATCAAGCGAAAGTTGAAAAATTAGTTCAACTTGCTCAAACTCAAACAGGGAAAGACCAGTTAGTTTTGATGCAGCAGCAAATGGTTGGACAGATGAATGAGCTAGTTGTTTCTGCTGAAGCTAAAGAGGCCTACAAAAATTTTCTAAAAATAATCTTAGCAGAAGAAGTCCCTATCCTTTTTCATTGTCAAGGTGGGAAAGATCGGACTGGTTGGGCTGCGGCAATTCTTTTAGGTTTGTTAGGCGTAGACAAAACGACGATTTACGAAGATTACTTACTGACAGCAATTTATAATCAGCCAAGAAATCAAAGTAGAATGGCTATTTATGAGCAATATACAGACAATTCTTTTGTGCTGAATTACCTAGCTTCATTGCAGCAAACAAAAAAAAGTTATTTAGATAGCGCATTTGAGGCAATGGAACAAAAGTATGGAACGATGGAAACATATGCAGTCAGAGCATTAGGAATTTCAGTAGAAGATTGTAAAAAGTTGAGAAGAATGTATTTATATTAGCAAATAAAGTTTGAACTAAAAAAAGTGACCCTCAAAATGTGGTATCCCCCCATTTTGAGGGTCACTTTCATTTTATAGTATAATTAAGAAAATAATGTGTTAAGAATTGATTTTAGATGATAGGAGTAAGAAGGATGGAAAACAAATTAGGCATTTATCTTGAACAAAGATCGTATTTTATTGATAAATTAGCAGTGGAATTGAGCTATATCATCGGTTTTTCTACTAGTATTATGGAATTCCCAATTTTATTTTATTCTGAAAAAAATGCCAAACAGTTAATGATTTATTTAAAAGAAGGGCAACGTTTCGAAGTGCTTCAACAAAAAAATTGTTTACTGGTAACATTTGTCGCTTCCGAAAGAGGGCTTCAGGAATGTTGTTGGTATTTTGTTCAAAATATTCCAAGTTATCAAAAAACAAATGAAAAAGCTAGACAACTTAAGGATGCGAATCCCTTTGTTTCAGCGACTGCTTCGGCACCGGAAGATCAAACGTTCTCAACGGAAAAAGCAACTGGATTAGCCGCTTTTTTTGAACTAGGAGCGGTTTTGCAAGACAAAAATCATGATTTTTTACCGGATTATATTGAGGGAACGATTTTGTTTGATGAAAAATGGACCGATGAACAATTGATAGCAGCCAGTAATTTAGCCGCTCGATTAGGAATGGAGGTCACTACTCTACACTATCCAATAGTTTCAATTGATAAAATGCGAATGTATCAGTTTGTTTTTCTTTCATCAGAAACAGAGTGTAGTTTTTCTCAAAACGACACTACCTATCAATTTAAAGGAGAGGGAGCCAATCTTTTAAGACTTTCAAAAATAATTTGTCAGTCATTTCCTACTTTAGCGGAAGGTTGTACTTGGTCAGATTATCTCGAAAAATTATCGGATTCTTTGGCAATGAAAAATCTCGATGGTGAATTAGCTTGGCTAGATGCTTCGGCGAAAAAATCAGACACAGTTGTAAAAGCGCAATTATCTCCTCGCTACCGAGAGCTGTCAGAAAAATTAACGGAAAGATACCCTGCTGTTACGTTTTGCGGCTATAAAGATCAAAAACAAGTCTATCAAAAAACCTATCAACGAACGTGGGAAGTAGATAGGTTTTATGAATTAGTGAAGCAACAATATTTTTTAGCCAGTAAACCTGGAGATCACATTGAATTGGTGGGGGCTATTAGTGAGGATTTAGCACAACGAAACCAGTTGTTTACCTGGTTAGAGCAACAAGCAGTAGCTTATCAAGTAACAATCAAAGTAACTCTCTGTTCAACTTATAAAGAAGGGTTTAGTTGGATCAAGGATGTGCTAGTACCAAAACTAAAACAACAAAAAATTCATTCGATTGAAATCGGGTTTCGTCCATTTTTACCTACAGGAGAAACTGTTTGGTTGGATGAGGATGGAAGTGTCCCCACATACTCGTTGATACGAGAAGATAATCCAGAAAAATGGTTAGACCTACCGATTCGTTTTTTGCAAGAGCTATATCCTATTGATGATATTTTAGCGACAGAACTCTCAATCCCTAGAGAAAATATTACTTTTTATGCGCTGGAAAATGCTGAAAAATATACATATAGAGTAACAGCTTTAGATGAAAATTGCGTTTCATTAAGTGAAGAAACGTGGGAAGTGCTGACCAATGAACGTCCTTATTTGGATGATTATTTGGATCAAGGGGTTGTACATCCCAACACAAGTTGGATCAAAGGTAAAATCAATGGAAAAGAAGTTTTACATGAAACCTTTCTTTCAGACTTAGAAACCGTTTGGTCAGTCTATCAAACAGAAATCCTGCCAGAGGTTAAACAATATTGTTTGAATAAACTGACAGGAAGCATTGCCGCAAACGAACAACCATTGTTTGCGCAATTGAAAATTGAGGTGTTTATCAGTGAGCCAGATGAAAAACTAGCGTCCAGACAAGATTTATATTCAGCTTTGGATGCTTTGCAAGAAGATTTTTATTTTGTAGGGCTAGATTATTTTAGACTTTTTGGACAAGAATATGGAGGTATTCCAGTAGATGCACCGGGATTAATTTTACCGATTATTCATAAAACAAGTGGGCCGCCTAAAATCATTGTGACGCTATTTGAACAGCAAGGACAAAGAAGTCAAATCGTCACAGAAACAACTACGCTTCGCCCAAAAACTGATTTACCGAAAGTTATGCTTGAAAAACTAGCTATTATTGATAATGAAATTGAAGCAGTCATTTCCATTGAAGATTCTCCAGCGCATCAAGAAGTCTGTGCCGCTTATTGTCAACTTTTTGAAGCCGGATTATTAAGTGTTCAAGACCTTTTTCAATCAGTTGATAAGGTGAAATTTAGCGTAGGAACAAAGACTTATGAGCTACGACTACCGAAAAAAGCATTAGCTGAATCCTATTTGAAAATCACTGAAATTGATTTGCTGGAAGATCAATTGATTGGTTATGAAGAATATTGTCAAATAATCGCACAATTAGCGAAAATACCAGAACTCACAGTGTATCCTATTGGAGAAACATATCAAGGACGTGTAATTCATGCAATTGAATTACAACCGAAAGCAGCTGGTTATCTCTCTAAGGTTAAGCGAATTAATCATTATCCTTCAGAAATCATTAATGCAAGACATCACGCAAATGAAGTTTCTGGTACGAATGGTGTCTTTTTACTTCTAAAAGAATTGCTTACAAATTCAAAATATCAATCAGTTGCTGAGCAAATGAATCTCGTGATGATTCCGTTTGAAAATGCAGATGGAGCTGCTTTGCATTACGAACTACAAAAAGAGCATCCTGAATGGAAATTTCATGTGGCACGATTTAATGCTTTAGGGCGGGATTTTTATTATGAATATTTCCAACCAGAAACAATTCATACAGAAGCACTTGGTTTCAGTAAGATTTGGCGAAAATGGTTGCCAGATGTGATTGTGGATAATCATGGGGTACCTAGTCATGAGTGGGAACAACCATTTTCAGGCTACACGCCGCCAGCATTTAAAGGATTTTGGCTGCCACGCGCACTTTTATACGGTTATTTTTGGTTGATCAATGACGCTCGTTTTAGCGAAAATGTCTCTATGAATCAACATTTGGAAGTTGCCATAGCTAATCGGATTAAAGAAAATCAAACTATGACTAAAGAGAATTTGGAATGGCAAGATCGATTTGAAAAATATGCGCATCAATGGTTACCAAAATTATTTCCAGCAGATTACTACAAGAATATGATCAACTATAAAATTTCTTTTGAGTATGATAAAAAACATCGCTATCCTTCTATCCGCTTTCCATGGATTACGTCTGTTTGCTACACTAGTGAAGTTACAGATGAAACCGCAGTTGGATCGTTACTGAACCTTTGTGGAGCAGTTCATAAAGTGCACGAATTAGCGGTCATTGATCAACTTTTAACGGCTCGCTACTATATAAATAACGAGCGCAAGGTTGGAGAAGGAACTTTTTATTTTGATCAGACCCGACAAAGACCGCTAATTTTAAAAGAGCAATCATCGAGTGATCAAGATTGAAATAATAATGGCTTTCTATTTGACCAATTAGAGTAGAAACGCTAATCCTTGTTTTGATTGTTTAGCCAGTATTGCTAAAACTTATTTTTTATATTTGAAGAAAGGATACTTTGGAAAATGCAGAAAGAAACAATGCGTGAACAATTAAGTGGTAAAGATTTACGCTCTATTTCGAAAGTAGATTACTTAGTGGATAAAGTTACAACCCAAGTTTTATTTGATCAATTATTTCAATTTCTTTATGATGAGGATCGCTTAGTTGTCATGAGAAGTGCAGATGCAATAGAAAAAATCACTTTAAATAAGCCGACTTTTTTGGCAACACATAAAGAAGAAGTTTTTCTTTTATGCAAGCAAGCAGAAAATAAAGAATTAAAATGGCATTTAGCTTTGCTGCTCTCAAGATTTTCTTATACTTCAGATGAAAGCGACATAATTTTTTCAATCTTAAGAAATTGGTTGTTGGATCAGAATGAAAGCCGAATTGTCCGTACAAATGCGTTACAAGCATTATATGATTTAACAGTCAACATACCATGGTTTCAAGGTGAATTTTCAAAAGTAATTAGTCAGATACAGTCAGAGGCAATCCCAGCTTTGCATGCAAGAATCAGAAAATTACAACTAAAGACTTGACTTGATACCGCACGTGAAGGTTTACACTTAGGATAGAAGGGAGTCGAACCGTGTATAAAATTAATGAGTTTTCTCGTATTACAGGCTTACCTCCTAGTACGCTTCGATATTATGATCGTGAAGGAATGCTGAGGCCAAGTTACCGAGATGAGGCAACAAATTATAGGTATTACGGACAAGAAGAATATGAAAAAGCTAAAATTTTAACGATGTTAAGAAAAAATAATTTTTCGGTTGCTGAAATGAAAGACGTTTTGCTGACTATTTCGACGTATGATGATTTACCTTTTTATTTTGCTGAAAAGAAAAAGAAGTTATTAGCAGAGATGGACAGTTTAAAGAAGCAAGTTAAAAAGCTAGAGTCGTTATCTAGTGCCTCTTTTCCGAAGAAATCAGAGCCCACATACCAAGTTTCGTTTGTTGAAATAATAGAGCAATCGTATCTTTTCAAAAATCTGGTGGGAGAGTATGAAGAAATGGGTGTTGAGGTAGATGCGTTGTATTCGAAAGCAGGTAGTCATGTGAATGGACCTCTTTTTTTATTGGATGAGTTCATAAAGGAGACAATGACTTACCGCCTTGCTTTACCCATCGCTAATCCTAAAAAATTTTCACAAGAGAATCAAGCTATTTTAAAAAGTGGAAAAGGACTTCGCGTTTATCATGAAGGTCCCTATGAGACAATCAACAATGCCTATAAATATTTGATTGATTATGTAAATAGACAAAATCTTGA
Source organism: Enterococcus sp. LJL99 (assembly GCF_054871725.1). Classification (NCBI taxonomy): domain Bacteria; kingdom Bacillati; phylum Bacillota; class Bacilli; order Lactobacillales; family Enterococcaceae; genus Enterococcus; species Enterococcus sp. LJL99. Next base: position 96,498 of record NZ_JBTXLT010000004.1, read on the forward strand.
AGTAGATCAGCAATTTATTACTCGATTCATTAAAGCACCAGGGAAATTATTTAGAGGAAACGAAGAGTCTTATCTTACCGAAATTATTTTACCATTGAAAATTGTAGAAAACGGAGGACACAAAGAATGAAACATGAATGGAGAAAAGTCGAAAAAGAATTATATTTGCCAAAGAAGGTACCCACTCTTATTGAAGTTCCTAAACTAAAGTATTTTACAGTTGAAGGGGCAGGAGATCCTAATGGAACTGAATTTGGAGAAGCTGTGGGGGCGTTGTATGCGATGGCTTACGGTGTGAGGATGGCACCTAAAAAAGGAATCATTCCTGAAGGTTATTATGAGTATACCGTCTATCCCTTGGAAGGTCTTTGGTCATTGAATGAAGCCGGAGTTACTCAAGTGAAACGTGAAGCTTGTTTTGATAAAAAGAACTTAGTGTTTAAACTGATGATTCGTCAACCTGATTTTGTAACACCAGAATTTGCTCAAGCAACCATGGAGCGTATTTCAAAAGATAAGCCCAATCCATACAATCAAAAAATTCATTTTGAAGAGCTTGAAGAAGGCCTGTGTTTACAGTTATTACATCTGGGTTCTTATGATACAGAACCAGAATCTTTTCAAAAAATGGATGATTATTGTCAAGAAAATCAATTGACAAGAAAATCTCCCAATCATAAAGAAATTTATCTTAGCGATCCAAGAAAATCGGCTCCTGAGAAAAATAAAACCGTTTTAAGATACAGTGTTCAAAAAGAGGCAAGTTATTTAGACTAGTGAAAAAAACTAACTTGATGCTGATAGACTCTATCAAAGAAATAAAAAACATGAGGTGGTCTAAATCCTCATGTTTTTTTATTTTAAAATTGCGTTTAGTAGAAATACGCGTAAAAAAACTGTCAACAATTTTTAAGTAGTTTGAGACAGAGATTTCCAATAAAGTTTTAATAATTTGAAAGAATCCAAGCGAATGGCCGAAAAACCATTTATCGCAGGAGATACAACCAATGATTTGTCATTCAGTGGTTGAGAGTTTACTTTCTTTTTTCAAAATAAGAGCAGATAGAACCGAAAAGCCGCCCATCAAAAAATAAGTTTTTCTTTTTGAAATTAAACCGTAACAAGTGGCTACAGTTCCAATGAGTAAATTTGTAGTAGAAGCTTTAGCTAAACATTGTTGTTTGGATTGTTGAAAAGAAACAGTAACGTTTAATGAATCGGTGATTTCAGATTCCATGCGGTTTCCTCCTGTTTTTTGATTATTCGATTACGTTGTCAATAGTAGCTTTCAAAATGAATTCAAAAACACTTTCAAAATCATTAGTGATTCGATCACGAATACTAATAATAGTTAATGTTAATAAAGTCTGGATAATTTCAACAGCTTTATTTTTGCCTATCTTAAGTTTCAAATGTGCAATTTCTAAAGCTTCTTCAAAAAAAATCAAGTTATTGATTCTAAAATCTGTTATAAAGTTTGACGATAATTTGCTAACGAAAGATAGAAAATCAGGATTTGAGAAATCATAGAGGAAAGGCGATTTTTTATATTCTTTGAATAAAAATTTCATCGCTTCAATCAAACCTATTTTGGATGGTTCAGACGTTAAAATAGCACGCCAAGTACTTTTTAAGCGATCTTGGATTTTATTTAGGGTAGCAATAAATAAGTCTTCTTTTGAGTCATATAATAAGTAAAATGAACCAGTAGAAATAGCTGCTTTGCTAGCTAATGTAGCGATTTTGGTTTTTTTATAGCCGTTAGTTCCCCAACTTTTTTCACATTCCCTACACAGGATGTCTCTTAATTCTACCTTTTTTTCTTGAGAAAATCCCTTAGTACTTGTTTTCATAAGTAGCCTACCTTTTAACTTTTAAATATATTTCTTTTAATATGTACAATTGTATATCAAATGAGAAAAATGTCAAGATTAACTTCTATTTTATTTGTTATTTGCAAATAAAATGATTGATAATAAAATATAAATGTAATTAATATATTGTTATTTTAATAAAAAAATGCATGTCTTTATAGTTTTCAAATGAATCCTAATTTGGTTGGAAAAACGGATAAACATAAGCAAAAAAATTAAAAACATCAAAGTAGCAATTTTTCGTGAGTGGTTGTTTATTGTGATAGATCCGAGCAATAAAGCAATTTGATGAGAACTCGTACCAACTTAATTTTTGAAGCTAAATACCTCTATTTTAATATTCAAGAAGAGTTAAGAAAAACAAAAAAGTGTACATTGCCTTTTTGTATGCAATGTACACTTTTCTATTTTGATTATTTGGGAAATAGGTTGGGACAAAAAGCGGTCAGCTCCGAGAACCAAGTAGGTACGATGCATCATCGAATCACTACGTTCTTCGTGGTTTATCGCAATAAGAAGGAATTTCCGAAAATTGCTCTTTAAATTTTTGGTAAATTTCGGCTTATTTCCGAAGGAGCTGCTTTTGCACCACCGTTTATCAGGTCATTAAACAATCGTTTAGAATCGAGCAATTGGACGAACCAGCAGTTATTGCGTTCTTTGCAATGAATGATGGTTAGGAAATTGCCGAGATTCTGATTGTTTTATGCCGTTTGTTCGGTTTTAAGAGATAAAACAAAAGTGTTCTTTACTTTTGTCTCACCCACGTTTTTTAAAATTGTTTTCAACACTTATTTATAAGCAATAGCGAACAAATTGATATCATCATTGATACAACTTTGTAAAGAGATTCTTTCGCCACCACCAGTTCCTACAATAAAGTCAAAGTAATTAGTGCCTGTACCGACTTCATTGCCGTAATCATCTAATTGTAGTAAAGATTGAACTGTATAAGTAGTTGGTGTTCCAGCCGCATCTGTGACAACGATTTGACTGCCAATGCTTAATGAAAAGACAGCTGAGAAGATACCAGGGTTATGTCCAATAAAATGAGTATTTTGTCCATCATCGCCAGATTGAACAGGTGCCCCTCCCCAAGTAGAAGCGACGCCATTAGGGTTTGCATCAATAATGCTTTGACCAGCACCTTGCCCACCATTTTGGTAAGGAATTACTGTACCATTCATAGTAAGAGTCATTGGTGCATAGGTTGGTGTTGTTGCGACGGGCGCTGCTTGTGTTGCTGGAGCCGTTGCTACAGGTTCTGCAGCAGGCATTTCAGCGACAGGTTGTGATTCTGGTTGAACCTCATTTTCAATCACATGGAAAACGCGATCAGTTGAGCCAACATTTCCGCTTTTATCAGTAGCTGAAAATTTAACGGTAAATGTACCAACAGTAGACGTATCTAACTCATTTTCGGCAACTAATTTACTTGTTATATCGCCGTCTACATTGTCTGTTGCAGTTACGCTATCATACACGTTTACTTCTGCTCCTTGGTAAACCGTTACTTCAGGTGCGCTAACGACTGGAGCTTCAGTGTCTTTTTTCTCAGTAACTATTTCTTTTTTTGCTGTGCTACTATCTGTTGTTTTCTTTTTGTCTTTACTTGTAGTATCTTTTTCAGTTGGTACATTTTCAATCATAGTAACTTTTGCTTTGCTTGTTTCTGCTTTTTTCTTGTCCTCAGCTTGGCCAAAGCTGTCAGTGAATGCAAATCCGACTAAGATCAAAGCAATGCCTAAAATAGTAGTGAATCCAATAATAATTAGTAGTTTGTTTGTTTTGTTTTTCATAGAAAATCCCTCCAAAAATGGCGGAGATTTTTTATTTATCGATAAACGTAAAATCTTGCGCTTGTTTATATTTGTATCATAAGCCACAGCGGTAGATTCGCCAATAAATTTCGATTTTTTTAGCTAAAATCAGCTAGTTGAAATCCCTTCTAAAAGCTGATGTAGCAACGTTTGTTCATTTTTTTCTAAACCATGAGACAATGGTGAAAGGACTAAAAATGTTAGTAAAAATAATAGTAAGATGGCTATGGTAAGAGCTGGAAAGGGAAAGAAGGAAAAGCGATTTTCTCTTTTAGTTATTCGTTTTGCTTGATATGCTATTTACAACTAATTTTAATTTCATTGTAAAAAAGGAGGCTATAAAGTGACGTCTAAAACAAACTTTAGGCTATTTGTAACTTTATTCGTTATAACTGCTTTTTCAATTACTTGTTCCATTATTGCTGCTGACAGAAATATTTCATTTTTCGTAAACAAGATTCAAGTTTTTACTAGCGCTGAGAACGGAATGATGAGCGAGACCATTCAAGTTATTCCAAGAGATACTATTTTCAGTACAGGATTATTTATCATTCCAACGTTCTTTTTGATACTTTCGTTATTCTTTTTAACTCGATTTATGGTTATTACCAAAAGAAGTAGACAGAGAATAGAATAAAAAATAATGATCTACTTAGTTTCTCCTCTATATTTAGTTACTAGAGGATTTACTAGGTAGATCATTATAATTAAACATAAACTGTACTGGTACTATGTAGTAGTTACAGCTCAAAAATATTTTCTGCTCCCCATTTTGCAAGGACATCCAGTGCGGGAACGATGTCTTGTGTTTTATCTGCTAAATAATATTCCACGTGAGGCGGGATTGTTTCAAAATTTTTTCGAATGATTAGTTGATTGGCTTCTAAACTTTTTAAAGCACGAGTCAAAGAAGTATTGGTAATTCCTTGTAACTGTCTGCGTAATTCATTGTATCGAATTCCTTCGTTTTTTGAAACAATCCAAATAATGGGTAGTTTCCATTTCCCACCTAAAGTTTTAAAAATTTGAATTCCTAAACAATCTTTTTTCAAAATGACCTTCCTTTCTATGAACTATCTGAAAATTATAGAGAAATCCGTTTATTTCAGAAATTTTAGTGAAAAGTTAAGGGATTTCTGAAACCGATAGCGGTGAATAGTTTCGTAATTCAGCTGAAATACATCGTTATAAAGCCTCGCTTGAGTTCACCTATAAGTTCCATTTTCTTTCTAAATTTCCAGAAAAATTATGAAATTAGTTGTTCTAAAGTTTTTATACAATTTTTTATTTATTAGCGTATTTGAAGGAACAAAAATGTGCGTACTTGTATAAAGTTTCCTTGGATAGTAGTATAGCATAAACTACTTTCTAAGGAGCTAAAGTAATGAAAAAAAAGGAAATGAAACAATATCAAATCGATTATTATGGTAAAAAGAGTCCGTTGCATTTAAGAATGGAACAAATTCCAGAATTAGAGGCTTTTCAAGTGTTGGTGACAATCAAGGCAATTGGCTTGAATCCATTAGACAACTATGTTCGCCTAGGAGCTTCTAAAGCATTATTATCTTATAAAATGCCTTTAGTATTAGGCAATGATTTTTCAGGAGAAATTGTGAAAATTGGTAAAAAAGTCACTGATTTTCAAGTAGGAGATGCTGTCTTCGGCTGCCGAAAGCAATCAAAAATGGGTGCTTTGGCCGATTATATTGTTGTGGATTGTGATGAAATCGAGTTGAAACCCAAAAATCTTAGTTATGAAGAAGCAGCCTCGATTCCTTTAGCTGGGCTAACGAGCTGGCAAGCGCTTAATGATTTGCTTAAAGTAAAAGCAGGAGATAAGTTGTTAGTGACGGGTGGTTCTGGCGGAGTGGGAACATTAGGGATTCAAATTGGAAAATACTTAGGCGCAACGGTCGTTACAACAGCGAGTAGTCGTGGCGCAGAACTAGTAAAATCATTAGGTGCCGATCAGATAATTGATTATGAAAATGAAACGTTAGCAGGAAATAAAGAATCCTTTGATAAAATTTTTGATACAGTTGGTGGAAAAACAACGATTGAAGCACTTAAGGCCTCCAAAGTACAAAGACAAATAGTAACGATTAGAGGGTTGCCGACTTTGCGTTACGGGAAAGAGTATCACTATCCCTTATACAAAAAAATAGTGTTTGGACTTATTAGCTCACCGGCAGTTCTAAGGGCGAAGCTCAAGCAGATTAATTATCAATTTTTGTTTTTTAAAGTACAGAAAAATGATTTAAGTCAGTTACGTTATTTACTTGAAACAGAGCAATTGATTCCAGTAATTGATCGCATTTATTCTTTTTCAGAGATGGAAGAGGCATTAAGTTATTTAGCAAAAGGACATGTGAAAGGAAAAATAGTTGTAAGTAATCGATAATAGAATGAGACATCCTGCCTGTTATTATTCAGTAAAAATTAAAAAGAAGACCGCTGATGTATATGCTTAATGCTGTTCGTAAGAAAAACAGCTGATTAGGCTTTTGATGAACTGTTCAAATGAAGTAGCATGACTAAGTGTATGAATATTTTGCTCGTTGGTACAAATCGTAGCTAAATCATCAAAAATTTCTCTAAAAATATGCCGATTTTGGTAATTAATCGAAATTAAGAAAACGAGTATGACTTTATTTTTCTGCCACTGAATGCCTGTTGGATTTACAACAATATAGATTCTGGTTTGATTAGCGTTCATCGATAGAGAATGAGGAATTGCGACAGCTCCAAATGCTGTAGAAGAAAGTTGTTCACGTTCCATTACTTCAGTAAAAAATTGTTTGTTTACGATGCCTTCTGTCACCATTTGAGAGCAAAGATCCGCTAATAAAGATTCAAAAGATTGCGATTCTGTTGAGTAAAAAAAGCGTTTTTCATCTACGATGGACAAAAAATTATGGATAAATTGATTCCTGCGCTTTTTTTCTTTGATTTCAAAGATTTTTGCGGCAACTTGTTGGCGATCTTCCAATGTAAAAAAAGGATTTATTACTACATATGGAGTAGTGACTACATGTTTTAATTTTACTGCGGAAATAATCAATTCAGTTTCGACATAATCAAGTTCTTTTTCACTGGTAAGAATTGTATGGATTTCTAAATCGTCAACAAAATTTTTTTGAATTTTTTCCAGTATTTGAACGTTCATATTATAGTAATGTGGTACTAAAATAGTGCAAGAAATTTTTGTTTTTCGTTGTTTTTGTAATTCCAACGCATAGCCTAAATGAAAGGCAATATAAGCAATCTCGTCTTCTGTAATGGTATGAGCGAGCTCTTTTTGTATGACGTGTGAAACTTGTACAGCGCAATCATAGATTAGCGGACAGTCTTTTTTCAACGTTTCAGTCATTGGATTCCTACTAGAATAGCCATTAGCTATTCGAAAAAGTAAATTTTTAATGTGTAGTGTAAAACGAATCAAAAAATCAGGTTCATTTGTATTGATAAAGTATAATTCTTCAATCTTCTCAGATATTTTTGAAACAAGCTGTAAACAATGTGGGTCGACCACTTGTTCTAATTCTTTCACAGAAATTTGAGTATAGTTAACATTGCTGCCGTTAGCTGAGATTAATAAAGCTAAATCTTGGATTTCTGTTATAGGAAAATCAAGATTGTAATGAACGGAAATATTTTCTGCAATCTTCTCAGCAATTTTATAAATAGACGGTGGAATAACAGGTTGAGCGAGTATCTCTAAAATTGGGAATTGAAAATGACTTTTCATCCGATCAATAGCTATCGCTAAATGAATAATAATATTTGTGAGAGCATAGTCATTGGTAAAAAAAGCATAATTTGAAAAAACCTCAGCTACAATTTCTTTAATATAATCTAAATCAAAAGCAGTAAAACTTTCTTGTAATTTAGTCATATCAACAAAATTGCTATCTAATTCGGTTAGTAGAACGCTATGAATCAGTTGTCGTTTTGCTTTTTCAGTCCCTAATAATTGCAAGGTATCTTTCGTTTGTTTGATTTCTAGTGAGTGCTTTTGACATTGCTTTTTCAATTTTTTTAAATCGTTTAGCAAAGTAGAATCGCTGATATAAAGTTCTTCAGCCAAATCAAAGATAGAAAGAGGCTGTTTTGTCGCTGTTAATTTTAATAAAAGATAAGCTTGACGTTCAGCTGGAGTATCAGGAATACTTGTTTGAATAGTATTGAAAAAGGATACCAACTTGCTTTGATTCACTCGGTACCCTTTATTAGATGAAATGACTAAATTAGGTTCAGTGGTTTGAATGGTCGCTATATAAGTTTTGATGGTTCGCTTAGATAATGAGAATCGTTCAGCTAAATGACTCGAAGAACACCAATTATTTTGTTCATTTAAATATTGTAATAGACTTATATACTTAGTTTTCATAATAAATACTCCCTTCTTCACCAGTGCGGTGCAAAAAAATAGTTGTTTCACCTCTCGATGTTTCTTATAGTATAACTATAAATGATAGCGCTATCAATTTAATTATTTATAGGAGGAACAGAGATGACGAAAATGAATGTACTACTAGTTTGTGGTTCAGGTGCAAGTTCTGGTTTTATGGCAGCAAATATTCGTAAAGCTGCTGCTGATAAAGGATTAGATATCAAGATTACAGCAAGAGGAGAAAGTGAGATTGAAAATTATATTGATGAGATTGATGCTTTGATGGTAGGACCGCATTTGGCTTATATCATGGATGAAGTGGAAGAATTTGTGGGTGATTCGAATGTGAAAGTAATCTTAATGAAGCCTGAATACTATGCGACGTTGAATGGTGAACAAGCACTAGCACATTTGTTAGAGAATGTGAATTAAACGTTAATTGGAGGAATTGGAATGAAAAACTTAATTGATTGGTTAGAAAATAGTTTTACACCGAAGATGAATAAGATCAATCATAATGTTTGGATCGTGACGTTAAAAGATTCAATTATGCAAGCCTTACCCTTGATTTTTTTAGGTTCTATTTTTTGTATGTTAGCTATACTAAATGAATATTTTCCTAATTTGCCAAATTTTTGGACTCCGTTTGGTTGGACGATGGGTATGATTTCACTGGTTATTTCTTTTCTAATCCCATTCAATTTAATGGAAAAGAAAAGACTGCGTAAACAAAGAATCAATGCTGGAATGTCTGGCTTAATTTTATTTTTGATTATTATTTCGCCACAAGTGATTGCTGATGGAGAACCTGGTTTTAACCATAGTGCTCTTGGTGCTGGAGGAATGTTTATTGCTATCGTGGCTGGATTATTCGCTGGTTTTATTTTGAATTTATTCGGAAAATTTTCTTTTTTTAGTGAAGAATCTGTAATTCCTGATTTTGTTCGTTCTTGGTTTGATGCAATGTTACCGATTGGGATTGTGATTGTAGTGGGTTGGACGGTAGTTGATATTCTTGGTTTAGATGTATATAACACGGTATTAGCCATTTTTATGCCATTACAAACAATTATTGAAACGCCATTTGGTTTTTCTTTGATGATGTTGATTGTTTGCTTCTTGTATTCACTAGGAATCTCGACGTGGGTTTTGACACCTGTCTTTAACCCCGTATTACTAGCAGCAATTCAAGCTAATATTGATGGAAATGCCTTAAATTTGGTGACAGATGCAACAATCTACTCCGCATATCTATGGATTGGAGGGATCGGTTGTACAATGCCGCTAGTCTTTATGTTAGTTCGATCAAAATCCAAAAAATTAAAAGCGTTAGGAACAGCTTCGATTATCCCGACGGTGTTTAATATCAATGAACCTGTTGTCTTTGGATGTATCGCATGGAATCCACTTCTGATGGTTCCGATGTGGCTGCAAGGATTGATTTTACCTTTGATTGTTTGGTTGTTTACTAAAATCATTCCTTTTGCTCCGATACCAACAATTATGTTTCAAATGTGGTATTGTCCGTTTCCGATTTCAACTTGGTTGACAACTGGTTCGGTTTCAGGTGTTCTCTTGATGCTCTTGGTTTTTATTGTGGCAGCTGCGATTTGGTATCCATTTTTTAAAGTTTATGAAAAACAAGAATATGATAAAGAAATAGAGGAAACCGCAGTGAAAAATTGATTTTTATATAGAAAGAAAATGGAGGTGTTTCAGTGGTACAAGAAAAAGTCGTTCAAGATGCAATGAAAATTATATTACATGCAGGTGATGCAAGAAAATATTGTATGGAAGCTTTAAAGTCGGTTGAAGCGGGTGATTTTGATCGTGCTGCAGAAAAAATGGAGTTGGCTAATACTGAAATTGTTCAAGCGCATCACATACAAACAGATGCAATCACTGCAGAAACCTTGGGTGCTCAAGGTGAATACTCCGTTTTATTTGCGCATGCTCAAGATACTTTAATGACGATTTATAGTGAAATCAATATCGTAAAACGTCTGCTAGCTATTTTTAATAGGTATGAGGAACGAATTCAACGATTAGAAGTAAAACTAGAAAGTAGGGAAGAAAATGAATAAGGTACCAAAAGGTTTTCCAAAAGACTTTTTATGGGGCGGAGCGATTGCTGCGAATCAAGCAGAGGGAGCTTGGAATATTGATGGTAAAGGTTGGTGTGTAGCCGATATCAATGAATTCCGTGATGACATTGAATTGGAAAAAAAATCAAATATGGAAATCACAACAGCCGATATTGAAGCGGCGATGAGTAATAAAGATAAAATTTTCCCAAAACGCTGGGGGATTGATTTTTATCATACGTACAAAGAGGATTTGAAATTATTGGCTGAATTAGGATTGAAAACTTTTCGAACGTCTATTAACTGGGCTAGAATTTTTCCAAATGGTGATGAGACTGAACCAAATGAAGCTGGGCTACAATTTTATGATGATTTATTTGATGAAATGCTGAAAAATGGTTTAGAACCAATGATTACAATGTCTCATTATGAGTTGCCACTTTACTTAACGACTCATTATAAAGGCTGGTATTCAAGGGAAACGATTGATTTTTTTGTTCGATTTGGGAAAGTCATTCTAGATCGATATCATACGAAAGTAAAAAAATGGATCATTGTCAATCAAATCAATTTGATTGTTCACGAATCGTTCAATCATTTAGGCATTACAGAAGATGCAGTGGAGGATTTATTATCTGCTAAATATCAAGGGGTGCATAATGAAATGGTGGCTAGTGCATACATTACGAAATATGCACATGAAAAGTATCCAGATAATGAAATTGGGATGATGCTTTGCAGTGGCCCTTCTTATGCTGCTACTTGTAAAGCAGAGGATGTCTTAGCCACTTTAAAAATAAATCAAATGGAATACTTTTATGCCGATGTGTTGCTACGAGGTAAGTATCCTGGCTATGCCTTTCGTTATTTCGAAGATAAAGGAATTCACGTAACATTTGGTGAAAATGATGAGGAAGTCTTAAAAAATACAGCTGATTTTATGTCTTTTTCTTATTATTACACACAAATTTGTGATAAAAATGCTTATAATCAAAATTCAGGTCCTTATAGAAATAAGGAATTACCGGCAAATCCATGGGGTTGGACAATTGATCCAATTGGGCTAAGAATTTCACTGAATGAATTTTATGACCGTTACCAATGTCCAATCTATATTACCGAAAATGGGATTGGTTATTTTGATCAACTGGAAGAGGGACAAATCAATGATGACTATCGCATCGATTACTATCGAGATCATATTCAAGCGATGAAAGAAGCGATTAAAGACGGAGTGGATTTAAGAGGTTATTACGCTTGGGGGCCTATCGATATCATCAGTTGTTCTTCTAGTGAAATGAGTAAGCGATATGGTTTCATTTATGTAGACTTGGATGATTATGGTCAAGGAAGTGGGGAACGATTGAAGAAAAAGAGTTTTACTTGGTTTCAAAAAGTGATTCAAAGTAATGGAGAAGTGATTGATTGATTTATTGTCGATCGTTAAAACAAATCTTGAGAAGTTTAGAGACATCTCAAGGTTTGTTTTTAGCTGCTTACACATACATATCTATTTCAGCTTTTTCTTTTAAAAATCGTTCTTCTGAAGTCGGGAGTTGTGATTTTTGTCTGAATTTTTTTGATAGAGCAACAGATGAAAATATAATTAGTGTAATGATAGTAGTCGTTAGTGTAGACAGAACAATCTCAGTAGTTGAGAAATTTGTGTTGGCGCTGGCTGTAGGATCACTAAATAGAGCAACTAAGTTATTATTTATATAGTGAAAAATAGTGACTAACCAAATATTTTCAGTTTTCATATAGCAATAAGCAAAAAAGATTCCTAAACCTGTGCAGTTTACGATTTGGCCTAATAAACTAAAAATACCGATATCAGGAGTAGCGTAAAAAAAGAAATTTAGTGGAGCATGCCAGATCCCCCAAACAAAACCTAACAAAAGAATTCCCTTAAATGTACCAAATCTCTTCTGTAAAATAGGTTGTAAATAATAGCGCCAACCATATTCTTCACCAAAGTACATAATCCAGTTAACCAAATATAATGCAAAAGTGATCATCAATTGAAGCCAAGATTCGCTTTTGGAAAATTTTTTAATGATCCAAGTAAATTGTCCACCTAAACTAAAAGTAAGAAAATTTCTGAGCACATATAGAATAAGAAATAATGCAATCAGACCAAAAGAAATCTTCCAGTGTGTCCCCTTTAGCCCATAAGCGATTCGTTTTTCTTTTTTTTCTGTAAAAAGAAAAATACTTAAAAGTATAGAACCGATCATACTGATGATTTCCATGATTACTGGCCAGTGATCAGCTGGGAATAATACGCTGGACCATGCACAGATAATAGCAATGATTGCAACTAAAATAAAGCTGATAAAAAAACGTTTTGGAATCAATTTATTTTTGTTAGTTAGTAAGATACCGACCATGACTGCCATAGCAGGTAGATACATAAACATAGCTGCAAAAGCAGCTAAATTCAATTTTTTTGTGTAACCAATATACATTAAAATAGCTGATACTAATGGAATTCCATAACTAATTCCAATAAAAATCGACATCCTTTTTTTCTCCATCTTTTCCTCCTTAAAACTGAGTTTCTTTTTTATTTTTATAAGCACAGTTATTTTTACTAGGATAGGTTTGAAACTGTCAGGGGAATCGAATTGTTGTGGTGTAAAGAAACAATTCGCCATTCTTGTGATGCAGAAATAAAGCGTTTAAAGTATTCGTTGTTGCAGTCCTCAGACAAATCCTGAATATCAGTAAAAATAACTGTGCTTTCGAACAATTGTTCAAGTTGTTGCAAGTAAGCTTTTCCCAACAGAAATGAACCATCTCTGGTGCAAAAACAAGAACAATTTCATTTTATACAATTTAAAACAACAAAAAGAAGTATCTGCCTAAATGGTTATAAAAAGCGCTTGAATGGTATTTTATATGAGCAAGAATAAGCGGAAAAAACCAAAACAGTTTCTTATTACAATGAAATACAGAAAATAGAACGATTCAATGATAAGTGTAAAAACGGGATTCTCGGTATTAAATGTTTTTATTAGGATTCCCGAATCTTTGAATTTATTTGAATTCAAAGATAGAATAGATAATGAGGATACAGCTAGCCAGTTCAAAGAAAAAGTTAGGAGCTAGTATTAGAGTCGTTTTTTAGCGTTTCGTTTGATTGAGAAAAAGTTGGGGGTATTAATTAGATGAAAATAATCAAGAAATATGGTCTTTATTTTTTATTAATCGGAGTCTTTTGTGATTTTTTAACTCCTTATGTATTAGGACTATTTTATGCGTCATTCAGTCAAATGAAAGATGTTATGAGTTTATTAGGCGAAGTAGGAAGTCCAGTAAGAGAACCATTTTTGATTTGGTCAGTTGTAGCAGGTACTTTTTATGTGTTAGCTTTACCAGCTTTGTATGCTATCGGTAGACAAGTTTCAAGAAAAATGGGGATTTTATTAGCGACAACGATTGGCTTATACGGAATTGGCGATTGTATTTTTACTGGTTTGTTTAGTGTAGATACCGAACGAGCACAGTGGACATTTTCTACGTGGGTCCATAATATAGGTTCAGGCGTTGGCTATGCGGGATTCTTCGTTTTTCCTTTAGTGATTTTTTTATGGTATAAAGCTCAGAATAATAAAAAGCAAAGTGTTGTTTATCTCGGGTTATTTGCAGCAAGTATTCTAGTTGCTGGAATGTATGGCTTAGCTCGGGTTCCAGAACTGGCAAAAACTACTGTGTTCGCCCAATTAGGCTTTTGGCAAAGAATCAGCTTTGTTTTTAATTATATTCCAATCATTCATTTTTCAATCCAACAATTAAAAAAGAGGGATGAAAAAGTCAGTTAGGAACTAGCAACTGAGTAAAATACATAGATTAAGCTTTAAGCAGGAGAGAAAAAGAGTAATGAGACAAAAAAATTCTGGACCAATTATTCTAGAAGAAATTCAATTGATAGAGGTCATGATTCGACTCTACTATCGAAAACGATCGGACTCATCGATCTCAGAAGATCGTATGTTGAATTATGCACGGAAACGCTTAAGTTTTTGTCAGTTTGCTGAGGCGAAAACAACTTGTCAACGTTGTCCCGTTCATTGTTATCAACCTAAATATCGAGAGCAAATGAAAAAAATAATGCGGTATTCAGGGCCTAGAATGTTGTTCCAGCATCCTGTTTTAACACTGCGCCATGGCTATCGCGGATTAACAAGGGGAATAGAAAAAGGAGAATAGAAAAATGAAGAAATGGTTGTATATTTTGTTGGGCATGTTGACGTTTGGTTTGGGAACTTTGGGGATTTTTCTGCCATTTTTACCCACGACGGTCTTTTATTTACTAACAGGCTTTTTCTGGCTTAGAAGTTCTGAAAAGTTGTATCAAAAATTTGTCCAGTCAAAAAGTTATCAAAAGTATGTTCAAAATACGTTGATTGAACGTAAGATTACAACAAAAGGCATGATACGAATGTTTCTTTTGATGTTAGTTGTTTTTTTAATTCCGGCATTATTAGTTGATAATATAGTGATGCGAGTTACATTAGCGATTGTTTATTTGGCACATGTGATTGGTTTATCCTGGTATTTAAAAGGCAAGAAAAAAGTAACTCAAGTACCAGAACTAAGTGATAACAATGATTGATCGTCGTTTATTCCAATCGACTGAAAAAAAGAATTTTATTAAGTGGGTGATTTCTTCAGGATAGACTTTTTAATTAGTTTGAATAATTTTTGAAGATTAACAAAAGTATAAAAAAACGGAGAAAACGCTTGCAAAAAGAACGTTTATCCTTTATAATAAGTCTTGTAAGGAACCATAAATTCTCACAATTAGTTTTTTAAGTATCTTAGATTTTGTAAACAGTAAATATGAGTACATGATTTGGAACAAAGAATACTAATTGGTACGTATTAAGTAATATTACGTGTAGATGAATTAAGGTTTTAGAAATAAGCATAAAAAGAAAGGTGTGGGAATTTGAAGTATTCCTTACTAACTAAATAGACCTAACAGGCTAACTTACAATTGGAGCAATCAATGACTCCGGATAAAAGGTGAAAAAACCTAAAATTAAATGCTTGTTGGGTCTGTTTTTGTGTGCTTAAAAATAAGTTGGGTCTATTAGATAACAGAATTTCAGTGGATGTGGATGAGGTGGGAACAAAAAGCAGTTTGTTCCGATAACAAAGTAAGTGCTAAGTATAATGTATCATTGAATCATGTTGTTTTTCGCGATTATTGTGTGCTGTTTGTTCCACTGTAGTTGGTTTAGACTAATCATCACATGTTGCTACAAAATCATTCGTAGACAATCTCTTCACTTGTTTTTGGTTCATCCAATCCTTCTAGCTTTCGACATTCTTCGTCAATACCGCACATTTTTTCGATTAATTCATCTACGCCACACATTTTTTCAATCAATTCATCAATTTTCGGCAAAAGAATATCCTCCTTTTTTTTTAGAAAGCGTTTACAATTATACAGTACCATTTCTGAGTGTTGAAATCAATATTTTTGTGACTAAAAGGTTCATTAAAAGTGTTTTTTGAATGATTAAGCCACTTGGAAAACTGATTGAAAAGAGTTATATTCTGTCAGATTGTTTATTTTAGAAAAAACTATTGACTTATACTGAAATTATTTGTATTATACATACTAAAGGTATGTATAGGTGGAGTGAGAAAAAATGGCGAGAAATAAGCATCCAGAAGAGACTGTAAAAAAAATTCTTGCTGTTTCTGAAAAATTATTTTTAGAAAAAGGATATGATAATACAACGGTTCAAGACATCATCGATCAATTGGGTGGTTTGACTAAAGGGGTTATTTACCATCATTTTGATTCAAAAGAAGCGATCTTTAATCAAGTTCTAAAAAATAAGTATGAAGTCAATGATATGAATAGCTTAGAAAATATGACGGATTTATCTGGTTTTGAAAAAATTAAAAAAATAAATTCGCTTGCTTTGCAGTCATTAGAGCATCAAAAAATTGTTTTTTCTGCGAAATCATTAATTAAAAATCCTAAATTGATTGGCGATCGTTATAACGAGGCGTTCAATGAAACGATTCCTTATTTAAAAAAAATTATTGATGAGGGGATTGCAGATGGCTCTATTGAAACCGAATATCCCCAAGAAATTGCAGAACTACTAGTTTTATCGATGAATTTTTGGTTAGGTCCAACCCTTTATGAACTTGACGAAAAACAATTAATCAAAAAGATAACTTTCTTTCAACAATTATATGAAGGGATTAACTTTCCAATGATTGATGAAGCATTTATCAATGATGTACGAAATCTACTTAAAGCGATAAAAAAATAAAATCGGTTTAAGTTTTTTTTACTACAATACATACCAGAAGTATGTATTGTATCTATTAGATAAATAAGGGGGAGAAAATATGATCAAAGAAGTAAATGATAAAATCAATCAAATCAACGAAAAAATGTATGTACCAGTCAAATTACCTAAAATTAAAATGACTAGTAAGAGTTTGAATGTGAGTGCAATCACGAATTTGATTGTTGGGAGCGGCATTATCTGTTCAGGTATCTTTTTTGAGAAAAAGAGCTTAGTGATATTGGGTAGTCTAGGTTTGATCAGTAGTGCAATCATGCGTTCAGAGAGTAAAAAGAACTAAAAGAGTTTACATCGTAGAAAAAACAGGAAAAATAGAGGAGGATTTTTTATGAAAGTGAAGGTAGGTGCGATTGTTCCATTGATTATTTTAGATTTAATTTTAGTAGGTTTTGGGGCGGCTTTGATAACATTCTTGTTTTCTTGTTGGTTATTGTTTTTTTCTTTTTTCTTCGCACCATTACTTGTGGTGGCTGCTCATTTACTTAAGTTGCAAAGTTTTACCCTATGGAGATTTGGCTTAGCCTTTATATTTTTAGCAATCGGTAAAATCTGGGTATATCCATTTGCGAAATGGGCAACAAAACAGATCAAGCAATTTTTTATTAATTGTTTGACATACCACAAAAAAGTCCTATTTAAAAATGAGTGGGGTTTTTAGGTGTAACAATCAGTTTAGAAAAAGGGCCATAGTTTTGAAAAAAACGATTTAGAAAGTAGTTGTTCATTTGTTTAAAGTGAAGGCTACTTTTTTTGTTTTCTAAAATTCATTTGGTTAAATAATGAAAAATGATATACTAAAAAAGAATTGAAAAATATTTATTTTTTTTTTATAAGAATAGGAGGAAATAGTGTGAAAAAAGTGAATTATTTCTTGATTTTAGTGGGGTTAGTGACATTAGCCGCATGTTCTAGTACGAATACAACAGAAAGTTCATCAGCAGAATCGAGCACAAGCACTTCTAGTACAATGGTAACTGAAATGACAGTGGATATTTCATTGGTGAAGGAAGGAAAAGAAGTAACCAATAAAGAAGTGACTGTTGAAGAAGGCACCACCTTGATGGATGCGATGAAGAAAAATTTTGATTTGGTAGAAGAAAATCAAATGATTACAGCAATTGATGGGATTGAACAGAATAAAAAAGAAAATTATTATTGGACTTACAAAATCAATGATGAAATGGTAAATACTGGTGCAGCCGAAACTACGCTCCATTCAAAGGATAAGGTTGTATTTACCTATGAAAAATTCTAAGAAACCACAAAAAAATTTTTTTTCGATTAAAGAAATCGCTTATTTATCCATGTTAACTGCTGCTTGTGTAGTTGGAAGAACGTTATTTCAATTTATTCCGAATGTTCAGCCGATGACAGTGATTTTTTTACTAATCACCTTTTATCTCGGATTGAGTAGAGGATTAGTTGTCGCATTGTTATCAATTTTGATTACCAATATGTATATGGGGATGGGGGTTTGGACGTTTAGCCAACTGGTTAGTTATACAATCGTTTTGTATGTGTTCTATTTGCTGTGTAAACTCCCGCTTTTTAGAAGAAGTTTTTGGTTAAAAGGGTTGTATTGTGTATTTGCGGGGCTGCTGTATGGTTTTATTATTTCGGTTATCTCTGTAAAAGTGTATGGAATGACAGCTTTTTTGCCGTATTATTTATCTGGTGTTTACTTTGATTTTATGCACGGACTTGGTAACGGAGGCTTTTATTTAGTTTTAGCACCGATTTTTGCTAAATTATTGCCAGTTACGGCAGAGAAACGGTGATTTTATTTTAATAAGGCTGAGAAAGAGTAGGTTAGTTACTGGAGACCAGTTTAGATTCGGTTCTATCCTCAGCCTTTTTTATAAAAATGTGCTAGGTATTAGTAAAAACATCAGTTAAGAATAGTCAGTTATGAGTATAATTTCTGATTTCAATTGTTTCTGGTAAGTTATTTTGCAATAATTTTTTCATTTTTGAACCAAAGGGACACGGATAGCCAATCGGTGTTCCTTTTTGAATGCAAGAAGCAAAAGCAATCGTGTCTGCTCCTCGTTTCACCAATTCTTTTGCTCTTAGAATCGCTTTTTTTCCTGGACAACCACCGCAAGTTGTAAAACCAATCAACTCTATTTCTTCTGTGATATCATCAAAGCCGTCTAACTTATCTGCAACGATTTTGAAACATCTTGTCCCTGGACAAAAATCTTGTGTTTGATTGCAACGAATAATCCCTAATTTCATTAACTCATCCTCCAATGTTTTTTGTACAAAAATAGCTGTGTCAAAAGTAGTGATAGTTGTCTTGCTTTTTTCTGTAAAGATTCAATAAAATGTTTGTTTAATTGATTTTCAGCATTAGTTTTATATAGTAACACAACTTTTTTTCGTTAATTAGATTATAGCAGTCTATTGAATAAAATTGTACATTATGTTTTGAATACATAGTTATAAGGGGGGGGTTTACTATGAAAAAAAGATAAAATGAGGTAAAAAGAGTGTGATTTTACTAGATTGACAGTAACATATTGAATTGTTAACTAAAATAATGTAAAATGTTAACTTGAAAGGGGCGCTTTTTATGACTGGAATTAGAAGTGTGGCTAAACGAGCTGGAGTATCGACGGCTACTGTTTCTCGCGTGCTGAATCAAGATAAAACCTTAAAAGTGACTGATGAAACGAAAAAGAAAATTGAAGAAGCCGTTCGTTTTTATGACTATAAGAAGAAAGTTAGAAGTAAAAAGGTACTTCATCAAGTTAGTATTATCACAACTGTTTCAGAAATGAAAGAGCTAGATGATCCTTATTTTAGATCGATTAGAATTGGTATTCAAACTCAAGCTAAAAATAGCGGCATTCAATTAGGGGAAATTATTCGGTTGACCGAAACACTATTAAATACTTCTGATTTAAGCGACAGTGAAGCGGTTTTAATGATTGGTCAAGTTTTACCTGAAGTGATTCGAGAAATTGCTCAGAAAAACCCGAATATTATTGTCATCGATGATCCGAATGTCGATCCTAATTTAAAAGTTGACGCGGTGTATACGGATTTAAGACAATCTACTTTTCAGCAGTTAGATCGCTTATACGCGAAGGGGCATCGGAATATTGTCTTTATCGGTGGCCAAAGAATCGTTTTAGATATAGCTGGCAAAGAGCATGTATTTGACGATGATTCTCGTTGTGAAGCTTATATTGAGTGGATGAAGAAAAATCAATTAGAAGACTATATCAAGACCTATTTAGGTGAGTGGTCTACGCTGAGTGCTTTGGAGTTAACAGATTTGTTTCTTGCCGAACATGAGGGACAGTTACCGACAGCAATTATCGCAGCTAGTGATCCAATCGCAGTAGGAGTTTATCGTGGCTTGCAACGGAAAAATATTCAAATTCCAGAAGATATTTCAGTGGTTAGTTTTGATAATATTGAAGTAGCAGAATTTTTAACCCCGCCGTTAAGTAGTGTGAACGTGGAAACGGAAGAAATCGGTAAATTTGCTGTTTTGTTGGCGAAGGAACGAATTGAAAGTAAACGAACCATACCGATTAAAGTTTTAGTAGATAATCAAATTATCGAACGAGACAGCGAAAAAGATGTCACGTAACAAAAATAGTTAATAAATAAAAAAGCGACAACTCATGAAATTTGTTTTTATAGTTTTGTGAGTTGTCACTTTTTGTATGCTTAATTTGCCGACTTTTGTCTATCGTTTTTAGTGTTTACTTAATTAAACGAATTTATTTTTAGTAAAAATATTAATTATTTTACTAAAAATCATTGACTTTTTTATTAGTTAACGTTAAATTATACTTAAATAAAAGAAAGCGCATTCTTGCGCAAGGAGGAATTTTTGATGAAATTTTCAAAATTGTGTGTGTTAGGTGCAGCTCTATTTGGTTCAATCAGTTTATTGGCAGCCTGTGGAAATAGCGGAGAGTCAAAGTCGAGTAGTGGCAAGACAGAAATTGAATTCTTTAGCCAAAAAAAGGAAATGCAAGCGACACTGGATGAAATTATTAAAGATTTTGAAAAAGAGAATCCAGATATCAAAGTGAAATTTACCAATGTCCCCGATGCAGGAACTGTTTTGAAAACGAGAATATCAAGTGGCGATGCACCAGATGTAATCAACGTTTTTCCACAAAATGCTGATTTTCAAGAATGGGCGAAAGCAGGAACGTTTGAAGATTTAACAGGAAAAGAATATCTAGCTAATTTAAAAGAAGGAGCTGCTGAAACCTATGCAATCAATGATAAAGTTTACAATGTACCCTTGACAAGTAATGCTTGGGGCTTTTTCTACAATAAAGATAAATTTGATGAATTAGGAATTGAACCACCAAAAACGTGGGCTGATTTTGAAACATTGGTAAAAGATATTAAAGCGAAAGATCAAGTACCGTTTGCCTTATCACTAACACAACAAGATGCTTGGACGTTGAATGGGTATCATCAACTAGCTTGGGCAACTGTTGACGGTGGTTTTGATGGCGCAAACAATGCTCTGGTTCATAGTCCTAAAGGGGCAATCAAAACATCAAATGCTGATTTTAAACAAGTAGCGAATGAACTTGATTTATTGAATGGTAATGGACAAAAAAATGCAACAGGAGCTACGTACGATGATGCAGTTGCCGCTTTTGCTAAAGGAGATGCGTTAATTTTCCCTAATGGAATTTGGGCGTTGCCAGCAATTCAAAATCAAAAACCAGAATTTGAAATTGCGATGTTTGCTTATCCAGGCTTGAAAGAAAATGAAGAGATGACTGTTGGAGCGGCAGATTTAGCTCTATCTATCGCAGCAGATTCTAAAAATAAAGACGCTGCTGAAAAATTTGTTGAATATATGACGACAAAAGAAGCGATGCAAAAATACTATGATGTCGATGGCGCGCCAACTTCTGTTACCGCTGTAGATACAAAAGATAAATTCCCAGAAACTGAAGGCGTGACACAATATGTGTTTACCGACCGTCAAATCGTTTGGTTGCAAAAAGAATGGACCTCAGAAGAAACGTTCCATCATATGACTGTAGAATATGTGAACAGCGAAGACCGTGACCAATTTGCAACAAACTTAAATAATTTCTTCGATACGATGAAATAGTTCTTAGGAGGAGCGAAACATGAGAAAAAGTAAATTTAATTATAGTTGGGCTTATCTATTCGTGTTGGTTCCTATTGCCTTACAATTGATTTTTTTCTACATTCCAATGATTCAAGGCTTTTTCTATAGCTTTACGGATTGGACAGGACTGACTTCTAATTACAATATGATTGGATTGAAGAATTTTCAAACGATTGCCTCTGACCCGAAATTTATGAAATCAATCGGGTTTACCGTTACTTTTACCATTGGCTTGATTGTCGGAGAAATCTTATTGGGGATTGTCGTTGCTCGATTCTTAAATCGAAAAATGAAAGGAGTAGGCTTTTTCAGAACAGCCTACTTCTTCCCAGCAGTTTTAAGTACGGTTACTTTAGGATTGATTTTTAAACAGATTTTTAACTACGGATTACCTCAGCTTGGGGAACGATTTGGGATTGCTTTTCTTGATCAAAACTTGATTGCAAATGAAAAAACAGTCTTTTGGGGTGTCTTGTTTGTCGCACTATGGCAAGGTGTGGCGATGCCAATCGTGATTATTTTATCTGGTCTGCAAAGTATTCCAGAAGATGTTTTAGAAGCGGCCTCAATCGATGGCGCATCTAATTGGCAAAAATTTTTAAATATTGAGATTCCTTATTTATTACCATCGTTGAGTATGGTTTTCATCATGGCGCTAAAATCTGGTTTGACAGCGTTTGACTTGATTTATGCGTTAACCGGTGGCGGACCAAGCGATAAAACGACTACACTGGGTCTGTTAGTTTACAATTATGCGTTTAAGAGCAATCAATACGGATATGCGAATGCGATTGCCGTTGTTCTCTTTGTTGTTATTGCTATTATATCAATCATTCAAATTCGTTTATCTAAACGATTTGAAGTCTAGGGGGAAACAGAAATGAAACAAAAAAGTCCAGTGTTGCATTATGCCTTTCTTATTTTGGGATTCATTTTAATTTTCATCCCGCTTTATTTAACGGTTCTTAGTTCGTTTAAAGAGACAAGCCAAATTACAAATAATTTCTTTGGCTTACCGAATCCATTTACAATGAATAATTTTCAACGATTGATTGAAGATGGCATCAGCCAATACTTCTTTAACTCAGCTGTGATTTCGATTGTATCGATTTTATTAATTATTTTGTTTATCCCAATGGCAGCTTTTTCAATTGCTCGAAATATTTCGCGCAGAAAAGCCTTTGGCATTATGTATTCTTTTCTAATTTTAGGGATTTTTGTTCCATTTCAAGTGATTATGATTCCAATTACTTCAATGATGACCAAGTTAGGTTTGTCGAATATTGCAGGTTTAATCATTTTGTACTTAGCGTATTCTGTACCACAAACCTTGTTCTTATACGTTGGTTACATAAAAACGGCGATTCCTGTGGAGTTGGATGAAGCAGCGGAAATTGATGGCTGTAGTAAACTAAGAATGTATTTTAAAATTGCCTTCCCATTAATGAAACCAATGCACGCGACGACGTTGATTATCAATGCTTTATGGATTTGGAACGATTTCTTGCTACCCTTATTGATTTTAAATAAAGATGCGTCTAATTGGACCTTACCATTGTTCCAATACAATTATCAAGGACAATATTTCAGTGATTTTGGTCCATCTTTTGCTTCATATGTAATCGGGATTGTTGTGATTTTAATTGTCTATTTGATTTTCCAAAAAAATATTATTGCAGGAATGACCAGTGGTTCAGTGAAATGATAAGTTGAAAAAAATTCATGGTGTGGTAAGGTTGTTAAAGGATGGTAACCGCTTTCCATAAGAGGTGAGTCTTGATTGATTCGATAGGAAATAGGTAATAGCATAAAAAAATTTAATTTATGTAAAGGAGAGTCACATGTATTTAGCAAATGAAAAACGTTACGATTCGATGCGTTATAATCGTGTAGGGAAATCAGGTTTAAAATTACCAGCGATTTCTTTAGGCTTATGGCATAATTTCGGAGACGTTGATAATTTAGAGAATCAACGAAAAACAATTCGCGGTGCTTTCGATCGTGGAATCACTCATTTTGATTTAGCGAATAATTACGGTCCGCCAGCTGGATCAGCCGAAATCAATTTCGGGCGGATTTTGAAAGAAGATTTACACGCGTATCGAGATGAATTAATCATTTCCTCTAAAGCCGGTTATTATATGTGGCCAGGACCGTATGGAGAATGGGGCTCTAAAAAAAATATCATTGCAAGTTGTGATCAAAGTTTACAACGAGTTGGTGTGGACTATTTTGATATTTTTTATCACCATCGTCCAGATGAAGAAACACCTATGGAAGAAACCGCTAGAGCATTAGATTTATTGGTTCAACAAGGTAAAGCTCTCTATATCGGAATTTCTAATTATAATGCGGAACAGACCAAAACGATTTTACAAATTTTTAAAAAATTAGGCACGCCATTTATTATCCATCAACCAAACTATAACATGTTTGATCGCTGGATCGAAAACGAGTTAACTGATGTATTGGAGGAAGAAGGAATTGGCTCGATTGTGTTCAGCCCGCTAGCGCAAGGGTTGTTGACTAATCGCTACTTAAATGGGATTCCTGAAGATTCCAGAGCCCATCGTTCAGACAGTCCATTTTTATCGGATGAACGCGTAAATGAAACACTAGCGATTGTTAGAAAATTAAATCAAGTTGCAGAGGGACGGAATCAAACGTTGGCCGAAATGGCTTTAGCTTGGAACTTACAACAAAAAAGTGTGGCAAGCGTGTTAATTGGAGCGAGTCGCTTATCGCAATTAGAAGCCAATGTGAAAGCTTTAGATCATTTGCATTTTACTAAAGAAGAATTAGAAAACATTGAGCAAATTTTAACGACGGGAGATGAAAAACAATGATCACTTTTGACGAACAAACAAAAACCTTTCATTTATTTAATAATCAAATCAGTTATTTGATGGAAGTGGAAGAAAACAATTATTTAGCTCATCTCTATTTTGGGAAACGAGTAACGAACTATTCAGGCAATGTTCGTTATCCAAGAATCGATCGTTCTTTCTCACCAAATCCGCCAAATGCAGAAGATCGGTTATTTTCTTTAGATACGCTATTAACAGAATATCCTGGCAATGGTTTTGGCGATTTTCGAGAACCGGCTCACCATATTTTTCATCAAGATGGGAATCGGTTAAATGATTTTCGCTATGCTGATTTTGAAATTGTAGCGGGAAAACCTCATCTAGATGGTTTGCCAGCGACTTACGCTTCAGATGAAGAAGCCGAAACGTTGATTATCATATTAGAAGATGAGGTAACAAAACTACAACTACGTTTATTTTATACGATTTTTGCCGAGTATAATGTGATTGCTCGTTCGAATCAACTGATTAATAACGGGAAATCAACAGTCAATATTCATAAACTAGCGAGTCAATCATTAGACTTTCCTAATCGCTCCTTTGAACTGATTCATTTAAACGGTGCTTGGGGACGTGAGAGACAAATGACACGTGAACAAGTGACCACGGGTGTGAAGCGTTTAGATAGTAAACGTGGATCTAGTAGTCATCAACAAAATCCATTTGCGGCTTTAGTTGAACCAACCACAACGGAATTTCAAGGGGAGGCATATGGTTTTTCATTTGTTTATAGTGGAAATCACGAAATTATTGTGCAAAAAGATCCTTATGCTCAAACTCGTTTGGTTATGGGACTTAATTCATTTGATTTTAATTGGAATTTAGCACCAGAAGATAGTTTTCAAACGCCAGAAGCGTTATTGGTTTATAGTTCGAATGGCTTGAATGCAATGTCTGACACGTTTCACGATTTATTTAATCACCAATTGATTCGTGGTAAATTCAAATTACAAGAACGACCAGTACTGATTAATAACTGGGAAGCGACGTATTTCGATTTTGATGAAACAAAGTTAACGGAAATCGTTGATCAAGCGCATGATTTAGGCATCGAAATGTTTGTCTTGGATGATGGTTGGTTTGGGAAACGAAATGATGACTATACTTCTTTAGGAGATTGGTTTGAATATGAAGGGAAAATCAAAAATGGCTTGAAAAACTTTGCTGAAAAAGTCCATCAAAAGGACATGCAATTTGGAATTTGGTTTGAACCGGAAATGATTTCTGTCGATAGTGAGCTTTACCGTGAACACCCCGATTGGGCTTTAGGTGTTCCAAATCGTGGCAATTCACCAAGTCGTAGCCAATTAGTGTTAGATTTTTCGAGAGCCGATGTGAGAGAAAACATTTATCAAAAAATGAAAGCAATCTTTGATACGGTTGATATTGATTATGTAAAATGGGATATGAATAGAAACATGACGGAAGTCTACTCCCTATTATTGGAACCTGAAATGCAAGGAGAAGTAGCGCATCGTTATATGCTTGGCTTGTATGAATTTATGGAAAAATTAACCAATGAATATCCTGAAATCTTATTCGAAGGTTGTTCTGGTGGTGGTGGTCGATTTGATCCGGGTTTCCTTTACTATATGCCGCAATATTGGACGAGTGATAATACAGATGCCGTTGCTCGCTTGAAGATTCAATATGGTACCAGTTTAGTTTATCCAATTTCGACAATGGGTTCTCATGTTTCAGCTGTTCCGAACCATCAAACAGGACGAAACACAAGCATGACCATTCGTGGTAATGTAGCAATGTCTGGCGTTTTTGGTTATGAACTAGATTTGACTCAATTATCAGCCGCAGAAAAAACAGCTATTAAGGAACAAGTAACCTTTTACAAACAGCATCGTCGCTTGTTGCAGTATGGTCAGTTTATTCGTTTGAAAAATCCTTTTGAAGAAAATGATACAGCTTGGATGTTCGTTTCAGAAGATCAATCAGAAGCACTGGTTTTTTATTTTAGAGTATTAGCCGAAGCTTCAGCGCCACTAGTGACCTTAAAATTAGCTGGGCTAGCCGAAACGACAACCTATAAATTTGAAGGGCAAGAAGTTACTGGAGATGAATTGATGAATATTGGTTTTTACATTGATCCAACTTTACATGGGGATTATGCAACGATGAGTTTCCATTTGAAAGCAAAATAAGTAAAACAGCATTATTTCTCGAAATTGAATTTGAGAAGTAATGCTTTTTTTATTTGGATAATAAAAATCAAGTGATTTCTGCGATTGTTCGTATGAGAAAAACCAGCTATACTATAGATGCAAAGATAAAAACACAACGCATTTTGCAGTTCTGGTTGGTAGTCCAGACGTATTCATTTTTGAATATCAGTAACCTTCCTCCTAGGTCGTCCATTCTTTGAGTCATTCACTTAAAGGAGGAGTTTTCATGACAGTTGTTCAAGTATCATTGACTATTTTTTTCGAAGCACCATTTTGGGTAGGATTATTTGAAAAAATTGAAAATGAGGAACTGACAGTTGCTAAAGTTATTTTTGGTTCAGAACCAAAGGACTATCAGGTTTATACGTTTATTTTGGAGCATTATGCTACATTATCGTTTAGCCCTGCTGTAAAAACAGTTGGAAATCGTTGTAAATTGAATCCAAAACGGATGCAGCGTGAGATTCGCAAGCAAACGCGCCAAAAAGGCATTGGAACTAAAGCACAACAAGCCATGAAGTTACAGCAAGAACAAACGAAAAAAGCACGTAAAACGGATAGTAAAGAACGAAAAGAACTTGAGAAGGCTAAAAAGTTTCAGCTTAAACAAGTGAAAAAGAAGGCTAAACACAAGGGACATTAGAAACTTAATTTTCTCAATTGGTGAAAAAATAGAGTTAATAATGATTTCTAAGAAAAACAATGGAAAAACAACTGGAAATGGCTGAAGTTGTCCATTTTTAGTTGTTTTTTCGAGTTAAGTTTAGAGGCTTAAAATCTGTTGAAGCTGTTCGCGTATTTCTAGCAAACGATATTGATAAAAATTGGGATGATCCTTATACCATTTGATATTCAAAGGAGAAGGATGAGGTAAAACAAACGCCTTTTTTCCATTAATTTCTTGATCATTAAAAACGAGTTGACTAAAGTCGGATTCTTTAAAAAAATGTTTTGCAGCTTTACTGCCAATTAAAAAGTAGGCTTGATTATCGATTAATTCCAATGAACGATCTAACCATAACTTGGAGCAAATCGCTGGTGGTTGTTTGTCACCACCATTTTTTGTTTTTCCAGGATAGCATAAACCAACTGCCATAAAACAAAAATTCTTTGGATTATAAAAATCAGTTTCTGATAATTGGTACCATTCGTTGCGTAATTTTTTTCCTGAAGCATCCGTAAATGGCTTTTTTGTTTGTGAAACGCTAAGAGACGGTGCTTGGCTAATATGAACAATCTTGGACTGTTCTGCACCCAAAAACACTGGGGCGGGAGTTAATTTAGCTTCACAAACGCGGCAATTATTTAATTCCATAACAAATTGCTCAAATTTTTCTGAGTTCATTGAGTAAAGCCTCCTTGATGTTAATGCCATAAATGCTCTTGCGTGATTTGAATTGTTTGTTGCTGCAGAGCTTCTATTCGCGCTTGGAGTAATTTTTGTCTGCCTAATAAATTTCTCGTGTAAATTAATTCACAGTGCTTTTGTTTTTGACGTATTTTTTGTATCAGTTTCGTAGCAGTCTCTTTATTTTTCGCTAAATTTTTAGGTACCGCAAAGTACCGTTTCCTTAGTTGAATTAAATAGCGAGTGTCCTGTATAGGTTGTAGTAATTCAATTAAAGCATCGTTAAAAAAATGCTCTTCTTGATAAGTCGCTCCATCTAATCGAACCGAAAACTGCTGTTCGTCAATCGATATGTTTAGACTTACTTGATTTGATAGGTGGTGCTGTTCTTGATAAATTTGGAGTAAACTTTCAGCTAAAATACTTCGTAAATAGCAGGTTTTTTGCCATTTCTTTTGCATTTTTTTTTGTTGAAAATAAAGAGTTAAATCACCATGAAAAAAGGATTGCCAAAAAGTCAAACGCTTATGTTGCCAAGCAATTTCTTTAGTAACAACTTCATTGTTTTGCCGTGTGGGTCTGATAAATAGCGGCATAGATAATTGTGACCCGTTTGTTAACGCTTGTGCCCAGATCTTTGCGAGTCGCTCACGTTGTTGGATAAAGTAAAAGTTTTTTTGATTGTATTGGTGTAAAGCTTGTTCAGAGACTTCAGCAGGAAAATTGTATCGTTCTTGTCCACTTGTGATGGTTTTCGGGAGTTGCTCATTAGAGATTCCTTCAATAAAAGATAACCTACGGATGACGGGAGCTAGTTCAGGTTGTTCTTGCCAAGGGACTCTATCTATAAAGACGCTTAAATGCCAAATACTGCTAAGTGGTTTTTCTGGTTTTGATCGAAGGACTCTACCGCGCAATTGTTGGGTTTGAACAAAAGAACTGGAACGATTTCCTAAAATCAAAGTATTGATATTCGGACAATCCCACCCTTCGCCTAGTAGTGCAATGGTTCCAACTAATACATGCAAGATTCCCTCGTTCAATAAGGAAGTTACTTGTTCAACGATGGTTCTGCGATTCGAATCTGTTAAATTAAGGCGAATATAACCTAGAACACCTACTTGTTTTTGGAACGTTTCATTGCTGAAAAAGGTAGTTGCAATCTTTTCAGATAAAAAAGCAAAACGACCACAAAGTAAGGCGAGTTCTGTTTCTTTTTGAAGTAAGCTTTGTAAACGTAAAAATTGTGGGACAACTCCGTAATAAGTCGGATTGTCTGGGAAATCAAAGGCTGCTTCAGCAATACGGTCAAATAGCACGACACTGCATAATTTTGCCCCTAAGTTTGCTTCTTCTTTAATAAGAATCTCTTCAATGGCTGCCAATCTACTTTGGTGGCTGCCGATTAATTGTGCGACTGGAAAAGATGGGTACAAGCACAGTTGTTCTTCTTTTAACCAATGAACTTTTTGTAAATAAGTAAAAATGCTCAAGTCTGGGTTACTGGACCATAACCAATCATAAAGTAAACGGATTTGAGCTTTGGAAATCATGGGGAAAGAGCTCTTTTTCTTGAAACCTAAAACTTTCCAATGCGCTGAGTTTAACTTAAAACCATTATTAGTCAAAAACAATAACATGGAGATATAGAGATCAAAATGCTTGTAGATAGCATCTGTTTGTATAAGTGGATCAGTAATAAACGACTGAGAAAGTAAATAGTTGATGACTTCATTATCTGTGAGTAATCGATCGATAATATCGTTTTGTTGTTCTAAAAAAAAGTGATAATCTTCTTCTTCAGTAGCATCTGCTTGGATAAAATGAATAAAGTCTTGATAGGGGTTTAGTATGTTTCGCTTTACTAGTTCGGAAGCAGAAATTTCTTCATCAATCGGTCCATTTAAGGCTAAATACATTTGCCACTCTATTTGAGGACTGTCTAAAGGCGGCGTTGCAGTTAATGAAAGGCTTCTAAGCTTTTGATACTTTCTTTTTACAGTGAAAAGTAGTTCTCCCCAATTTTTTTTAAGATGATGCGCTTCATCTAAAATTAAAAAGTCAATATTATTTTGATTAAAGTAATCGGGTTGGTCTTGCAAATATTGATAAGCCGCCTGATACGTTGTAATAGTGATTGTTTCAGGTTGCAAGAGAGTATTACTGATAGAAACATCTAGAAATTTTTGGGCATTTTTAATCCATTGTTCTTTTAATAAAAGCGAAGGAACCAAAATTAACGTTTTTGCATGTACTTCTTCTAGAATTGCTAGACCGAGGATTGTTTTTCCTGATCCAGGAGGTGCTACAAAATGATAAGTCATTTGCTGTTTGTGGGTTCGTACATAGTCTAACAGTCGTTGTTGATAGGGGCGTAAGGTTATTTTTTTCATTTAGATTCTCCTGAGATTGGTTGCGTTTGATAGCGTTGCGGATTATCGTCGTCAAAAAATAGACAGCATAATACAGCAACAGTTTGACTCTAGGACAAGTTACTAAACTAATGATAACGTAAATAAGAATCAAATTCTATTCAATTTCTT
The DNA here is from genome assembly GCF_054871725.1 of Enterococcus sp. LJL99. Lineage (NCBI taxonomy): Bacteria > Bacillati > Bacillota > Bacilli > Lactobacillales > Enterococcaceae > Enterococcus > Enterococcus sp. LJL99. The sequence continues at coordinate 127,073 of NZ_JBTXLT010000004.1, forward strand.
TTTTTAGTTAATTGAGTAGTCCTATACAGAAGAAGCGAACAAGGCAAAAGATAGAGGCCTTGTTCGTTAAGATTAAAATGGTTGAATGAAAAAGAGGTCGTTCGAAGGGATCAATTTGAGTCGATTTCATGATTATTTTTGTTTAATCTAATAACCTTTTTTGTCCTTTAAGTTGTTGGATTTCGGTAATATCTTGTGTTACTTCCAAACAACCGAGATACTGATTTGTTTGATCGTGAAGAGCAAAATAACGAATATAGATCCGTTTTGGGCCCATATCAATCCAAAAATCAGCCGTTTTTTTCGTTCCAGTTTTGAAATCATCTAAGATTTTTTGAACCATATGCATACTTTTTGGTGGATGACAATTTACGACTTTTCTACCTAAGACAGAGTTAGTCCGTGGAAAGACACGAGCCTCACTTTCAGAATAAAAACGAACGGTTTCTTCTGCATCGACAAAGGTCAAATCAACAGGTAATGTTTGGAAAATAGCTATTAATTCGGGCAAACCTAAAACCCCTGTTGGGAATTCAATCGGCATCTGATTAGTAACAGTTTCTTTTGAGGGGAGTCGCATTTGAGTACTATTTGCTGATGTATGTTCATCTTTTAAGCCCTCTGCAATCCCTTGAGTAGTTTCTTGAACCGTTTTAATAGCAGCTAAACGTAACGGCTCATTTTCTTGTTCTTTTTCGAGAGCCGCTGCACTAGGTTTCCAAGGCAATGGAGTTGTAATAAACGCATAGCCAATCTCTTCACTATCGCGCGCAATTTGTTCCCAATCGTTTAGCGTAAAAATATCTAAAATCATCGGTGTCATGATTTCCTCTTCTTTAAAAATCATTTCTTCAATTTCAGTTTTTAATTTTTCCCATTGTTCCAATAAGATATTGTATACAGCACGTTCCTCTTGAATGTACGCTTGGATTTCTTTGATCATCTCGCGGATATCATCATCGACTGCCCACATGACTTGAGGCGGTGCAACAACACCATATTTTTCCATAAAAGAAAAAATTAACGTTTCTTTTCGACTATAGTGTTTATCCAATTGCCATAAATCATCCAAAGCAGTTTTTAAACGACCACGAATAGACCAATCTTGATGGGAAATTTTTTCTAATAACCCATCAATTTCATCAGTAAGCAAGGACTGTAACACCTGATTTTCCAATTTCATCGTGTGGATCGGGTGACCTGGCTGTTCATGCTCATAATTTGAATGGTGGATTTCGTTGATACTACCTTTAAAAACTGCCACATGAATCGTGCAAAGTTCTTGAATCTCTGTAGGGTTCAAACCAGTTTGAATCAAGGCTTTTTCAGCTGCTGCGATTTCTGTGACATCGACTCCTTCAAAAGTTTGATTAAAAAGAGCCTTTGCTTCTTCAAATGATCCTCCTTGATGAAGCAATGATAAGATATCTACGATTTTTTCTTGACGTTCTTGCTTTAATTTATCCATTTTATCCTCCAATGACAGTGAAGCCATGTGCCTCAAATTTAGTCGTAATTACTTCAAGCGGGACTTTTTTTAGCTTCATTCCTTTGTTGATCGTCATATATTTTCCAACCGTCTGAATCATACCAGGCCGTTTGATTTCTTTAAAACCTAAATCGTGCATAATCATTAGAACCTCTGGATATTCTGATACAAGATCAGCGAGTGAACGGTTTAAATCTAGCTCTTTCATCAGCATCTTCCTTTTCCAATTAATTGAGAATCATTCTCATTATAAGTTCAAAAAGTAACAAAGTAAAGAAGTTGCGATAAAAGTAATTAGCTCCGAAAGGCAATTAGGTAAGATATATCATCGAATAACTTCTGTTTTTCGTTAGTTATCGCAATAAGAAAAATGAAAGATTTCCTTTCAATGATAAATATTTACGATTAGGTATTCTTTCATTTTTTGATAACCAAGTATTATTGTCTAAAGATATTTTGAGCAATCAGTAGTCTTTTTATTTGGATGAAACTAATTTTTATGTGTACTATCGTAAAACAATAGACCTTACATATTCGGTATTTATATTGAGAGGTTTAATTTGTTGAAACATGATAACTTAGTTTTAGGAGGTAAGTAATGGATAGTTTAAAACAATTTGACGAGGTATTAGACTATGTTGAGCAGCATTTAGTAATTGTTTTCAAGAGAATGATCTGGCGAAACTTGCTGGTTGTAGTTGGCCAGCGTTTCAACGAATATTTTTTTATATCGTTGAACTTCCGTTATCTGAATATATTCGAAATCGAAAATTTAACAATGCTGGATTTGAGTTGCTGGATTCGCAAAATAAGATTATTGATATAGCACTCAAATATAGCTATGCTTCGCCCACTTCTTTCAATCGTGTCTTTCAATCGGTTCATGGTTTTCCGCCTTCTAAAGTAAAGGAAAATCAAAAAGAATTGGTTGTTTATCCAAGGATTCGCTTGGCCATCACGGTTAGTGGGGATAAATCAATTAGGTATCGCGTGGAAGAGAAAAAAGAAATGATGTTTTTAGGGAAAAGGTACACATTGAGTGAAAAAATAGAAACGAATTTTCAAAAAGTTCCTTTATTTTGGCAGGATTTCAGTGCTACTAATGAAATCGCAACAATCGGTTCTCATAAAGAATGTTTGGAGAACAGACTATATGGAATCACATTATATCAAGAAGAAGAGACTCATAGTTACCTGATTGGTCTTGAAACGAAAGGAAGAATTTTGCAGACAAAATATGAACAGTTTGTGATTGGAGCGCAAACATAGCTTATCTTGACTACTCAAGGAATCATGCCAGAAGCAATGATTCAAATGTACCGTAAATTTTATAATGAATGGCTACCAGTAGCTGATTATGAGTACGATTGCAACGCAGATATTGAAGTCTATCCGATGTATTTGGAAGAAACCAATGACTATGAATTATGGTTGCCAATCAAAAGAAAAAAAGGGAGTGTAGCGATGAAGTCGCAAATTACAATTAAAGAGATTGAACCAATAAGAGTGGCCTAGAGATCTTATAAAGGAGACGTTTTAAAAGCAGGCAAATATATGCCTACTATTTTTAAGTCGATCAAAGGGAAGAGTAACGGTGTTCCTTTTTTTATGATTTATGAAGTTGATGAAGTAACTAATGTTGGCGAAATGGAGTTGTGTGTTCCTACTTTGGAAATGCCAAATCATAACGAAGTTTTTGTGATGGAGCTTCCTAGAATTCGTGCAATCAGTATTATTCATCATGGGAGCTATGAGCGATTATCAGAATCTTATCAACAAATAACGCAGTATATCTATACCAATAATATACACATTGTTGGCCCCACTCGGGAAGTCTGTATTAAAGGTCCTGGACCTATTCTAAAAGGGAATCCAATCAATTATATTACCGAAATTTTACTGCCTATTGAGGAAAGAAAGTAGGTGCTAGCTAGATGAATGCGATAGTCACAAAGCAAGTAAGGAAAAAATATAATACAGGTGTATTAGCTTTAGATCAGCTGAATTTAACGATAAAACAAGGAGAGGTATTTACTCTTTTAGGGAAAAATAGAGCAGGAAAGTCAACGTTAATCAGCTTACTAACTACTTTCAAGCAACCAAGTTCAGGAACTATTGAAATTTTAAATCAACAAGTATCTAATCAAACGATGAATGAAATTCGGAGAAAAATAGCGTGCGTCGCCCAAACAATCGCAATTGATGAACATTTAACCTTAATGGAAAATAGGTTGTTTCAGAGTCGTTTATATAAAATAACACCGACTGTTGCAATAAAAAAAATTAATCAATTGATTACAACTTTTGAATTGACTGATTATTTAGACCATCCTATTGCCAATTATTCAGGAGGAATCAAACGTCGATTAGATATTGCAATAAATTTAGTTATTGAAAGAAGCCAACAATACGTATGTTTTCCCCATTTCAGATGAAACGATTCAAAAATATGAAACCACAGATGTAGAAACACTATCTAATCAATATGTTGCCCTTTATCGTTTTTATTTAAAAGATGATATTTTGTCAAAAGCTAGAAAAATGCTGATGACTGAGAAATTTAACATTCCGAAAGCTTCAAAATTAGTAACTGAACTATTTATCAATATGCCGTTGAAGTATTTAACAACGTTATTTGAAAAACAAATGCAACACAAGAAATATATTGAAGCAGATTCTTCAATAATGGCATTACAATTTTACGCGCCTTTGCATTTTTTATTAACGATCTATGATTTAGATGAAACAAAAGAAGTTGAAGTACTTAAACAGATAAAACAACATGTTAAACAATTTAATGCCGTTTATTTAGTTAATACTATTGAGAAAGAGAAGTTAGAATAAGGGCTCTAGCAATAAGAGTATAATAACTAAGATTAGTCCTATAAGCATAGAAGTACAGTAAGTAGCGATTCTTCTATGCTTATTTTATTTTGCTATAGAAAACAATTTTTAATCATGATACTGTCAAAGAAGAGTAGATGTGACATTCATCGTATTGACTTTGTCCTTAGGTCAACTTGTAAGATGAGTGTACGTCACTAAATTGGAGGCGGATCGAATGTTATCTATCGGAGATTTTTCATTTGTTTGTAAAGTATCTACAAAAACATTACGTTATTATGCAAAAATAGGACTTATTTTTCCAAAGGAAGTGAATCCAGAAAATGGCTATCGTTATTATGCGATTGAGCAATTAGAGACGATGCGATTAATAAATCGGTTGAAGTCTTACAATTTTTCTTTGGAAGAAATAAAGTCAGTCCTTAATACAACAGCTGTATCCACTGAACTATTAACGAATGAGTTATTCCAAAAAAAAGAACTATTTTTACTAACAATCAACGAACTTGAACAGAAAATCGAACAAATTAAGACAGATATAAGGTTGCTGGAACAAGGCAAACCAATGATCTCTTCCGATGATGTGATTAATGTTCAATATGTTGACGTTCCTAAGATATCTCTTTTATTTATTCGAAAAATGGTGCATGAAATAAAGTTTAAGGAGGCGTATCAAAGCTGTTTCAGTCAACTAGTTAAGAAAATAGAAATGGAGAAATTAACGATTACTGGTGCTCCAATGGTTTTATTCCATGATAGTGAATTTAGTTCATTTGGTTTGGATACCGAATTTGCAATTCCGATACAAGAAGTTGTAAATGGGAGTAGATACTTTGAGCCAGGACTTTGTTTAAAAACGGTCGTTGAGGGATCGTATACCCAATTATCTTCCGTGTATGCCAAACAAATCGACTGGGCGGATAAAGAAGGGTATGAATGTTCAAATGCGTTGTTTGAAATGTATTTGACTGATTTAACGACGGTAGCGAATGAAAATGAGTTGGTAACGGAAGTTTATTATCCGATTAGAAAACGACAACGATAAAATAAAAAATTGGGAGAATGAATGACATGACAAAAGACAAACTGATTGATTTGGAAAAGACTATCAAAGAAGAACAACAGAATGTTGCAGGTATCGTGGTGTGTAAAAATGGGAATTGCTTGTATGAAAACTATTTTAATGACTGTAATGAAAAAAGCACCATCCATATTTTTTCAGCGACGAAAAGTATTGTTTCGATCTTAATCGGTATTGCAATAGATAAAGGGTTGATCCAAACTCTTGATCAAAGAGTACTCGATTTTTTTTCTGATTATTCAGTTAAAAAAAGAGAAAAAAGGATTCAGCAGATTACTCTTAGAGATCTAGTGACTATGACCGCACCGTATAAATATAAGTCAAATCCCTATACAAAGTATTTTACTAGCTCTGATTGGGTAGAATTTTCCCTCGATTTATTAGGCGGTAAAGGAGAAATCGGTAAATTTCGTTATACACCGTTGATTGGTCCTGATATTTTATCTGGTATTCTAACAAAGGTCACGGGGAAATCAGTTCTTGAATTTGCTCAGGAAACGTTATTTTTACCTCTAGGGATTGAAGTCGAGCAAACAATCACTTTTCATAGTAAAGAAGAACAGATGGCTTTTTATGATTCAACAACAAGCAGCTGCTGGGTGGCAGATTCAATTGGAAACAATGCGGCTGGTTGGGGACTGACACTTACGGCGAGAGATATGACAAAAATCGGTCAACTATATTTAAACGAAGGAAATTGGGAAGGCCAACAAATCGTGTCACAAAAATGGATTGCCGATAGTTTGACAAAACAGAGTCAATGGACAGAAATGCAGCTCGACTATGGCTATTTATGGTGGTTGATTGATGAAAATGACCAATCTTTTGCAGCTGTTGGTGATGGAGGAAATGTGATTTATGTGAATCGAAAAAATAATTTAGTCATCTCAGTAGCCGCTCTTTTTGCACCAAGAATTACGGATCGCATCGATTTTATTAGAGAACAAGTTGAACCACTATTTGTTGAATTATAAAAAAATTTGATTGTTGTAAATCACTTTTATCTTATTATATATAAATAAAACTTTTAAGTGGTTATAGTCGTTCTCTTTGACATGTTTTTTTATCCATGCTACGGTTAACTTAATAAAACGGAGGAGGAAGACGATGAAGAGACAGGAAAAACTATTTTATGATGGTCACTGGCAAACGGCGCATTCGGATAAATTTGCGGAAGTAATTAATCCAGCAACAGAAGAAGTACTAGCAGAAGTTGTTCAAGCTAATCATCAAGATATTGATTTAGCCATTGCTTCGGCAAAGAGAGCATTTCCTAGTTGGAATGCTACACCTCCAGCTGAAAGAGCAGCATATGTAGAGAAAATTTTAGATGGATTAAAAGAACGACAAGAGGAAATTGCAGAGGTAATCGTAAAAGAATTAGGTGCAAGTTTAACTTTTTCTCAAAGTGGACAAGTCCCCCTTTCAATAAAAGAATTAACAGCAACGTTAGAAGAGTTCCAGACCTATAAATTTGAAGAAGAAGTGGAGAATGCAACTGTTATAAAAGAAGGATTTGGTGTAGTTGCTTGTATTACACCGTGGAATTATCCGTTAAATCAAATTCAACGGAAATTGACACCAGCGCTTTTAACTGGAAATACAGTAGTCATCAAACCGGCTAGTGAAACACCGCTTACCGCTATTTTATATATGAAAATTATTGAAGAAGCAGGGCTTCCCTCTGGTGTAGTGAATTTGATTACAGGAAACGGAAGTGACGCAGGGCGCTACTTAGCTGAACATAAAGATGTATCTGTTGTTTCATTCACAGGATCTACAGAAGTCGGGAAAAACTTATATAAAAGTGCAGCAGATAGAGTGAAAAAAACAGTACTAGAACTTGGTGGGAAATCAGCAATGATTTACTTAGAAGGCGGCGACTTAGATTTAGCAATCAAAACCGCAGCCAATACAGTCCTAGATAACCAAGGACAAACTTGTTCAGCTCTTACTCGTTTGTTAATTCCAAAAAACGAATTAGAGAATACGAAAAGTACGTTGACTAACTATTACAAAACAATTGTTGTCGGGGATCCATCAAGAGAAGAAACAAAAGTTGGACCCATGGTATCAAAAAATCAATTAGATACTGTTTTAAAATATATTGAAATTGGAAAAAATGAAGGAGCTGATTTATTTATTGGTGGATCAGTAATTGATAGAAAAGGCTATTATGTTGAACCAACTGTTTTTATGAATGTGACGAATGATATGCGTATTGCTCAAGAAGAAATTTTTGGTCCAGTTCTATCTGTTATCACGTATGACTCTGTTGAAGAAGCGATTGAAATTGCTAATGACTCTATTTATGGATTATCTGGTGGGGTTGTTGGACCAAAGGAAGTTGCATATGAAGTAGCTAAAAAAATGAGGACGGGTAATATTATAGTGAATGGGGCAGATCGTTCACCGAAAGCGCCATTTGGAGGTTATAAACAATCTGGACTTGGACGAGAGAATGGTCGTTTTGGCTTAGATGATTATGTAGAAATTAAAGCCATTTTGCATTAGCAAAACGATGAGATACTTGCTCTTACATAAGTAGGAAATGCTCCTATTTATGTAAGAGCCATTTTTGTAGAAAAAATAGTTTTCTATCTTCGTAGTTTTTTTAATGGTGGAAGTAAAGTATGAGGGTAACTACAAAGTGATGATACACTTTGTAGATTAAACTAGAGGATTGAATTCCGTTAAGTTCAATCGATCCAAAGTAACCTTGGCCGTTTGTCTATCACTTCAGAGAATGCAACGAAACGCAACAAAAAATGTTAACCATAGTTGGTTTTATTTAGTTCCTAAGAGCGCTATACTAGCGATAAGGTATAGGAGTGATGGAATGAAAAATAAGAAACTAAACATTGCGAATAATATTGTCTATTTACGAAGGATCAATCACTTATCAATTGAAGAATTGTCAAATGAACTAAATGTTTCTAGGCAAGCTGTGGCGAAATGGGAGCATGGTGAAAGCATTCCTGATTTGCTAAATTGTATCGCGATAGCAGAAGTATTTGATGTATCGATAGATGAATTGCTACATTACGATGGAGTGAATGATACCATTAGTATTGCGCCAAAAGGGAAACATTTTTTTGGGACAACAACGATTAAAACGGATGGTAAAGTGAGTATTCCTAAAGAAGCAATGGAGGTTTTACACTTCGAAATAGGAGAAGAACTTGTTATTCTTGGGGATGAACATCCAGAAACAGCAGGGCTTGCATTGATTTCAAAAAAAAAATTTATGAAAACGACAAAAGAATTATTGAACAAGCTTTATCCAAAAGAAAACGAGTGAAAGGAATGAGAGAACATGACACTAGAAGAGTTTAAAAAAGAATTTGATAAAGGGATGCCGACAATTACTTATGTAAAAAAGAGGTATGGGTTTCAAAGTATTGATGCGTTTGAAGCATATGTTGCGCAATTACAGGAAAAAGCCAAGAAATATGATGAATTAGTAAGAGAAGAGGATGAAGCAAAGGATTGAGAAGTTGATTATTTATCGTGGATTTATTGGTATCTTTGATTTATTTGGGACGCTAATGTTGCTAAGAAAAAAAGAACCCTTTTGAAAATCAAAGGGTTCTTTTTTTTAAAAGTCTATAACTAGCTTTACTTATTAGATTCATTCGATTTCATGGCAAGATAAGTGACTAATTAATTGTAGGGAAACTGTTGTTGAAGAGAAATGGGTTCTTTATAGTTGACTCTATATAACTAGTACGGTATAGTACTAATATGAAAAATAATAAAACCAAAGAACCATTTAATAAAAAACATGTAATAGATGTTGCTTCACGACTCTTTTTTGTTAAAGGCTATAGTTATACTAGCATGGATGAAGTGACGCGGATCAGTGGTGTTTCAAAATCAAATATTTACTATCATTTTAAAAGTAAAGATGAATTATTAGTTGCTGTTATTGAGTATTGGAGTAATCATTATCAAGAACTGATCCTAGAGTCAGTAGGGAATAAAAGTCAGTCAGTAGAAGAACGGATCATCACTTTTTTAAGCGCCATCTCTCAAGAAATTATTGGTAGAGAGTTCAAAGGTAGCTGCCCTTTTATTACACTATACATTCAAAGTCCAATGAAACCTAACACAGCTAAAAAGAAAATCACAACCTTTTTCCAACAGCTACAGCCAGTATTTGTCGAGCTCTTCCAACAAGGGGCTGCTAGTGGCGAATTTAGAAGTACATTAAACTGTACGAGTACCGGGAGTTTGTTCTTATCAACGATGGAAGGGGCAATTCTCCTATCCGAAACGTTACAAGATACGACTTTATTGATAACAACAGCCAAAGATTTTTGCGAAATGCTTTATTAGCTTAAAGCATTTTCATTTAATTTCAACTAGTACTAATTAGTACTAAATAGGAGGGATCACTATGAAGACCATTTTTATAACAGGAAGTACAGGAACCATTGGGAAAGAGCTTTTAAAAGAGTTTGAAAAAAAGGAGGCAAGATTAATTTTACTTGTACGTAATCCTAAAAAAATTACTGATCAATTATCGTGGGCAGATCCTACTTTTAAAAAGCGAATAAAAATTGTGAAAGGCGATTTAAAAGAAGAACGATTGGGCTTGTCAGAAACAGACTATACGTTAGCCATGGCAGCAGATGTTATTATCCATGCTGGAGGTACGATGGATGTTCTATTAGAAGATCAGGAGGCGAAACAAGTTTTCTCAAATGGAGCCATTTCAATGATAGAGTTAGCTAAAAATATACAGAAGAAAAACGGATTAAAGCATTTTATTCACGTTGTGGGGTATATGAGTCCGTTTAATGACAGTAACTCGTACACGGAAGACGATGTATGGCAAATGGATCAGTTTATGAAGGATGGCAATGCTTATGAACGGTACAAATTTTTAGCAGATTTATATGTTCGACAACAAGCGCGACTGAATGACTTTCCTCTATCTGTAGTCAACCCTAGTACAATTGTGGGCGATTTTCCAACAGGTGAAACCGAACAGTTAGCTGGTTTTGGCTATTTAGTAAATGCGAGTCGAAGAAAATTAATGCCTGTAGTTCCTGGTGGAGAAAAATATTGGCTTCCCTTAGTATCAAATAATGTGTTAGCTAAGATGATTGTTCATCTTTCTCAAGAAGAAACCGTTGAAAGTAAAACATATACCATGACACCTAATAAAGAGGACTCGCCAACAATGGTTGAATTGAATCAATTAATTGCTAAAGAGTTACGTGTCGCTAAACCTAAGTTGACAGTTCCCGTTCCTGTTGTAGCTACATTTCTAAAATCTGGAATAGGGAAGTTACTCGATATGCCATCTGAAACGATTGCATTCCTATCTGAGAAATCGTTTGATAATCAGGAAACAATCAAATTAGCACATAAGATTGGCATCTCTAATTTGAATGTGAATGAGTATTTGCCCAATGTTATAGCAGATATTGATTATCGATTTACGTTTTCAAATCAAAACGATATGACTGAATTTAATAGGCAAGCGGTAGACAGACTTATTTATTTTAAAAAAGAGGGGATAGGCACTCCTTGGGTGATTGTTCATGGATTATTTAGTGATGCCGTTGAATTAAAAGAGCTTGCGTTAGCTATCAATAGAAAGATGGGGAATCCAGTTTATATTATAGATTTGCCTGGTTTAGGTCATTCGCCTATAGTCAACGAAGCGCCTACATTTTATGATTATGTGAATAGTATTCGCACTGTAATAAATGCTATTGGAGTTCCTGTAAACTTACTTGGCCATTCACTAGGCGCTAATTTAGTTGCAAAAGTAGCTGAACTAGACGCTAGAAAAATGAACCAATTGCTCTTAATCCAGCCACTTACCGAAAAAACAACCAAGAATACGTTAATAGATAAAATGGTACAACATCAAAGAGTAGCGAAACTGGTTTTAAGTAAACTTTCAAAACGAAGAGTAAAGAAATATTTAATCGATAGTGGTTCCTTTATCGAGGGAGAAAAGAGAATAGATGCTTACAGTGAGAGAATGTACCAAAGTTTATCTAGTCCAAGAATTTTAGCGACAAATGCTAATTTAATGGCACTAAGTAATCACGAATCTTCTCAAATAAACTGGGAGGGACTGCCCAATAAAACCACCATTTTATGGGGAGAAAAGGATAATGTGTATCTTGCTCCTAGTCAAAACCGATATCCAGTCCATTCTTTTTCTTATGGCCATCAATTTCCTATTTCGCATCCTAACGAAGTAGCTACCATGATACAAAATCTATAAAAATAGTTAGGTTCACTATCTTCGAAACAAGAAAATCAATTAATTTGGATAGAATGTTGGTTACGATAAAAAAACTGGATATGTTCTTTAATAATTAAGCAGATCAATTTTTAAATTTTCTCATTTATGATGTTGGGACATAACTCAAAAAGTTATATTTAATCTCTTGATTTTCCGAATAAACGGTGGAAGCAGAAGTAACTCCTTCGGAAATAAGCTGAAATTCACAAAAATTTGAAGAACACCAAGTAGGAATCATTCAACATCGAAAGGATACCTTTCGTGTTTCTTGTCATTTTCGTGAATTCCGTCTTATTTCTCGGAGCTTAGCACTTCTGTCCCAACCTCTTTTTTTATGAGAAGAGCAGAATCTGTTTTTGCATTCGTTTTTCGCTTCACTAATATGCCTTATCAAACAAGCGTTTTTAACTAATTGAATAAACCAAATGAAGTAGTAGAAAACCATCAAAAACAATACCTTTGAAAATGATTTCTTTTTTGATATAATTTCTATAAAGAAACTATAATCAGGAGGAAATGATAATGGATTTAAAAGCATCTTTAATAGATTTACAATGCGAAATGGTCGCAGAAAGAACACTTGTTAACCCCAAAAATATTTCTTGGTTACAATATGATATTTTATATCAATTAGAAAAAGAAGGTGAAATTTTGCCTTCCGATTTGAGCATTATTTTAGGCACTTCACGAACAAAATTATCAAAAGCATTAAAGAGTTTAAAATCAATGGACTATATCCAACAATTACCGAATCAATCAGACGGTAGGGAGTTGAAGACCTCTATCACTATTGAAGGAAAATCATTCTTAGGAGATTGTTCAACAAAACATCAAGCATTATACGAAACAGCGTTGAAAGCATTGACTAAAGTAGAGCAAGAAGAATTTTCTAGACTAGCAACTAAATTGTCTAACAGTTTAAGAAAGGAACGAGTGGATAGTCATGAGTGAGTATATAAACATCAAAAACGCAAAAACGAATAATCTTAAAACTGTTTCTGTAGACATACCTAAACACAAAATAATTGCTGTTACTGGTGTCTCTGGATCGGGAAAATCCTCCTTGATTTTTGACACCGTAGCTAGTGAATCACAACGATTACTAAATGAAACCTATTCAAGTTACATTCAAGATTTACTTCCTAAGTACAAAAAGCCAATTGTTGATTCTATTACGAATCTCCCAGTTTCCTTAGTCGTAAGTCAGAAAAGAATTAATGGAAACGCTAGATCAACAGTCGGCACAATTACGGATATTTATTCTAGTTTAAGGTTACTATACTCGAGAATTGCTATACCATTTATTGGCTACTCTATGAAATATTCCTTTAATAATCCAGAAGGAATGTGCAACTATTGTAAAGGCTTGGGGGAGGCGAAATCAATTAATATCGAAAAACTAATTGATTTCAATAAGTCCTTAAATGAGAATGCGATTCAATTTCCTACATTTCAAAAGAATGGTTGGCGACTATCGAGATATACAGAATCCGGTTTTTTTGACAACGATAAAAAAATTTCGACGTATTCAAAAGAAGAACTCGACCTTCTTTTATATTCTACAAAAATAAAGCCTGATCAACCGAGTGAAAAATGGCATAAAACAGCAAATTTCATGGGAATTGTACCGCGAATCATGGAAAGTTTTGTTTATGCAGAGAACACAAAATATAATAAAGAGTTGGATAAAATTTTAACGACAGATAGTTGTCCAGTATGTCATGGAACCCGTTTAAATGAAGACGTATTACGTGCAAAAATTGCAGGAAAGTCTATTGCAGATTGCTGTTCTATGCCTATCCCTGAATTACTGGAGTTTGTTCAGCATATTCATGAAGAAAAAGTAACCATTATTACGAATGAATTGCTTATGAAATTAGAGAGTTTATGTCTAGTAGGTTTAGATTATTTAACGTTAAATCGAACCACAAGCACCTTGTCTGGAGGCGAGTCACAACGAATCAAGATGACAAAATACTTGAATAGTTCATTAACGGACCTTCTTTATATACTTGATGAACCCAGTGTTGGGTTGCATCCGCAAGATATTAAAGGAATTAATAATATCCTCAAAAGAATGAAAGACAAAGGAAATTCAGTTTTATTTGTGGATCACGATCCTGATATGATAGCTATTGCGGATGAAATAATCAACTTTGGGGAAGGAGCGGGGATTGCTGGAGGAAATATAACATTTCAAGGTTCATTTGAAGAATTACTAAAATCAAATACAATTACGGCTAAAGCATTTTTAAAAAAACATACGATTAACAAAACCAAAAAAAGTTTTCCAACTTATTTTACACTTGAGAATGCTTCGAAAAATAATATTAAAGATATTTCAATTAAACTACCTAAGGATGCATTAACCGTAGTAACTGGCGTTGCTGGATCTGGGAAAAGTACACTAATTAGACAACTTTTTAAGTGTAAGTATTCAAATGCAACGATTTTAGATCAACGTTTGCCTCATGCCTCTAATCGTTCAAATATTACTACTTATTTGAATATATTTAATGAAATCAGAAAAATCTTTAGTCGGGCAAATAAAGTAGATCGTTCATTATTTTCCGTAACTGGAAAAGGTGCTTGTCCTGAATGCAAAGGGAAAGGTTTTATCAAACTTGATTTGGCTTTTTTAGGAGATTCTCAACAGGTTTGCGAAAAATGCCAGGGACAACGTTTTAACGAAAAGACACTTTCGTATCGATATAAAGGAAAAAATATAGGTGAAATTTTTGATTTAACCGCGAAAGAAGCAATGGATTTATTTCATGACAATTCACTGATCAAAAAAACATTAGATTCTGTTATCAAAGCAAATCTTTCTTATATAAAACTTGGTCAAACACTTGATTCATTTTCTGGAGGAGAGTTACAAAGATTAAAAATTGCTCAAATGTTAACCAATAAATCGTCTGATATTGTCATTTTAGACGAACCAAGTACTGGACTACATGAATCAGATATAGATAGTTTAATTACTCTTTTTCATGAGTTGATTGCGCAAGGGAATACCCTAATTGTGCTGGAACATAATTTATCGATTATCTGTCAAGCGGATTGGATTATTGATCTTGGACCAAAAGGAGGAAATTTAGGAGGAAAGCTATTGTTTCAAGGCTATCCTGTCGATTTTGTTGAATGTCCTAATTCATATACGGCTAAGCATTTAAGACGATTTTTAGTGGATTGATTGTAAAGGTAAGATCGACCATTAAAAGAGTCATTTATACATCACTCAAAATTGCTTCAACGAAAGAGCTATAAGAATCGAGCGAAAATGAGCTACAACTTCTTTACACAAGATGAACGAATAAGGATAGAAACTTTCTGGAAACTTGTTTGTAAAATCAACTTAATCATTTTTTTATCAAAAAAACAAGCCGAAAATCAACTATCATCTTTGGTGATTTTCAGCTTATTCTAGTGACAACATTTAGTTCATAGTATTTATCAAATGTATTTGTTAAATAAAGTTTTTATCTTTTTACCGACAATCTTTTAAACCTTTTCAACTACTGCATCACTTACGGCAGCAGCTACAACTTTTGCTACGCCTGGTTGAAATGCGTCAGGAATAATATTTGTTGTGCTTAATTCTTCATCAGAAATCAATTGTGCAATGCCTTTTGCCGCAGCAATTTGCATATCAACTGTAATTTTGCGTGCCCGTGCATCTAATGCCCCTCTAAAAATTCCTGGGAAAGCTAAAACATTGTTGATCTGATTTGGAAAATCACTTCGACCTGTGCCGACTATATAAGCGCCGCCTTCTAATGCTTCATCTGGCATGATTTCAGGAATTGGATTCGCCATAGCAAAAATCACAGGTTTTTCAGCCATCTCTTTGATCCATTCTTTTTTCAATGCGCCTGGAGCCGATACACCGACAAAAATATCCGCATCTTTTAACGCTGTTTTCAAGTCACCTGATAAATGATCGCGATTTGTTACTTTAGCAATATCTAAATGATGTGGTGGTAAATCATCATTTTCGTTTAAGATTCCTACTTTATCAACAACAATAACATTCTTCGCACCCGCTGCTAAAAACTTACGTGTGACAGACAAACCTGCTGAACCGCCGCCATTAACAACAATTTTTGCCTCTTCGATTTTTTTCCCGATTAATTTCAAACTATTAAAGGCGGCAGCCAAAACAACGATGGCTGTTCCATGTTGGTCATCATGGAATACAGGAATATCACATTCTTCGCTCAAACGTTGTTCAATTTCAAAACAGCGTGGCGCACTAATATCTTCTAAGTTCACGCCACCAAATGTTGGCGCAAGAGCTTTAACGATTTGAATAATTTCTTCGGTATCCTGTGTATCCAATACAAGGGGAATCGAATCGACATTGGCAAAACGTTTGAATAGGGCAGCTTTTCCTTCCATTACGGGCATGGCTGCTTCCGCACCGATATTACCTAATCCCAATACCGCTGAGCCATCACTGATAACCGCTACAGTATTTTTCTTGGTCGTTAAATCATAAGCCAAATTTTTATCTTCGGCAATTGCTGAAGAAACAGCAGCAACTCCAGGTGTATAGGCAATACTTAGATCTCTACGGTCATCGATGGTTACTTTAGACACCACTTCCAATTTTCCACCGTGTTCTTTCGCTTGTTTTAACGCTAACTCTTTCACATCTTCTGACATTTCTATTTCCTCCTCAAATTCTTATCCAATTACATCATTAATTTTTAGTTAACTCTAAAAGATCATTCTCAAAATGGCGGTCATTGCAATTACCGTGATTGCTCCACCCAGACGTGTCGCAACTTGAGCAAACGGCATTAAGTTCATACGATCCGCTGTGCTCAAAATCGCAACATCTCCTGTTCCGCCCATACCACTTTGACAAGCAGAAATAATTGCAGCTTCGATTGGGTACATATTCATAAATCGAGAAACAAAAAAACCAGTTGCGATGACAGTGAAGACAACACTAATTACGACTAAGAAGTAAGGAACACTCAGAATTCCCACGACATCTTTTAGCGGAATATATAACAAACCAAGTCCTGCCATCAATGGGAAGGTAAAATTGCCTGAAATAAATTTGTACAATTGTTTTGAACCACGTTCTGTATCTCTTGGTACAACATTTAAATATTTTAAGAAAGCAGCTAAAACAATCATCAGTACGGGACCAGGAAATCCAGTTAAGTGTTGCAGTAAACCACCCGCAATAAACAATGTACAAGCAGTCAAAACACCTGCTCCCATTTTTTTGATATCTAATTCTCCAGAGTCATCTTTCAAAGCATCCTTCATATCATCGGTTTGTTTCATTTTAACAAGTTGACCACCACCAGATAAGTTTGGACGTTTTTCTCCTAAACGAGATAATAATGCAGTACACATAATCGCAAAAAAGTTACCGATAATTGTTGCCGGAATCAACTGTGCGACTAATTGTTCACTACCAATTCCTGTGATTGCGCTATAGCCAAGGGACAAAGGTAAGATTCCTTCCCCAATGCCGCCAGCTAACACAGGTGTAACAATAAAGAATAAAGTATGTTGCCAATCAAGACCTAATAACACGCCTACTAAAGTACCTACACCCATCGCACAAATCATTCCAATCATCATTGGAATGATCATACGCATTAACCCTTGAACGAGAATTTTCCGGTTCATTCCTAAAATACTCCCGCAGACTAAACATGCAATATAAAAATAAAGAAAATTTGCTTGCTTCATCAAAATATCCGTTGAAGCTAAAATATTTGGATTGACTAAATTAAAGAAAACTAAAATTGAAGGAACTAATAATGATAAAATTGCTGGACCACCAAAATTTTTTAGAAACGGAATAGTTGCACCGATAGTTCCCAGTAGCCAACCTAACGTTAAAATCACCGCAAATCCACCTAGCATGTTGACTGGTAATTGCTGTAATAAGCCTGTTGTCACAATGACAGCGGACAACACCACATATACAGGTAGTGGAACTGATCCTACCATGATCTTCATCCATTTACTTGATTGTTTCCCTTCAGTAGCTACTGCAGAGGTTGGTTCCTTCTTGACTGCCATTTTTAAATCCATCTTTTTTTCCACGATATTTCCTCCCTAACTTAATTGCACTATTTCTTTTATCCGTAGCTTATGGTATCCGCTTACATGCTCATCATAAGCCAATATTTGTAGGAATTTAAGATTATTCAATTAATTTAAGTAACTAAACTTATTAAAGTGACCGTTTTCAATTAAGCCTCTAAAAATTTATGCTATACTCTATGAGACAAGGAGGTGCCCTATGAAAAATGGGCCACGTTTATGGAGTTTATTGACAGCTGTTTTTATCGGGGCGCTTATTATCGTGACATCGATTTTATATAGCTTGATTTTGTATCAAAATGCTCGCTTTATTCGTTCGCAAGAAGAAAAATTACTACTATCGATCGGAGAACAACTAGCAATCGATCCACAGGTTTTAGCGGCCTTGACCATTGATGAACCAAATGAACAATTAACTGCTTACACAATAGATATTGCGAAAATCCATCATTTAGATTTTGTAGTTATTATGGATATGGACACTCTTCGACTCACACATCCAGATCGTTCATTGATTGGCAAACACTTTGAGGGTGGGGATGAGTCTACTGCATTACAAGGTCAAAAACATATCTCAATCAGTAAAGGAACCTTGGGAGAATCGTTACGAGGATTTGTTCCGGTTTATTCACAAAGTGATCAGAGTCAACAAATTGGCGTCGTTGCTTTAGGGATCAAAGTACAATCATTAAGTACTATTATCAAACATTCTCGACAAGGATATACTGTCGCTCTACTGATGAGTGTTGCTGTTGGTTTTTTAGCTGCCTCTTGTCTTGCTTATTACCTAAAACGACAATTACGAAACCTTGAACCTAAAGAAATTGCTCGTCTTTTAGAAGAACGAAATGCTATGTTGAATGAAACGAAAGACGCTGTTATTGTTATCGATTTAGAAAAACGAATAAAATTATCTAATATCGCAGCAAACGAATTATACTGGCAACATAGTGGTGAAAAAACACCATTAGAGGGACTATTTTTAAATAATCTTATTTTGGATACTACTAGTATTGATTTAGATAAAACAATCGAACAACTGTATCGACAAAACGGGCAAGATTACCTTTTTTCTTGTGCTCCGATCGTCGTTAATAATAAGCGGATTGGGTGGATCATTTTTTTACGAAATGCGACAGAATCACTATTTGTTATCGATCAACTCGCTAATACGACCGCTTATGCCAGTGCATTACAATCTCAATCACATGAATTCATGAACAAATTGCATGTGATTTACGGACTTGCTGATTTAGAGGCTTATGATGAATTAAAAATCTATTTAGACGATATCCTAACGCCAGAAAAGGAATTTTCTCATCGATTATCCTTTTTAGTACAAAATCCGCAGATTGCTGGATTTTTAATTGGTGAACGACAAAAGTTTTTAGAACGAAAAACCAATTTGTTGATAGAAATTTCGCCAGAGATCCCTAATAATTATAATGCGGCTGAAGCAAAAGCATTGATCGATCTTTACCGCTATATTCACCATGTTTTACTACAAGTAACATTAACAGAGGAACTACGAATGGAAATCCATTATGAAAATGATCAACTGCAAACCATTTACTATATCGATCTTTCGGAAGAACAATGTGTACAGCTAAAAAATAATTTGGCTAACAATTACTTTCAACAAATGCTAGTCGACAACGATGCTGTATTTACTACGGAAACACATTACAACCTATTTGTACTCGTATTAAAAACGCACTATCATGAGGTGAAAAAATGAATATATTAATAGTAGAAGACGACCCAATGGTAGAATTTATTCATCGAAATTATTTGGAAAAAGGAGGCCAATTCAAAGAAATTTTTTCAGCAAATTCTGTTTCTAGTGCAGAGAAATTATTAAGAGAAAAAGAAATTGCCTTAATTTTATTAGATATCCACTTAAAAGATGGAAATGGCTTAGCATTATTAGAAGAAATTCGTAAAGAAAGACAGACAACTGAAGTTATTTTGATTACTGCAGCTAGTGAAGCGAAAACAGTAAAAGAAGGGCTGCATTTGGGCGTAGTCGATTACTTGATTAAGCCCTTTACCAATGAACGCTTTCAACAAAGTATCTCGTTATTTTTCAAGCGTAAGAATGCTTTGAATCAAGCAAATGTACAACAAGAGACGATCGATCAACTGATAAAAGGGCAAGATAATCAAGAACCTGCTGAGATAGATCCTGCGAAAGAATTAGTCAAAGGACTTTCAATTGAAACACTGGATCATGTCAAAGCAACAATTCAAGAAATGCACCAACCGTTCACAATCCAAGATCTCGCGGATAAAAGTGAACTTTCACATGTCTCTATCAGAAAATATATCGCGTACCTTGAAGAGAACCAGTATGTTCGCAATGAAGTGATTTATACAAAAGTAGGAAGACCTTATAAAGCGTACTATAAATGTTGAGTATTATGGTTATTTATGAAAGCAAAGACTTTTTTACTGAATTTTAAGATAAAATGACATAAATAAGTATTCTATCAGTATTCACTAGTATTGCGAATAGAAAAAATGACATTACTCTTCAAATGTTCAAACTGCTCTCCTTTTTTGTGAATTTGCTCTTGACATCTATTCAATTGTTCAAATATGATTAGAGAGTATCTGGAAATGATTAAGATATTTGGATTTTTCAGAAATTTAGTTGGAAATCAAAAAAGAAAATGTAGTGTAATAGTATCCCATACTGTTTGAATAATATTGTGAACCCCAATTGCTCGAAAAAAACTTCCTAGTCGATTCTTGGTAGTCGTTTTTTTGTCATGGATTATGATGCTTTTGACATATAGCGATATAGTAGTAAGCTCTACAAATTGTCTTTCATTTAGCTTTTTATGAAGAGAAAATAACCAAGCGATACTTGGGCTATGCCTTTTTTTGTGATTGATGATTCCTAATACACTAGTATTTTTTGTTTCGTTAAGTATTTATTTTCTAGATATTGATGAGTGAAAAGCATAAATGTGACGTTGCTAGAGAAAAAATTGAATCAAGTGGGTATAGGTTTAGGATTGTGCTTCTTTTCATAAAGGCTATCATACATTATTAAGGATAAATGTGTGCTGACGCAAATGTTGAAGAAGTAACTTGAACCTTAGTAGCTAGATTGAAAGTTTTTTAACCAGATCAAATCTATAATTTAATTCTACAGGAGCTTGAAAATTCAACAAAAAATTAAAGGGGATAACAAACTTTACTAAGATATGCCTAAGCTATTAGCTCTAATTCAATAGTTAAGTATTAATTTTGAAACTAAACTTTTTTAACGAGGTGTATTTATTGATTAAGGATTTCAAAAAATTTTGTTCAAACAATGTTGGTTTGATACTCTATACGTTCTTTTTAACGATTTTAATTTATGGTATCAAGATTGCGAATTATGGTTATGGAATGGACTCTAACTCTTTTATTACAGATCAACAAAAATATTTAGTGCATTGGATTTCTATTGGTCGATTTGGTGAAGTATTTATCAAAAAATACCTCTGGGGATTATTTACAAACATCTATCTGTTAAATATATTGGCTTTTCTATTTTTCGCTTTTAGTAGTATTTTGTTGTGTTATTTTTTTGATAAATTACTTATTAAAAAGACTAAAAAAATCTATATTATCCCTAGTATTTTCATCACCAGTCAAGTTTTTGCGTATCAATTTTATTTTGTGCTACAAAATTTTGAATTTGCAATTGGAATGATTCTTGTATTACTTGTTGCGATTTTACTTGAGAGTAGTAGTGAAAACAAACAAATTCGCGTCTTAAAATTTGTGCTTTCGATTGCTCTTTTAGTTTTTTCTATTAGTATTTATCAATCTCTTGCCCTTTACTTTGTAGGAATTGTAGTAGCGATTTTATCAATTAAAGTGTATAACAGTTACACCACTAATTCGTTTGTTCGCTTTTTTGATTTAGTGAAATCTGCTATTCCATACATTGCGACTGTTCTAACTAGTATGATTCTCTACACGTTATTGGACAAACTAGTTGGTAAAATGCTAAATGTTCCGAGATTAGGTCATGAACGTGCAATGATGTTATGGTTTAAAGTTCCGTTTAACGAAGCGTTCATTTCATTATTAAAAGCATTGAAGCAAATTGTTTTAATGCCAAGCTTTGGCAATCAAGCAAATGTTTATACTTTTGGGTTACTTTTTGGAATTGTTTTAATGATTATCATTTTGATAAAATTGGCTATTACTAAAAATAAAAATTTAATTGCGGTAACCATTTGTTTTTTCACGTTGCTATTATCTGGACTAGGCATGATTTTTGCCACAGCAACAACACCACTTCCTAGAAGTATGGTTCCGCAGTTTCCATTTATGGTAGCCTTTCTGCTTTTTTACGCTAGTCTATTTTTTAATAAGAAAGTTTTAAATTATACGATAGTGGTTATGGTTACGGTTTTCTCCTTTAATCAAGTAAAAACTAGTAGCAATTTAGTGGTTGCAGAACAGATGACTTTTGAAGAAGATCAACGAACAATTATGAGAATTGTATCTGCGATTGATGATTTGCATTTGGAGAACCCATCTTCGTATCATTTGGTAATAATTGGATCTGCGGGTTCGAAAAATCCTTTTAATCTCACTGCCCCAAATGAACTCGTTGGTTTATCCTTGTTCAAATTTGGACTTGGTGGAGATGGTAGTGCCTTCCATATAAACATCAATATACTACATATTATGAAATCCATGGGTATTTATTATAAAGCTCCTTCGCGTGAACAATATGATGAATACTGGAAAAATAAGACAACCTTGAGTGAAGATACTGAATTTGGTATAGAGGTGGTTGATGATTTTATTATTGTTAAAATAAGTTAGCAGTAATGAAATGTAGTTTCTTAGACTGGATTTATAAAGCAATTGAAAAATTGTAGTGATTCTTTAAAAAGAAAGATGAATATAAAGAATTAGTCAATTTTAGCAGTCATTGTTACGCTAATAAAAGAAGCATCTGAGCTATTAAGCTTTCATTTTGACTACTAAACAATTTAAAGGATTTAAAAACTCTTTGGAACACTATACTCTTGTAACCGCTAATTGAGAAAATAGTTAAAATCACGGACTTCTTCTTGCCAGCTACTATAGAGTGTATAGTTAAATAATTATTTAAAAATAAGTTTTTTATGAGGTGTATTTATTGACTAAGGAATTAAAAGATTTTAAAAAATTTTGTTCAACTAACATTGCTTTAATACTTTATACGTTCTTTTTAACAATTGCAATTTATGGAATTAAAATTGTAAATTATAGTTATGGAATGGATACGAATGCCTATATTTCAAATCAAAAAAACTATTTTTGGCATTGGCTTTCTATTGGTCGGTTTGGTGAAGTATTTATCAAAAAATACCTCTGGGGCTCATTTACCAATATCTATCTGTTAAACATATTAACTTTTATACTTTTTGCTTGTAGTAGTATTTTATTGTGCTATTTTTTTGATAAATTACTTATCAGAAAAACTAAAAAAATCTATATTATTCCTAGTATTTTTATCACTAGTCAAGTTTTTGTGTATCAATTTTATTTTGTGCTACAAAATTTTGAATTTGCAATTGGAATGATTCTTGTATTACTTGCTGCAATTTTACTCGAGAGTAGTAGTGAAAACAAACAAATTCGCGTCTTGAAATTTGTGCTTTCGATTGCTCTTTTAGTTTTTTCTATTAGTATTTATCAATCGTTTGCCCTTTACTTTGTAGGGATTGCAGTAGCGATTTTGTCAATTAAAGTGTATAACAACTACGCTACTAATTCGGTTGTTCGTTTTTTTGATCTAGTGAAGGTTGCTATTCCCTATGTTGCGACCGCTATAACTAGTTTGATTCTTTATATCTTAGTGGATAAATTAGTTGGTAAACTATTGAATGTTCCAAGACTAGGTCATGAAAGTGCAATGATGTTATGGTTTAAAGTCCCTTTTAAAGAAGCATTCATTTCATTATTAAAATCATTGAAACGAGTTATTTTAATGCCAAACTTTGGCAATCAAGCAAATGTTTATACTTTTGGGTTACTTTTTGGAATTGTTTTAATGATTATCATTTTGATAAGATTGGCTATTACTAAAAATAAAAATTTAATTGCGGTAACCATTTGTTTTTTCACGTTGCTATTTTCTGGATTAGGCATGATTTTTGCCACAGCAACAACACCACTTCCTAGAAGTATGGTTCCACAGTTTCCATTTATGGTAGCCTTTCTACTTTTTTACGCTAGTCTATTTTTTAATAAGAAAGTTCTAAACTATACGATAGTTATTATGGTTGCGGTTTTCTCCTTTAATCAAGTAAAAACTAGCAGCAATTTAGTGGTTTCAGAACAGATGACTTTTGAAGAAGATCAACGAACAATTATGAGGATTGTATCTGCGGTTGATGATTTACATCTGGAAAATCCTTCATCGTATCATTTGATTATATTAGGATCTTCTAGTTCAAAAAATGCTTTTAATCTTAGTGTACAAAATGAACTTGTTGGTTTATCAATGTTCAAATTTGGCCTTAGTGGAGATGGTAGTGCCTACCATATAACTAATGGTATATTAGAAATTATGCGAATTATGGGAATTAATTTTAAATCATCTACACGTGAACAATATGATGAATACTGGAAAAATAAGACAACGTTCACCGAGGATACTGAATTTGGTGTCGAAGTGATTGATGATTTTATTATTGTAAAAATAAGTTAATTTAAACAAAATTTGAGTGAAACCAAGTATTTATAAAATTAAATCTGTTAGTCTGAGAAGGTGGGGCAATAGTCAGAAAAAAATCTGATTATTGACCCACCTTCTCTTTTATTCGAAACGAAAACCTTGTTCTCTTAAAAAATCGGCAATTTCTGGACGTCTAATTTCTTCAAAAAATGTTTTATTTTTTTCGGACCAAGTGGTTTGTTGCTGATTCGATCCTCTGTCCGCATAATAGTCATTGGAAAGTGTATCATAGGAAGTTAAATCAGAGAATTCTTCTGTCGGATAATAATTTTCGCTCACTTGATTTTCTTCTGGTAATCTCGGTTTAACTTGATTTTTACTAGCAGGAATACCAATGGTTAAACCAAATAAAGGAATCGTATATTTCGGTAATTTCAACAATTGAGCGACCTTATGTATATCATTCCGAATCCCACCGATATAACAAATACCTAGATCCATTGATTCAGCGGCCACGACCATATTTTGTGCTGCAATGCTAGTATCAACAATACTGACGAGTAAAGACTCCATGTTACTTAAACCATCTAAGTTCTTATGATCATCATTTAGCAGTTTAGCTTGACGGTATAAATCTGCAACAAACACATAAAACGTTCCCGTTTTTTGTACATACGCCGCACTATTTGTAATCGTAGCTAGCTTCTCTCTTAATGCAACATCGGTAATTTCAATAATCGAAAAAGCCTGAACGAAATTAGAAGAAGAAGCACTTCGTGCAGCCGTTACTAAAGTTTCCTTTACTTCTGGGGATAGTGGGGTATCTTTGAAGTCTCTTACAGAAACATGTTCAGTCATTTTTTGTATGAACTCATTCATCTTTTTTTCCTCCTTGATAATCACTTTATTCTATACTAACTGTATTGATTTAAGCAATGCAAGAGCTTAAAACTAATTTAGTTTGAGTGAAGAGAATACAACCTTTCAATACGTAGATAAAATAGTGAGTTAGTAAATTCCGTACCTATGTTTTGTAGAATACTCGATGTGTAAAAGTTATGTGGTTTTGAGATCGTAAATAATAAACTAGAGTGTTTATCCTTTGATTGACATTTATGTCGTAATACTTATATAATAATAACAAGTAATATTACTTATAGTATAAAAAGCCAGTGCTTAAACACTGACTTTGATATTGAGTTTTGACTAAAGCTCGATATTTTTTTACAATTGCCACTATCTAAACTTTAGTCGGGAAGATAGTGGTCTTTTTTTATTTCAAGATGAATAGAATTAAGAGTTTAATCGCTTCTACAATATAGTAAGCAACAAGCGTTACTATAATTTTAGAAGTGATTTCTTTTAACCAATCCTTCAAGGATAGCCTTTCCTATTAAATAAAGCAGGACAAAAGCTATAAAGACATATCTTTATGGCATCAACCCCTTGTTCAGAGCTTTAGCCATGACTCAACTTATCTGTTATTATATCAGATTAAATGTAATGATAAAATATTTATTTGTTCGTTAAAATAGTTATAATCAAAAAAATCCTCCAATAGAATCCTTTAATAGCAGAAGGGGTCATTGGGGGATTTATTGATAAGTGATTTCTTAAATTTAAAGTACTTATTTTTTTTGAGTTTTTTTGCTCTTTGATTTAATGCCTCAAAATAATCTAGATCAACTGGGGCTATTTCATGATTTTCTTTTTTTTAATTTTGTATACTCGCTATCAACTTTAGAATTAGCGATATCTCGGTTGATTTTTTCTTTCCCTTTTAATATATCTGCACGCTGATAGATCAAATATCTTTCCAATTCGTTTTTCCAATCTTCCATCGTCATAGTAGTCTGAGTTTCTGTTTGATATTCTGCTGCATCTAAATAACCAGATACAATCAAGTTTAATCGTGTTAATTCTTTTTCATTCAAATAATTCTTGGATATTTTCAAGTCTGATTTACGAGGATATTTTCCCTTGCAATTTGTTAACTTTAAATTTCGTATAGTCTTGTGAAAATAAGCTCTGGTGCGGTTTGACCTGTCACTGCAAACAGCGTCTTATTTTGGACTGTCTGGAAAAATTTTTTTGCTATGTCGCTAGAACCATCATAATCAATACTAGTGGCAAAAATATCCAGAACTTGTTGATAAAATAAACGCTCATTTGAACGAATGTCACGAATTCTTTTTTGTAACTGCTTAAAATAGTTCAGATCACTTGTTAATTTGTCTGTGTCTAGAGCGCTCCTTCAATTAAATAATCTTTCAACACATTGGATGCAAAGCGACGAAACTGTGCTCCTCTAGCTGATCGAACACGGTAGCCGATTGCTAGAATCATGTCTAAATTATACACACGAATTGATCTCTGGATTTCGCGTTCTCCCTCTTTTGAACTGTTAAGTAATCCTTAACAGTTGATTCTTCAGCTAACTCTTTATCAGAAAAAATATTTTTTATGTGTAAGCTAATATTGTTTTTAGTTGTTTGAAAAAGTTCAGCGATTTCTAGTTGTGACAACCAAACTGTTCCATCCGTAAGATGAAGCTCAATCTTTGTTAATCCATCCTCAGTGTTATAAAAAATTACATCATTAGACATTTTTATACCTCAATTCATCAGAATTATAATGGACTCATTTATCTATCTTTTTAAGAAATTATATCATAATATGAAAAAGCTGATATTTTTAATTTGTATTAACATTTTATTTTTATTTAGGAGATAATTCACAAGTAAGCAAATAGTAAATAGGCAGTTGTTAGCATTTATTTAAAACAATTAAGTTGACTAATTATGTTACATCTGAGTTGACTATTACTAACTATTAGCTCAATTCTCACAAAATATGGAAGCAAATATCAAAATTCCAAAATTAAAAACCTTCCATAAATTAGCGACTATGTTTAATATGATTGAGCTTGAATTATTATATTTTCCAGAAATGAATGAAAATTTGTTTGATAATGAAATAGATTGAATAAAACTCTAATTTTAAAGAATGTTATTTTTATGAACTTGTTCGAGAGTTTATACCTCTAAAACCTGATAGAAATTATATTTTTGTAGTAAAATAATTGAAAGGAAGGGTATATATGACTTTTCCAAGTTTAGCTGCAACTAAACAATAAAAAATCAAACCTATTTAACACAACTTAGATAGGTTTAACATTTGATAATAATCTATAAATTAAGATACACACTAAAAAACGGAAAAGATTTTTTTCTCGTATTTTAATGATCAATTATTAGTTCATTTTATTCTAAATGAAATCTTTGATTATGCGTTAAAAATATTTTAGTTGTAGCATTTACTCATATCACTTTCTAATTAGTTGGAATGATAAAGTAAAACAAAATACTAACACTTATTATTTCAATCTCTGAAAAAAATTTCCGTAATATTTTAGTAATCGAGGATCTGTCAATTTTACTTTTTTCAAGTTATTCTCTTTCACGTTTACTTTTTACTTATTATAATTCAATTATTGGTGTATAATTAATATTAAGTGTGAAAATATAGTCTATAAATAAATTATGTGAAATATTTTGTGCTGTATAAAATTTTAAATAAAATAGAAAATATCATAGTTTTCCATTTAACGATAATACGAAAAACAATGTAACTTATTCAGCAACAATAACATATATTAATGTAAAAAACTGTCTAAAGAAATGCTTTAACTACTTGTATGAAGTTACTATTATTCATATTTTTAATAAAGAAACCCTATTAAAAATGAAATTGAATATAGAAATTTTAGGCCAAAATAAAATGCGAAGTTTTTAATTATTTTTATCACTTATAATATATTTAAAGATCCATTTACTATTATTTTAAATTATAGTTTAAATAAACGAAAGTATATTAATAAAGGAGAATTTTTATGGAAACAGAGAATAAGCAAAGTGTAAGTTTGAGAGAAGACTTAAAGGATTTTAATTATAATAATATATGGGTTACTAAAAAAATTAGAATGGATTCTGCGGAAAAAATGCGAAAAAATAATACTAGGATAAATTACTTTTTAATATATTATTCTGCTAGCTTAGCAGTAATGTCTTTTTTAACTATATATGATAATTCAGGATTTAATTTATCATTATTTTCTTCAATGATCACACTTATACTACCTAGTGCTAATATATTTCAATATAAAGCAGACTATTCTAAAAAAGAAGATGAATATACTAAATGTTATTTACAGTTGTCAAATTTAGAGAATAACATCAATACTTTTTTATTAGATAACAAGGATGAAGAACAAGTCTCTTCCGAGGATGTGGATAAATATAAAACAGAATATGAACAAATATTACAGGAATTTATAAATCATGATAGTGAAGATTATTATCTTTTTTGTTTAAAACAACAGAAGAAAAATAATAATAAAAAAAATTTTTATGTGTCTAATAATATTAAATATTATCTGCTTATCAAAAGAATATTTTTCTCACTCATATTACTTATAATTGCAATTTTACCTCTTGCATTAATTTTAAAAAAGATATATTCCTACTACTATTAGTTGTTTTAATAACTTAAACATCCAGATATACTTAATTGAATTAAGTATGGTAATATATATGATAGAAATAAGATGTATATAGTGTCTTGTGACAATAACTATTCAACTAGCTTAAAATTCATCCAAATAGAGGGATGTCTTATATCATATTTTTGATATAGTACTTTTTGTACAATAACAACATGTTTAAATATATACATCTTATTTTTGAAAGGACTATATTTTATATGAGTAAAAAATATTATAATTTTTTTTATACAGAAAAATATCTTCATGATGTAATTAAAAGAACGTTAAACCCATCTACTGCATCGGGAATAGATAATACTAATTATTATTACTTAAAAAAATACGAAAAGATGATAGTTAAAAAAATAAAAAAATCTGTGTTAAATGATACTTACAAATTTAGTACCTATAAAGAATTATTACTTATAAAAAATAGATTTTCCAACCCAAGGTGTATTTCTATACCTACGATAAAAGATAGAATCTGTTTGCGTACTTTAACTGAATTACTTAATAGCTATTTTAATAATATTCCCTCGCCTGTGATACCACAAAAACATATATCAA
The DNA here is from genome assembly GCF_054871725.1 of Enterococcus sp. LJL99. Lineage (NCBI taxonomy): Bacteria > Bacillati > Bacillota > Bacilli > Lactobacillales > Enterococcaceae > Enterococcus > Enterococcus sp. LJL99. The sequence continues at coordinate 156,625 of NZ_JBTXLT010000004.1, forward strand.
CTATTCAAAAAAATATAGATATTTATGATTCATATCTAAAATTAGATTTAGAAAATTTTTACGGTAATATAAAACATGAACTACTTATGACAAAACTAAAAACTAAAATTCGATCTAAGAAAATATTGAATTTGATAGATAAAGCACTTAAGAACCCAACAGGTAGTCCAAATTATGTCAACAAAGTAGGGATTCCTCAGGGTATACCTATTTCAAATATATTAGCTCATATATTTATTTCGGATTTAGATTCTAAGTATTTAAAAATGAATAATCTTATGTATTGTAGGTATGTTGATGATATTCTAATCTTTTGTAACAAAACAGATTTAGATAAAATCAAAACAGATTTACGGGAGACGATTACAGGTGACTATCAGCTGATTTTAAATGAAAATAAATGTATTGATGGATATCTTAATGATTTAACTTCTAATAAGCCTATAACTTTTTTGGGTTATACTTTTTTTAAATCTAAAAAAAGTATAAATAAATCAGCTTACACAACTAGTGTCAAATATACATCAAAAATTGCGATAGAAAAAAAAATAGTATCCTTATTGAATAAGTTTAGTAAAAATAAGGGAACTTCTAATAAAAATTTAATTGTTCACGAGATAAATAAATTAATTACTGGATCGATAAGTAATGAAATTGATAATGATATACATAAAACAAAAAGATTTGGCTGGTTATTTTTTTATAGTCAGATTAATGATGAAACATTATTATGGCATCTTGATAGTTTCTTAAATAAGAAAATTGATGAAATAATTTCAAAGAATCAAAATTTAGACAAGTATATAACTGATTTTAAAAGAGAACTAAAATCGTTTGTTACTACCTACTATGAAATTCGTTACAATTTTAGTAAATCAACATATTTTTTCAATCCAGATTCTTTTACAAAAGCTCAACAACGATTGTTTTTGGAAGAAACTTTAGGTATTCCTAATGAAAAGGTTCGAAAATTAAATGATAGTGATGTTGATAAGCGATTTAAAAGTTATGTTTTTAGAAAGATGAAGCGCGATGAGAAAGATTTAATTAAGATAGTTTCTCTATCTTAATTGAAAATCATTTGTAGACTTTGAAAAAACTATTAGGAACATATGGACACTCATATCCCAATAGTTCTAATGAAATTGCTAATGACTTAAAAGGAGCTGTTAATGTAGAACAATATTGATCCAGAAATCACTAATCAATTTACTAAAGGAATAAAGAAAATAAAGTGTGATAACGGAAAAAAACTCTAAAAAACGCTTATTTAAAAACGTTTTAGAGTTTTTTTCTACTATTCCCACTCCACAGTAGCAGGTGGTTTACTCGTAATATCATAAACAATCCGATTCACGTGATCAACTTCATTCACAATCCGCACAGAAATCTTCTGTAAGACATCCCACGGAATTCTCGCAAAGTCAGCAGTCATGCCATCAATCGATGTTACGGCACGAATCCCAACCGTATAATCATACGTACGGCCATCGCCCATAACACCAACACTACGAATACCCGGTAACACAGTAAAGTATTGCCAAATATCGCGATCTAAGCCAGCATTGGCGATTTCTTCACGTAAAATGGCATCTGAATCACGGACAATCGTTAATTTTTCTTCCGTGATTTCACCAAGAACACGAATGCCTAAGCCAGGACCTGGGAATGGTTGGCGCCAAACAAGTGCTTCTGGCATACCAAGTTCAATTCCTAAGGCACGAACTTCATCTTTAAATAACGTATCTAAAGGTTCAATTAATTCAAATTGCATATCTTCTGGTAATCCACCTACGTTATGGTGAGATTTAATGGTTTGGGCTGTTTCTGTCCCGCTTTCAACGATATCTGTATAAAGGGTTCCTTGGGCTAAGAAATCAATGCCTTTTAATTTCGTTGCTTCGTCATCGAAGACATAAACAAATTCATTCCCGATAATTTTACGTTTTTGTTCTGGATCAGAAACGCCAGCTAGTTTTGATAAGAAGCGTTCTTTGGCATCGACTTTAATAATATTTAAGCCGAATTTTCCAGCTAAACTATCCATCACTTGTTCCGCTTCGCCTTTACGCAATAAGCCGTGATCAACAAAAATACACGTTAATTGGTCACCGATTGCTCGTTGTAAAAGAACGCCGACAACGCTGGAATCGACACCGCCAGAAAGACCCAGTAAGACTTTTTTATCGCCCACTTGTGCTTGAATTTTTGCAATTTGCATTTCAATAAAGTTATCCATCGTCCAGTTGCCTTCACAATGACAAATATCAAAGGCAAAGTGACGAAGTAAGTCATTACCGTATTCAGAGTGACGAACTTCGGGATGGAATTGTACACCATAAAGGTTACGTGCGGTATCTTGAACGGCAGCGAATGGGCAATCGGCGCTGATTGCGACGGTTTCGAAGCTTTCAGGAATTTCAGCGACTAAGTCACCGTGGCTCATCCAAGCGATTTGCTTTTCAGGTGTGCCAGCAAAAATAGGAGAGTCAGGAATCAAAAGAGAAAGTTCTGATTTTCCATATTCGCGGTTGCCAGCAGGTTCAACTTTTCCGCCTAAGTTATAGGTCATTAGTTGCATACCGTAGCAAATACCTAAAATTGGAATCCCTAATTCATAAATCTCAGGATCGATTTTAAAGGCATTTTCATCATAGACACTATTTGGTCCACCCGAGAAAATAATTCCTTTTGGTGCAATTTCGCGGATTTCTTCTGCTGTGATTCGGTGGCTCAATAACTCTGAAAAAACACCAAATTCACGAATGCGACGAGTAATCAATTGGTTATACTGACTACCAAAGTCTAAAACAATAATTTTTTCGACAGTTGTTAAATCGGTAACGTTGGTCACGTGTATTTCTCCTATTCATTTAGATTTATCTATAAAGCGGAAATGAAACAATAATAGTATTCGCTTTTGAATAAAAAAATCAACCAAGCCGAGAACCTCGATCAGTGAGTGATTTTTTTATTCAAAAGAATGTCATACGTTCACCTTTTGGAGACGTATGACAAAAAGCGTTCATTTCCAGCTTTCAGAAACAAGATGATTTAAGGTTGGGACAAAAGCGATTAGCTCTGAGAAATAAGAAGGAATTTCCAAAAATTGCTTTTCAAATTTTGGGGAAATTTCAGCTTATTTCCGAAAGAGCTGCTTTTGTTCCACCGTTTATTGGGTTTTACAAAATGATAAAAAAGTGATTTTTTTTTTGTCTCACGAATTCTTTGTGTTACTCATCCTAGAAACAAACTTAGTATTTTCGTAAGTAAATTTCATCAATAATATGTTTTTCTTTTTTGTGTAAAATGACATCCGCACGGCCACGAGTGGGTAAAATGTATTCTTCTAAGTTTTTCAAGTTTACTTTTTTCCACACATCTTTTGCCATCGCAAAGGCTTCGTCACGATCCCCAATCGCAAAGTCATAATAGTAATTTTCGGGATCAAGAAATGCTGTATCCAATAAAGCGCCGAAACGATCTAAATACCATTGTTCAATCAATTTAGGTGCTGCATCAACAAACACCGAGAAATCAAAAAAGTCGCTGACGTAAATTTGTTGGTTTGCTGGCAATTGAAGGGTATTAATTCCTTCAACGATCAAAATATCGGGCTGTTGGATGACTTCATATTCTCCTTCAATAATATCATAAACACTATGAGAATAAAGAGGGGCACGAACTTCTTCCTTACCGTTTTTGATTTGATTTAGAAAATCAATTAGTTTTTCCATATCATAACTTTCGGGAAATCCTTTTCGATCCATGATGCCTTTTTCTTCTAACACACGATTAGGATATAAGAACCCATCGGTCGTGATCAATTGGACATTGCGTCGTTTTAATCGTCTGGATAAAATCATTTGTAAAAGTCGCGCAGTCGTACTTTTCCCAACAGCAACACTTCCTGCAATTCCAATAATAAAGGGTGGTACAGGCACATACTCATGTAAAAATAATCCTTTACTAACGGCTAAGGATTCGAATTCTTTCATATATAAATGAATCAAGTGAGTTAACGGAACGTAAATATCCTGCACATCTTGCAGTGAAATCTGGTCGTTAAATCCTTTGATACTTTCTAGTTCTTGTTCGGTTAAAGGGGCTTTACCATTATGATAAAAGCCTTGCCATTCTTCGCGTGAAATGGCATAGTAATTCAACTTATCGTCCATTTATTCCTCCGCTTGATACCAACATCTATTTCTTTGCCTATTTTAACACAATTTTCCAGTAGCTAACACTATTAAAAGAGATATTTTTCCAGTCATAAATGGAACGAAGATGGTATGATAAGAAAGGAGCGCTTGGTTTTAGCAAGCAATAGCAAAAAATTACTCAGAAGATTGGTTAAAATTAAGGAAGGAACGTAGTAAAATGGAGCAACTAATCCTATTTGGTGATAGTATTACGGCGGGCTATGGCGAAGAAGCAATGTCGCCGATTTTACAGAAAAATATTCAGTCAGAATTACAGAAGCAATCGCTAGCAGAAATGACAATTATTAACGCTGGAATGTTAGGGAATACGACTGAAGATGCACGAAAACGTGTAAAACAAGATGTAGTCCGATTCAATCCAACGATTGTCACGCTATTTTTTGGTGCGAATGATGTGTCTAGTGATTTTCTTGTTCCATTAGAGAGGTATGGCGAAAATTTACTGGAACTGATTCATGTAATTGGCAAAGAAAAAGTAATTTTAATTACCCCGCCTTATATCGTTTGTGCGAGAAATCGCAGTCGAGAAGAAAAGCAAGTCGTTGCCTATGTTGAAAAGGTGAAAGAAATCGGTAAAGAAAACGGGATTCCAGTAATTGATCTTTATGGTCAGATGCTCGCTCAATCAGATCCAGAAGAGCTGTTGCAACTGGATGGTCTTCATTTTTCAGCAGCCGGTTATCAGTTACTGGCTTTCTTGATTGTTCAAGAAATAAAAGGTAGACTGAAATCAAAAGAAAATAGTTAGGAAGAGAACGATGACAAATCATTATTATTCAGAAAATCCAATGCTTGATCATAAACTAGAAGAATGGTCATTTGAATTAAGAGGCAAAAAATTTCAATTTTTAACGGATAGTGGGGTATTTTCCCGAAATACCGTTGATTTTGGCTCAAGAGTATTAATTGATGCCTTTGAGTGGGAATCATTACCAACGGGTCGTTTATTAGATGTTGGCTGTGGCTATGGTCCGATTGGGTTGAGTTTGGCTGCTGTTACTGGTCGTACTGTGGAAATGATCGATGTGAATCAACGCGCGGTTGCGTTGGCACAAGAAAATGCGAAGCGAAATCAGATTGAGCAGGTAGATATTCATCCATCAAATATTTATGAAACGTTGACAGAAAAAGAATATGCAGCAATCGTTAGCAATCCGCCGATTCGTGCAGGAAAAAAAGTGGTTCATGAGATTTTAAGTGGCGCTCATCCTCTATTAGCAGTAGGTGGAACGCTGACTGTGGTGATTCAAAAGAAACAAGGGGCACCAAGTGCTGAGAAAAAAATGCTAGAAGTCTTTGGAAATGTAGAGATTGTTACGAAAGACAAAGGTTATTATATTTTAAAAAGTACAAAAGAATAAACGAATAATTGCGGTTGGGATAAAGGGAATCGTTCCTTTTGTCTCGCCAACTTTTTAGTATTGGCAAAAACGAAAAAAGGAGTGTTTTGAATGAAAAAAAGACCCATTATGATTGATACGGACCCTGGGATTGATGATGCAGTCGCCGTTGCTATTGCCTTGTTTGATGAACGGTTAGATGTAAAATTGATTACAACGGTAGCAGGGAATGTTAGTGTTGATAAAACAACAGCGAATTTACTGAAATTATTAACCTTTTTAGGTAAAGAAGTCCCTGTTGCTAGAGGAGCGGAACGCCCATTATTCCGCCCAAGTATTGATGCAAGTGAGATTCATGGCGATTCTGGGATGGATGGCTATGAATTTCCAGAAGCAAATGAGAAGGTGTTGGTTGAAAACCATGCAGTCGTGGAGATGTTTCAAACCTTGATGATGCAAGAAGAACCAATCACCTTGGTAACAATTGGTCCTTTAACTAATATTGGCTTATTGTTACGGATGTATCCGCAATGTAAAACGAAAATTAAAGAAATCGTTATGATGGGCGGTAGTTTGGGACGAGGGAATACAGGGGTTCTTTCGGAATTTAATTTTGCGGTCGATCCTGAAGCGGCTAAGATTGTTTTTGAAAGTGGATTGCCTTTAGCGATTGCACCGTTGGATGTCGGTTTGAAAGTAGCGATTTTACCTGAGGATAGTGAGCAAATCAAACAAATGGGAAAAACAGGGGATATGATGTATCATTTGTTTAAGAATTATCGTAGTGGGAGTTTTGCGACTGGCTTAAATATGTTTGATAGTTGTGCAATGGCGTATTTATTGGCACCTGAAATGTATACGGTAGTTGAAACGTATGTGGCAATCGAAACGCAAGGAGAATTTACGTCAGGTGCATCTGTTGTTGATTTGGAAGGTTACTTAGGACAAAAAGCAAATTGTCGCGTGTGTGTGGATATTGATCAGAAACAATTCAAAGACTGGTTTATGACCGCATTGAGCAAATGCAATTAAAATGAGTTGCGGTTTAGCGAAAACTATTTTTTAAGATAAGCTACAAATCACAAAAAGCTGAAGAACATTTTATTGGAATCAGTTGTAAGTCAAAGAATTCCAATTGTGTTTCTTATTGTTTTCGTGATTTGTAGTTTTTTTAGGACGTTTACTATTAAAAAAGGAGTAGAAAATTTGAAAATAGAGGTTGCGACAAACAGTCATAAAAGTGTCATTTGAATTATTCATAATAAAAGATTTAGCCATTTAATAGTGCATTTTAGGATGATTACGTTAGAAAAAAACTCTTTTTTGGCTACTTTAAAGCAAAAATTTACTGGAATTCTCGTTTTTTCTCGTAATTATAGAAGAGGAGCCTTTTTTCATGATGAGTTGAATGACAATTTTTGACAGTTTTTTACTATTTATAAACAATTATGTAACCGCTTTTATGGCTATAATTTTGATATCGGTTGCTTAAGAAGGAGCAAGAGATTATGCATATGTATGAAGTTGATAAAGTCCTTTTAAATACTGATTTTGTTTTGGAATATAAAAAGAGAACCGATCATAAAATGGATCGTCCACATTTTCATGATGGGTATGAAGTTCATTTTACGTTAAGTAATGGAACGAACTATTTTGTCGATGAACGGAAGTACATTGGAAATACAGGATCGGTGGCTGTTTTTAATCCGCAAGAAATCCATCGTGTCGTGGTTGAAGAAGGAATGATGTATGAACGCTATTTTGTTTTATTTAAACCACAATATATTGAGTTTGTGATTTCGGAGTATCCAGATTTAATGCGTTTTTTTAACGAGCGCTGCAATAATTTTGAAAATGTAATCCAATTAAAAGCAGTGCATCAAAAACAGTTGATTAATCTCTTTAATGAAATTATTCGGTTGAAAGATCAAAAAGAAGTCAATTTACGTGAACTAAAAATCAAACAACGTCTAGTGGGGATATTGTTAGTTCTCAGCGATTATTACAATACAGGAGATCGTTTTGAGCGAGCCGTTTCTTATCATAAACAAAATGAAATAAAAGAGATTATTCTATTTTTGAAACAAAATTATTATAGAAACCTAACACTTGAAGAAATATGTGAGCGCTTTTTTATTAGTAAATCAACCTTGATTCGACTGTTTAAAGTAAATTTAGGCATGACACCTAATGTCTATCTTAGTTATATTCGAATCATTGAAGCCAAAAAATTGCTAAAACAAGGCTATCCCATTAAGTCAGTGGCGATTCGTGTAGGGTTTGGAGACGATTCGACTTTTATTAAAAAATTCAAAAAAGTCCAAGGAGCGTCGCCAAAACAGTATGTTTTACAAGAAAAAAGGAGGAGTATAAGTGACTGATTTATGGAGATATCAAGTAGATATCGAACAAAAATTTACTCATTTTTTATTAACCAAAATTGAAACAGAAAAAATCAATGTACCAGAAATGAAAATGACCAGTGACATTGCTCGAGTAGAGGATTATTTTGATGTTGAGTATCCTGTTCGTACACTATTTTTACAAGAGAATGATTTATCTGTAGTGCCATTTAAAGAAGAGGGATATACAGAAATATATACACCTTTTGAGAGAGATCGCGTTGATTTAACGACATTTATTTCAACCCCACATAAACTTTCAGCGTATGCTAAAACGTTGATTGAAGTTCCAGCATCGGGTATTTATAATTTTCGGATTCGGACATGTGGTGCAGTCAAACTATGGGTGAACGGACATTTTGAAGATATTTTTGCTCCCTATACTAGAAATCATTATTCAGAAAAATCAATTACGCTTCCATTTGAACAAGGAGTCAATGAACTGGTGATTTATTTAGAAGATTTGGCTGAACGAGATGTTAGTTTTTATTTTGAATTGATTAATGAAAATGAGTTTCCTTTAAATGGATTCGTGACATTACCAACGCCAATTGATGAGTTTAAAGAAGCCGAACAAATGCTTAGTGACACGTATTTAGAAAAAGATATCGTTAAAGAAGGCGCGATTTTATTGAATTTTGGTTCTGCGAAACGAGCGCGTGATTTCGAACTGAGGGTTCGAGTAAATCCAAGACTTTCATTAGTAGAGGATGGTAGTCAGGACGGAAATATTACTGATTTTGAAATAGACGATTTATTATTTAAGTTAGAAAAGAATCAAGCACAATTATCTTTAGGCGATGTATCGGCTATTCCGACTGCAGGATTTACACGATTGGAACTAGGAATTCAACTATCTTCTGGTGTATGGATTACGCGAACATTGACGTGTTCCATTTATGATGAAAATAAATTTTCCGCTATTATTACTGGGCAAACGATTCAAGAAAGAAAAAAAGAAGCGTTGGATTATTTTTCGACACTAGAGTTGGAAGATATTAATGTCGCTTTAGTTCGAGCTTATTTGGATCAACTACAGGAAACCGACGTCTATCAGGACTATGAAAGTGCCTTTTTATTGATTGAAGAAAAAGGGGATTGCGCGGATTTTATTTTAGCTCCTTTATTAGCGGTCTACAGTCTTTATAAAGAACGATTTCCCAAAACGTTTCATCCGAAAATGGAATCATTAACGACTCAGTTTAGGTATTGGATTGATGAGCCGGGGAATGATGTGATGTGGTATTTTAGCGAAAATCATGCTCTTTTATTTCATGTTTCTCAATACTTAGGAGGATACCTTTATCCAGAGGCTGAATTTACCGTTAGTGGCCGAACAGGTAACGAGCAATATTTATTAGGAAAACAAAGAGTTGAAGCATGGTTTGAATACTTCTTTCGTGTTGGTTTTTCGGAATGGAATTCAACCACGTATTTTCCCATTGATTTAATTGGTTTTTTCTCGCTCTATATGGCTGCACCAGATCAATCAGTAAAAGAATTAGCTAAAAAAGCGCTAGATTATACGTTTGAATTAATTGCTTTAAATTATCATGGTGGGACGATGGCTTCTACTTTCGGTCGTGTCTATGAGCATAATTTAAAGGCTATGCAATTAGGTGAAATTTCAAGTGTGATTGAAATTATTTGGAAAAAAGGGTATTTCAATAATTCTTTACGAGCTTCAGCTTTGTTAGCTTTAACTGATTATGAACCGCCAACACAATTTGAACAATTATTGTGCGACCAACCTCATATAGCTGTGCACGCGGAATATCAGCAGGGAGATAATCAAGCCTATACCTATTTGTATAAAACAGTTGATTATTCATTGGCTTCGGCGATTAATTATCAGCCGAAAAAACGAGGGCACCAACAGCACATTATCAATCTTTCTTTAGGCGAAGGAACGCTATTATGGCTCAATAATCCAGGGGAAGCGGAATATAGTGGCGGAAATCGACCAAGTTTTTGGGCAGGAAATGATTGTTTACCTTATGTCTCGCAATACAAAAACGTTCTTTTTGCTCATTATCAACTTCAAGAAACAGATTATCGATTTATTCATTTATATTTACCGTACTGGGATTTGGATGAACTAATCGAAAAAGAAAATTGGTGGTTTATTCGCAAGAAAAATACTTATGTGGCTATCTTTTTCACTAATCCAACGAAACAAATGAAAGGTGGCGCAATTCATAAACGTGAAATTCGCGTGAGTGGAGATGATCAATATGTGCTAGTAAAACTTTCTTCTAAATTGGAAAGTCATTCGTTTGAAGCATTTATGGATATGATGTTAGAACAGTCGATTCAGTTTAAAGAAGACCGCTTGATTTATGAAGATCCACAGTATGGTCTTTTCGAATACACAAACGAGTTATCATTAAATAATAAATCAGTGTTATATGAGCAAGGGTATCAATTATTTTATGAAATAGAAAGCATATAGGAGGAAAAAATGATGAAAATGAAGTGGAAAATCCTTGGAATGACGGCTCTTTTAGGAATAGTGATGGGAACTGTTGCGGCTTGTGGAAATAAATCAAGTGATGGTGGGAGCAAAAAGAAAGATACTGATACCTTAACGGTCCTTCTATCTGAAGAACCCTCTGAAACGAATGCCTTGAATATTGCTTTTAACACATGGGCTGAAGAAACAGGTCATAAATTGAAAACAATCGTAATCCCTTATGATGATCAATTAACGAAATTTCCGTTAATGGTCAAAAATAATGATGTTCCAGATATCATAGCAACGACTCGCTTGACTCGACTGTATCCAGAGGAATTTGTGGATTTAAAAAAAGAAATCGATACGACTATGTTTGATGAAACGGCGTTGAAAGTAATCAGTCAAGATTATTCGGGTGATGAAGTGTTGGCGGCACCAAATCAATATACGATTACCACTTATTTTTATAATGTAGATGCGTTTAATAAAGCAGGAATCACACCGCCGACAGAAGAAAAACCTTGGACATTGGATCAACTGTATGAAAATGCTGAAAAGTTAAAAGAATCAGGTGGCGTAAAATATGGGATGGCGGTCGATTTCTCAAGAGCTCGTTATGATAATTTTATGTATAGCAATGGTGGATCGATGACAGTTAAGGACAAAGATAGTTTTGAAGTGACGATTAACAGTAAAGAAAATCAAAAAACGTTAGAGACGTTTATTCAAGCGAATAACGATGGTATCTTACCGAAAGTTATTTGGACAGGTGGTTCAAGTGATAATCCAGCCGATTATTTTAAAAATGGCGATGTTGGCATCTATCTGTCTGGTTCTTGGAATTATGAACCATTCAATAGTGATATTAAAGATTTTGAATTTGCTTTGATGCCTTCTCCTAAAGGAACAGTTCAACAATCTGCAATCACTGGTGGAAGTGGCTTAGCGATTCCTAAAGAAGCAGCTGGGAAAGATTTAGCGGTTGATTTCTTAAAATGGTTATACAAAGAAGAAAATTATAAAACGTATTTATCTAATGACAAAGGATTGTCGTTTATTAAAGATATTTCTGTAGTAGATGAAGATCCTAAAATCGCGAAAGATTATGAATTGATGCAAGCGGAGATGGCGCATGTAACCGATCAATTCTTAGTAGACGAAGAATCAGAATGGCGGAACTATTTAGATAACGAATACCGTGACTACTTGAAACAAGCAGTGAGTGGCGAAATGACTGCCAAAGAAGCATTAGATACCTTTGCGGATGAATTAGCTAAAAAATCAGATTGGGAAGTCAAAAAATAAATAGATAAGAAAAAGAATAAAAATGGAGCTGAAATAGATCAACTAAAAAAGATTTCAGCTCCATACTTTCTAAGGATGTGAATCATTTGAAAAATGAAGATGATGTTGTTGTTCCAGCTACCAAGATGGATTCAACAAGTTTAAGTTTAAATAAAACAAAAAATAAAAAAGTTGGTACAAAGCGATTAAAAAGAGCTTTTTGGTTGTTTATTGCACCTAGTGGACTTTTGTTTGGTATCTTTTTTTTAGTACCGTTATTTTTGAATATGTTTTTGTCGTTAACGAATTACGATGGTTGGAAAACGATGGATTTTGTGGGACTGCAAAATTATACAGAAGCATTATCTGATCAACGATTTTATGGCGCGCTAATTCGAACATTTATCTATGCGATTGTCAATATTCCCTTTAAAGTAGCCTTGCCTTTGTTATTAGCAGCTCTTTTGACTTCTGAAAAAGTTCGCTTTAAAACACTATCTCGTACAGCAATTTATTTACCAGTGTTACTTTCTTCTTTAGTGGTGGGGATTACAATCAATTGGATGTTTTCGCAAGAGTATGGATTAATTAATTTTATTATTCAATCGTTTGGCGGTACAGCCATTGAATGGGGTAGCCATAAAGTATTAGCAACTTTTATCATTAGTGTAGCAAGTACTTGGGCATCGACAGGCTTTTTTATGATTATTTATATTGGTGCTATTAACAATTTAAATCAAGAAATCTACGAAGCGGCGGATATGGATGGAGCAACACCATTTCAGCGGTTTGTTCGAATTACAATCCCTTTATTAGCACCAACGACCTTTTTGGTCACCTTGCTAAGCACAGTTAATCTCTTAAAAGAATATGCCTTGATTCAAGGGATTACACAAGGCGGACCAGGGACGAGTACGACCTTTATCATTCAATATATTTTTGATAAAGGATTTAATCAATCTCATTATGGGTATGCGGCGTCGATTTCCGTCATTATTATGATTGTCTTTGCGATCATTGCTTTTGTTCAATTTAAAATAAATGAAGGGGGAGAATATTCAAAATGAAAAAGCAAAAAACGAGTATTTTATTGACAACGATTAGTCTTGTTAGTGGGTTTTTAATTGTTTTTCCAATTATTTGGCTTGTCTTGAGTTCGTTTAAGCCATCGAATGAATTGTTTTCTTACCCGCTTCATTTGTTACCTAGAAACTTTACGATCGAACATTATAAAAGTGTTATGCAAGGTGGTTTTTTGACCTATATTTACAACAGTATGTTTTTAGCGGTGGTTGGGACGTTGATTACTTTGGCGATCAGTGCAATGTGTGGCTATGCATTGGCTGTTTATCGTCATAGTATTAAATTCACTAATTTAGTTTTTGGTGTCTTTTTACTTGGAACGTTGATTCCAGGTGAAACATTGACAATTTCTCAATTTACAGTAATTAGTTTTTTAGGACTATACAATAATATTTGGGGTGTAATTCTTCCAGTTGTAACGACAACGACAGGTATCTTTATGTATCGCCAATTCTTCATGTCTGTGCCACTGTCTTTTGTTGAAGCAGCTCGAATCGATGGTGCGAGTGAAGGGTATATTTTTAGAAAAATTATGTTTCCTTTAGCAAAACCAACAACGATTACGTTGACGCTCTTTAGTTTCATGTGGCGTTGGAATGATTATATTTTACCGTTGTTGGTTCTATCAGATCAGGAAAAATATACGATTCAAATTGCAATCAAGAATTTTATTGGTTTTAACGGTGTGGATTGGAATTCAATTTTGGCTGCTTCAGTCATTTCAATTATTCCAATAATGATTTTATTTATGTTATTACAAAAATACATTGTTGGTAGTGATACAGCATCTGGAGATAAAGGATAGAGAAAGGGTTGGATAGGTAGGATGGAAATAGTGACCGTTGCTGATGTAAATCAGTCGTTAAAAAAAGTTGTGAATAAATTGATTTCGTTGAATGAAGTAGATGGATCAGAGTATCAAAATATGCCAATCGAGGAACAGCAAAGAATTGGCTATTTTGCGAGAGATTTTGGGATGGGTCATTGGGATTGGCCGCAAGGAGTCGGTTTATTCGGGTTATCTCAATTTGAAGGGAATTATGATGAATATATCGTGAATTGGGCAAAAGAGGAGCTTGAAAAAGGGTTGCCTTTACCGAATATTAATACAGTCTGTCCCTTATTAACGTTGATGGATTATCCAGAATATGAAGGACTTTGTTTGGAATGGGCGGAGATTGTGATGGATCACTTTGATCGCACTAAAGAGCAAGGGTTTCAGCATAATACGACAGGGAGAACGAAAGATTCATTAACCAAAAATAATGAACAATTATGGGCAGATACGATATTTATGACTGTTCTTTTCTTAGCTAAAATGGGTCGGAAATATAAGCGACAAGAATGGTTAGATGAAGCAACCTATCAAGTATTGCTTCATTTGAAAGTTTTATTGAACAAAGAAGAACGACTTTTTTATCATGGGTGGGACTATTCCACGAATGATAATTTTGGCTCGAATTTCTGGTGTCGTGGAAATAGCTGGTTAACGATGGGAATACCTCTATTTATTGATTACATGGGGGATTCATTGAGTGCGGGTGTTCATAATTACTTGATTGGGATCTACAAAAATCAAGTGAATCGATTGATTACCTTACAAGATGAGCGAACAGGGTTATGGCATACATTATTAGACGACCCAGACTCTTATCTTGAAACATCAGGATCTGCTGGAATTATCGCTGGGATGTATGTTGGGATTCAAAAAGGTTACCTAACGACTATGGATTATTTACCGACTTGTCAAAAAGGTGTAGCAGGATTAATCGAAATGATTGATGAAGACGGAACTGTACTAGGTGTTTCGGCAGGAACGTGTATTAGTGCTAATCGTGAAGATTATAAGAGCATTATTATTAAACCTATGGCTTATGGGCAAGCGATGATGATTTGTGCGTTAATTCAAGCGGTGACACATCAAGAGCAAGTAGGATGAACGGGTTAGTTCTACTCGTTTCTTGTTTGCCTATTATAGGTTGGGGATTGATGCCCATCTTTGCAAAAGTATTTAAAGGTTCTTCTGTTGAAACAATGGTAGGAACAACGACAATAGTGTTGATTCTAACAACCGTTTATACGATTATTTTTCCAGTTGAGTATTGTTGGTCAAATTTTCTAGTGAGTGTTGGTTCGGGACTTTTTTGGGGAATAGGGCAATGGCTACAATTTGAGGGTTTATCATTGATGGATGTTTCAAAAGTGATGCCGTTGTCGAATGGAACTCAACTTATTTTTACGACAATCATTGCATGGTTTTTTTTACAAGAATGGCAAGGAAATTGGCGTGGTATTTTATCGGTTGTAGCACTAGCGGTTATGCTTTATGGTGTATATCTAGCAACTAAAAAAGAACAGACAGGAACAGAAGACCATTCATTAAAAGCAATTGGCTTGATTTGTCTCTCGTCGTTCGCTTTAAGTGGTTATGTTTCCTTACCTAAATTTTTTGGTGTTTTTGGCGAGCAATTATTTTTTCCACAAGCGTTAGGAATGTTTAGCATGTCCGTTTTACTCATTTGTAGTTCCAAAGAAAAAATCCGACAATCGGTAGTTATAAAAAACTTTGTGACAGGATTTTGTTGGATTATTGCGAATACATCGTTGTTTTATGCTTCACAGTTTTTAGGTCTTGGGCTATCATTCGCTGTTTCGCAAATGTGTGTTCTTGTCTCTATTTATGGTGGTGTCGTATTTTTGAAAGATCAGAAAAATCATTCGGAAAAGAAAAACTTAAAGATAGGTGCATTGCTATTGTTTATTAGTATCATTGTTTTCGGGTTAGTGAAATAAAAACAGAAAGAATAGGAAGAAATAGCATGGAACATCCAGGTGTAGCACAGGTTTTGCAAGTTTTAAAGCAACATTCTTTTACTAAAATTAAACAAATTCAACAGTTTACTATCCAACCAGTTGATTATTTTCAGTGGCGCCAAGAAGCAACAGGACAATCTAGTACGCTGGAAAAAGGAATTGGAGGAATGGATCAACATTATCAAATTCAATTTTCAATTGATCCTAATTTAGTAAGCAATAAGACCAAAAATCAACGTTTTTGTTTAATGGTTTCAACGAAAGAAGAAGATATTTGGAATACAAACAATCCACAATTTATTGTGATGGTCAATAATGAAATTGTCCGAGGGCTAGACCTGAATCATCACTACTTGTTGCTTGAATCAGCTTTACCAGAATATGATATTAAAATGAATGTTTATACGAATACGGCAAAAGAAGAGGTCTTCATTGAATCATGGCTTTGTCTAAGAAATGATCTTGTGTTTGAGTTGTATCATCAAATAAAGGCATTAACAGAAGTGCTTGCGATTGCCAAAGAAGCGGACGTCAGTGTTTGGTCGTTGTACCAACTGATGGATCAACTAGTTCAACAAATTGAATTGGTGGATACTACTTCGCCAGCTTTTGAACAATCTCTTAAAAAAATTAGTGCTTCTCTTACTGAATGGTATGCTACGCTTGACTCAAAAATGGAGGCACAAGTAACCGAATATATTGTTGGCCATACACATATAGATATTAGCTGGTTATGGACGTTAAAACAAACACGAGAAAAAGTAATTAGGAGTTTTTCCAATGCAGTTTACTTATTAGAAAAATATCCAGAAATGACATTTATGTCGAGTACACCGCTATTGTATGAAATGCTTGAGCAAGAAGCACCAGAATTATTTGAAAAGGTCTGTCGTTTTGAAAAAGAGGGACGTTGGGAAGTTGAAGGTGGGATGTATGTAGAAAGCGACTTGAACTTGCCAAGTGGTGAATCACTGATTCGGCAACTGCTTTATGGGAAATTATTTTTTAAAGAAAAATTTGGCAGAGAGTCTTCTATTTTATGGTTACCCGATTGTTTTGGTTTTACTGCTTCATTACCCCAAATCATGAAAAAAGCCGGGATTCAAACATTTTTTACGTCAAAATTAGATTGGAACGAAGAAAATAAACTTCCTAATGATACGTTTTATTGGCAAGGAATCGATGGCTCGCAAGTTTTGACCTATTTATTAACGACCTCAGATTATGCGGAAGATTTTTCAATTGGGACAACGTATAATGGTCGCCTGAATGCTTCTCAGGTCAAAGGAACATGGAGTCGATTTCGAAATAAACCTTTAACAAATAAAGTCTTACAACTTTATGGATTTGGCGATGGTGGTGGCGGACCGACGGAGGAAATGCTTGAATATGGCAAAGTATTCTCTCATGCAATTCCAACAATGCCAAAAGTGGAGCATTCAGTACCATCTAAGTTTTTTAAAGATTTTTCAATTGATTTAGTAGGTAAAAAGGTGCCTAATTGGGTTGGGGAGCTTTATTTAGAGACTCATCGAGGCGTTTACACAACAGATGGACGGTTGAAAAAAGCCAATCAGCAGATCGAAGTTAAGCTACTGCAAGTCGAATTTATACGTGGCTTGTTATTTTTAGCTGGTTACCCTATTTTAGAAAGATCTAAACAAAAACTAACAGAAGCTTGGAAAAAGGTTTTGATTAATCAGTTTCATGATATTTTGCCGGGAACATCCATCCGCGAAGTACATGATGAAGCCATGCTACGTTATCAAGAAGCTGACGAACAGTGTGATGAACTTTGGAATCAGGCACTAAAAACACTACAATTGCAACCAATCACTCCGAGTCCCACAACTTTTTCATTGGAAGAATGTGTTGTGATCAATACTAGTTCTTTTCCTAGGACAACTGTATTACCAACGGTGGACGGAGATCGATTGCTTAAAAATATTCCTGCTCTGGGACTTAAAATAATCGATGCGAATGATTTAGTTGGACAAAAGGAAACGAATTCATTTAAACAAAAGGAAAATGAGTGGTCGTTTGAAACGCCATTTTATTTTGTTGAGCTTAATAAGCAGGGGGAATTCACTTATTTATATGATAAAGAATTAGCAATCGATTTATTTGAAATAGAAGCAGGAAATCAATGGCTATTGTATCCAGATCGTCCACAGGAATTTGATGCCTGGAATATCGACGAATCTTCACTATTATTCGGAAAACGAGTAGCTAGTATGGCTAAGATCGAAGTTGAGTTTCAGTCAGCTTATCGTTTGGTTCTTAGGGTTCAGCGTGAGGTTGGACAATCGAAGATGGTTCAAAAAATTATTTTTTACGCACATACTAAACGAATTGATTTCCAAACAACGGTTGATTGGAGAGAATCAGGAGTATTGCTCAAAGTGAAATTTCCTACGCCAGTTATCACAGGATACGCTAATTATGGCATTCAGTTTGGTAATTTGGAACGACCGACCCATCAAAATACTTCTTGGGAACAAGCTAAGTATGAAGTTTGCGGTCATCTTTGGGCAGATTTATCCGAGCAAGCATATGGTGTGGCTGTCCTATGTCCTGAAAAATATGGTTATCAAATTGAAGGACAAGCTATTTATCTCAGCCTTTTAAGAAGTCCGAATGATCCAGCGGAAGGTATTGATTTGGGTCAACATGAATTTACGTATGCATTATTTCCTCATTTAGGTGATTTTAGAAAAGGAGAGGTCTATCAGGAAGCCTATGATTTAGCAATTCCTTTGCGTTTTGCTTTAGCTGATAAACAATTTAGTTTGGAAGATCAAACGGTCATCAAGATATCAGAAAAAAATATTATTTGTGAATCCATCAAACTGTCAGAGAATGAGCGTCAGTTGATTGTACGCTGTTATGAAGCGAATGGTCAAACGACAACGGTTGAATTAGAGGTGCCGTGGCTTTGTAAAACAGTTACTGAAGTTTCTTTACTAGAAGAAGTATTAGAGGATACAGAAAAATTAGTGAAAAAATCAGCTAAGGGCTATCATTTACGGTTTACACCTTATGAAATTAAAACATTAGCGATTGATTTATAGAAAAATTTGGAGGAAATAAACGAGATGTCACATTATTTTAGTAATAAGGATTCCTTTCAAGTGATAAATACAGACGTTCAACGGTCGGTTGCTGTTTATAATGATGAAGCGATGGCGGTTAAAGTGAAATTTGCTCAACCAACAACAATCCCTGATATTCATCAACATCAACACCAACAAATCACTTATGTAATAGCTGGCAATTTCACTTTTTGGTTAGCAGACGAGAAGCTAGAATTAACAACAGGCGATGTCGTGTTGATAGAACCAAATAAGCAACATGGCTGTGTTTGTCATACAGCAAATGGTGAGTTGTTGGATGTTTTTCAACCATTAAGAGAAGATTTTTTGTTGTAGAATTATATAAAGGGATGAAAATAAAAATGTATAATTTAACTGTAAGAGGTCATGATTTGACTAACGTTAGTGATTCGTCAGATTTGGCAAAACAAATAGCAGATCAGAAAATTCATAATGTTCAATTTTCTTTGGATGTTTCTTTTCCCGAATTAAGCGCTGGAAATAAGTTGAATCCTGGAATGGGGACTTTTTTTAAACAAACATTTGCTAAACAGGAAATTCAAGTGGCCCTTTTAAGTTGCTATAGTAATTTAATCCATCCAGATCCAGTAAAAAGAGAAAATATTTTACAAAAGTTTGAGTCCTATTTAGCCCATGCCCATTATTTTGGTGCATCAATGGTTGCTTCTGAAACTGGATCAGTATTGCCTGATTTGGGCTATACAGTTGATAATTTTCAACCCGCTGTTTTTGAAGACCTGGTCGCTGTTATTCGTCGCTTAGTAAGGGTTGGTGAAAAAAATCGAATGATGGTAGGAATCGAAGCGGGACTTAACCATCCTCTTTTTTCAATTGAACGAATTCATGAGCTAGTAAAACGAATAGACTCCCCCTATTTGGGTATTATTTTCGATCCAACTAATTTAATCACAGTTGACACGTATAAAGAGCAAGTAACGATTGTTCGACAAGCATTTCAACGATTCGGAGATCAAATTGTTTGTCTGCATTTAAAGGATTTTACTGTGGAAAATGGAGAAATTATGCCAGTTCCGTTAGGTGAAGGAATAATTCAATACGAAGAAATTTTGACAATTTTACATCAATACAAACCGTATAGCTACGTAGTTTTAGAAGAAACGAAAGATGCGTCTATTAGTAAAGCGGTAGACTTGATCAAGCTGTTAAATCATAGATAGGATGGAGATCGATTGAAAAATACTTGACTCGAACTGTTCTATTGGGCAATAAATTATGTTAATAGAAAGGGAATGATTTAACGGAGAAAAGCTAAATCATTTCCTTTTTTCCTTGTTGGTTACCTAAAAGTAACTAGCAAATAAAAAAGTACCTACTATCAACATAATCCGTTTCCTTGTAAACTATTCAGTAGATAATAAGTAAAAGGAAGGTGTGTGATGAGATGAAAGTTATTCCAATGATTACTGGAAATTTTGAAGCGAATAATGTATTTCTGACAACTGCTATTAGTGAAGAGACGGAGGTATTACGTTTGTCCAAAGATCCTGCAATTGTTGCTGATGATGAAGCAACGTATGCGAAGCTAAGGGCGAATGAATTTAAGAATGGTACTATAGAAGTGAAGGTATTAAGTCGTCTCTTAGCAGATGCACCAGACCATGCTCGTGGATTTATTGGGATCGCTTTTCGAGTCGATGAATCAGACGAACATTTTGAAGCGATTTATTTACGACCAACTAATGGACGGTGTGAAGATCAAGTAAGACGCAATCGAAGTATTCAATATTTTTCTTATCCAAATTACAAATATGATCGTTTTCGTGATGAATGTCCTGGAATGTACGAAACATACGTAGATATTGCTCTAAATGAATGGATTGATATAAAAATCGAGGTTAAGGAACAACAAGCAAAATTATATGTAAATCATGCCATTAACCCTTCAATGATTGTGAATGATTTAAAATTAGGAGCTAATGTAACTGGTGGCATCGGTCTTTGGGTAGACGTTGGTACAGAAGGTTTTTTCAAAGAATTAAAAATAACAACAGAAGACTGATTATGTTGTTATTTAATTAGGGAATGTCTGAAAACCATTGAGGAATTTGAGTTTTATGGGAATTTAGCCAGAAATCAAGAAAGAGGTTGGAACAAACATGTTATGGAGGTGAGAGTTCTAGCTAAATTATGGAAATATTCGTTGTTATCGTTTTTAGACACCCCCTATGATACTTAAGAATATCTTTATTCTAATGAATTCTAGAAAAGATCCAGAAAAATTCGTTACTATTGTTTCAGCGAGTCCCTAGTTATGATAAGCTAATTATAGAAAATCTTTTAGTTGATAAAACTGAAAAAGAAGGGTTGGTTTAGGATATGAGACAAAAAGGATTTTACTATAATTTTTCTTGGGTAGGACTTTTATTATTGGGATTGGGACTTCTGCTATTAATCCCCGCTCTTGGAATCCAAGTGATGCCAATTAGAGAAGAAGGATTTAATTTGACGATTAATGGGGTTGCGCAACCGTATACGCCAGAAAATGTTCAAAAATTCCGCTGGCTTTTTTTAGCAATATTTGGTAGTTTCAGTTTGGTATTATTGGTTATCGGGGTTGTTTTTACTACTAGAAATCGGTATAAAAAGAAGCAAAAGGAGCAATTAAAACAAACAGGGACTTTGGTCATGGCAGATGTGATGGAATGTAATTATACTTCTGTTCGTATCAATCATCGTTCTGCGTTACAACTGATTTGTTCCTATAAAAATAAACAAGGAGAAATTTTTTTATTTAAAAGTCCCAGTTTAAGGATGGATCCGACGCCTTATTTAGAAAATCGAAAAGTAAAAGTTTATTGGGATCAACAAAATAAAAAGAAGTATTTCATAGATATTGATGATAGTGTGGGGAATATTTATGAAATGTAATAAACTATTTAGAAGACAAACTAGTAAAAAGTAGCGATTTATCAATTCATTTAGAACGCGCTGATTATTTCTAAAACAGAGATTTGTTCTAGTTAACTCTATTTATTTACCAATCATGCTCACTTTTAGACCATTTAGGCAGTAGACGTTGTCGATGGTCTATTTTTTGCTATATTTAAGTTAATAAGGCTAAGACAAACTAATTATTAGCCACAGCAATAAGAGTGGGAGAGGGTTATAATGATTGATACGTTAGTAAGTATTATTAGAAATGAACAAGATTATACATTAGCTTTAACTATCGTTGTTTTTTTCGGATTACTTTATTTTCTGAACGATATTTATAAGATTAGAAAATACGGAAGTGAAAAAGAACAAAAGATTGTTAACAAAGCATTGGCAGATACTGTTTGCATTGAACTGGGGCTAATTGTGATTAGTACCGGTTTAACGATGTTGACGAAAACTTTAAGTGTGCTTAAGCTAATTCGTCCGGTTTCTTTCTCTGATACTACACTGTATATTGGTGTTGTTTCTGTCGTCATTATTTATTATTGTGTATTAGAATTCAGAAAAAAGAGCGAAGCTGAGCAAGAGAGGATTATTAAGTTGTTCTTTGGTCCTATGACAGGAAACTGGGGACGTACTGATCCATAATCAGAGTGAAAGATGAAAAGAAGTGGCATACGACAACTGTTTAAAAAAGAAACGAAGAAAAATTTTTACTAGTATTTAAATCAATAGTGTATGAAAATCATTCTTCTATGCAGAGAATAAAATAAAAGTTAACGGTTTTAAATGATGCAAAATATCAGCTCATTTTTAACCGTTAGCTTTTTATTTATTAAATCAAAGAGAGTTACTATCGACACATCAATTTTAAATTATTAAAATTTAATGATAAAAAAGCTTCTATTCCTGATTTTCTAGTGGTAAAGTTAATCTATTATCAAACGAGCGTTTTTTTAGTAGGAGGAATATAAATGAAGCAGCATTTTTCAAAAAGAGTGTCAATCAGCGATACAGATCCAGTTGGCGAAATATTACGAGTAGCAAGTGATCCAGCCATTATTTCATTTGCTGGTGGACTCCCAGCGCCAGAACTTTTCCCAGTAGAAGCGGTAAAAGAAGCTGCAAATTTAGTGTTGGAAGAAAATGGAGCGACTATTTTACAATATTCAGATTCACAAGGATTTTTAGCTCTAAGAGAAATGATTGCCAAGCGGATGTCGGCAGAAGGGGTTCAAACGGATGCAGAGCATATCATGATTGCAACAGGTTCGCAACAAGTCATTGATCTGACCAGTAAGTTATTTTTAGATGAAAACGATGTAGTGATTGTTGAAAAACCGACTTATTTATGTGCAATGGATGTATTTAAATCCTATGGAGCTAAAATTATTAGTATTGAAATGGATGAACATGGTATGAAGACCGATGTTTTAGAAAAAGTCTTAGCTGAAAATCCGCAAACGAAATTGATTTATACGATTCCCACTTTTCAAAATCCAACGGGACGCACATTAACCTTGGAAAGAAGAAAGAAAATCGCTGAATTAGCTGCGCAATACCAAGTGATGGTTCTTGAAGATAATCCGTATGGCGCTATTCGTTTTGCAGGAGAAGAATTACCTACTATCCAATCATTTGATCAAAGTGGGCATGTGATTTATACAAGTACCTTTTCAAAAATACTTGCTCCAGGGTTACGAATTGGTTGGGTTGTTACTTCACCAGATTTAATCAAACGCTATACAATGATGAAGCAGTCGGCTGATTTACATTCTGACGTTTTATCACAAGCTATTATCACTAAATTTTTTGAAAAAAATGATATTGACGCACATATTAAAAAAATTAGTCAATTGTATCATCAACGATACTTGAAGATGCAAGCCAGTATTGATCGTTATTTTCCTAGCAATGTAAAAACGAGTCGCCCAGAAGGTGGTATGTTTATTTGGGTTGAAGTGCCTGGAGTTGAAGATACGCAAGAATTGTTTGAAGCTTGTATCCAACGTAAAGTTGCGTTTGTTCCAGGAGATCCTTTTTATGATCAAGATGCTACATCAGGAACGTTTCGTTTGAACTATTCCAATATGTCGGAAGAACAAATAGAAATTGGGATTAAGCGTTTAGGAGAGCTGCTTAAAGAGTTATAACTTGGAACCTAAAAATGAAGGAGAGTTGAGTCGTATGAAGCAACTTGATGAGTACGTTTACCCGTTAGCTTGTTCAGAAAACCTAGAACAGCAGGTGAAAGACTATTTAAATCATTTTGGAAAGACGGAGGTGTTTGAACACTCAAAACAAGTCGCCGTTCAAGCGGAAAAACTAGCGAACAAATTCACTCTTGATTCTGAACTCGCTTATCGAGCTGGTTTACTACATGATATTAGCGCAGTAATCCCAAATGATAAAAGGATAGCTGTCCAAAAAGAACAAGATGAAGTGATTTACGAAGCAGAATATCAAGTACCGATGTTGCTTCATCAAAGACAATCTGTTTATATTGCTCAAAAATTCTTTGGTATTACTAAAACAGAAGTCCTATCTGCGATTCGTTGTCATACAACGCTCAAAGCTGGAGCAACTGATTTGGATAAGTGTGTGTTTATCGCAGATAAAATCGCTTGGGATCGAAAAGGAGTTCCACCATATGATAAAGCGTTAAAAGAAGCACTAGAAAAATCGTTGGATGATGGTGTCCGAGTTTATATTGATTGGTTATGTCAGGGCGATTTGTTGGTTATGCATCCGTGGTTAGCGGAAGTAAGACAAGAATTAGGTGTGTAAGGTTTTTGATCGATGTTTTCTTTTGAATCATTTTTTGAGAAAAACTTCAAATAAATATCGTAGAACCAATCATTCTATTGGTTGATGCCAATGTTGCGTTACAGTCTAAAATATGTGAATTAGATAACTAAAAAAATTTTTTTTAAATAACTAGACTCCTTTTTTGTTGCAATTTATCTATCTATGATTCATATTTAGTTTAAATGGGATTAATTACATAACAACTAGGAGAGAGAATAGTTTATGGGAAGAAAGTTATTTTGTGAACTATCACCGCTTACATACAAAATTTCAGTTAAAAAAAGTATTTGGGAAAGAAATCGAAAAGATAAAAAGTTAAAATTAACATTTGCGCAAACCTTTCAAGAAGAAGCCTTGCCACATCTCCTTTATAAGCATAATTCATTGATTCGTCGAAAACTTGGAGATGTACGTAGTGATTTACAAGACAACAAGGCGGTCAATTTGGCTATATCAACGCCAAAAGTAAACAAGGTAATCATTCAACCCGGAGAAACTTTTTCTTTTTGGCGATTGGTAGGTCAGTGCTCTGAAAAACTGGGATACAAAGAAGGACTAATGGTTGGAAGAGAAGAAGAAGCTCGTTCGGGAATCGGTGGTGGCATGTGTCAATTTACCAACTTGATTCACTGGATGGTTCTTCACACACCATTAGAAATTATTGAACATCATCATCATGATAGTGTAGATATGTTTCCAGATTTTGGACGAAAAGTGCCGTTTGGAACGGGAACCTCTATCGTCTATAACTATTTAGATTACCGATTCTACAATAATAGTGAACAGATTTTTCAGTTAATCACCTATACGAATGATACCTATCTTTATGGCGAAATTCGTACAGAAAAACCTTTGAATCAAAAAATCCATATAGATGTGGAAAATGAATTTTTTAGTCGAGAAAAAGGCGTTATATATAGAAATAGCGAAGTCTATCAACGCTTTATCGATAAAACGACTGGAAATATTGTGAAAAAAAGACTGATTAAAAAAAATCACGCAAAAGTATTATATGATACGAAAGATTTAGTTGTTGTAGATATGTAAATTTAGGCATACTGATTAAATAAGTGATTCATAAAATTTTGCTATAGATTCTCTGTCATAATTTAGTATCCAAGAATTATAATCGCTATAAATTTCTTTTTGCTTTTCTAAATTATCTTATCTGTTATAAAAAAGTATTGAATTTTTGTTTTCAACTTACCTTAGTAATAAATGTTTTGGGAACAAATACCATCAATTGTGCTAGTTCTATTGGTATGAATGCTAGATTGATTTTTAATAACAAAAAAAAGAAATGTTTTCAGTAAATTTTGAGATAAACTAATCGAAAATCATAAAACAGACTACCGATTCTTTGAATGGTGGTCTGTTGCTTATAATCGAGGTTATTGTGAGTACAGCTTTCAATAATTATTATATATTTTGAAAAAAATTATTCCTAATCCTATTAAAAACCAAATCAAAGGAAATAGGATATCCATTTGAGAATTATATACATAGGGATTTTCGGATACTATGTCTGGTTTGTCTTTTAGAAAATATACAGTTACTTTATCGCCACTATTCCGTAGCGATTTTGAGGCATCTACTCCATAATCATTTTCTTTATAATTATATGTTTTAACTTTATTTTCATCTATTTTAATAGTCGCTATAGTTGTTTCTTTATCTCCTTCAGAAAATAGTTTTTGGTTTTTCCAAGATGTATAAGATACAAAGAGCATCATTATCATTGCAAAGATGATAAAAACATAGAAGATAGCATTAAATATTTTATTCATATTAAATCCACCGCTTTATTATTATAATACCATTTCCATGAAGCTTAGCATAATACGATTTATGTAAATTAAAAATGTGTTCAATTTTAATTGTATAGTAAAATAGAAATAGTTGAAAGTAGCCCAAAACGTCTCTATATTATAGGTGTTTTTGGCTATTTCCACTATTATGTTAAATCAGTTTAGACCTACAAATCTAAGCTGATAAGCGCCATATCCTTATCTTCTTGTGTTTATCTTTCAAAGCTTGTGTTAGGTAAAACAGAGAGAAATTGATGTGAAGAAACGAAGATAAATCAGTCTAAAAAAAGTAATTTACAAAAGAAGTGAGTATTGTAGCTTTTGGCGACTATATTCGTTACAATTAGGTTATTAAGAAATGCACGTAAAACTTTGGAACAGAACCATCTATTTTATATCAGCTGTTTTATGTGGTCATCCAATTTTCAACCAACTTTTTCTAGTTTTTTTATTGGACTTTATTTTGGCGGTTTTCTCTAAAAGTTGGTTTGTTTTTGTGAAAAGTATGTGGGTTATTTGCGAGTATAGCTTTAGCCACTGGTAGAAATAGAAGGGGGGAGGTTTGGACAACACAGCACTTGCACGATTTATAACGTCATAGGAATTTTAAACAATTGTGGAAGCACTGTCTTGCAAACTAAAAAAGCCTTTGATAAACACGTAATAAAATCTTTGTAAATTGTGACATAGAACAGAAGTTAAAGTTATAAATTTTACATGTTCTTGATACACGTTTGAAAACTTGATAAGTTACAATAAAATCATATTTAAAATACGGAAGCTAGGAGACTATCAATGACAGAAAAAAAAGCGAGAAAACAAATAAGAAGACAAAAAGAACTTGAAAACCGTAAAAAGATTAGAAAGAGAACCGCCGTCGGTTTAATAACGACTTTTACAGGTATGGGAGTAGTAGCGTCTAGCACAGTCCCTACAAAGGTAAATGCAATCGAAACAAAAGAAGCGAAATCAACAGAAAAAGCTGTCACTAATAAAAAAATAACCGATGAACAAAAAACTTCTTTTATTGAAAAAATAAATAAATCCCTAGAAAAAGATCTTGAAGATATAAAGGAAGACACAGAACTCACACGATCAGAGCTACTTGCTTATGCAATTCAGCGTAGTAATTGGGGTACAGAATCTTATGTGACAACACCACAAAACAACATGTATGCATTACCAATGGAACAGGATCGTCAAAACTTTTCATTTGAAGATGCGATTCAAAAGAACCAAAATTTAGCGACATACAAGAATCAAAAAGAAAATACAGAAGATTTTATTCGACTTATGAAACAGACACCAGTCGATGATAATAGCAGTCTTGCAAAAGAAATCGAAAAAATCATTGCCGATAATGAATTGACTACTTATGACGAAGAAAACATTCAAATCTACGTTGTGCAATCGGGAGACTCAATTTCGTCTATTGCGTGGGATTTTGGAATTGAACCACAGCAAATCATTGATGACAATAATCTTTCAGAATATGGATTGATCTATATCGGACAAGAGCTGACCATTAAAAATGGTTCAAAATCAATCGCTCCAGAAATAGTAGCAGAACCAGTAGAATCTAAAGTTGCTATTGAACCTGAAACACAATCTGAAATTCAACCCGAGACTATTGTGACGGATGAAACCAACACACCAGAAAATATAGTTGAACCTGAAAAAGAACCAGAAGTAACACCGGAAGTAACGCCAACACCTGTAGAACCTGAAAAAGAACCAGAAGTAACACCGGAAGTAACGCCAACACCTGTAGAACCTGAAAAGGAGCCAGAAGTAACACCGGAAGTAACGCCAACACCTGTAGAACCTGAAAAGGAACCAGAAGTAACACCGGAAGTAACGCCAACACCTGTGGAACCTGAAAAAGAACCAGAAGTAACACCGGAAGTAACGCCAACACCTGTAGAACCTGAAAAAGAACCAGAAGTAACACCGGAAGTAACGCCAACACCTGTAGAACCCGAAAAGGAACCAGAAGTAACGCCGGAAGTAACGCCAACACCTGTTAATCCAAACACAACAAACGCTCAAGCTGTTATCAATGAAGCACAAAAGCATCTAGGTGTTCCTTATTTGTGGGCAGGGAAAACGCCAAATGGATTTGACTGTTCTGGATTTACACAATATGTGTTTCAGACAGCAGTAGGTATTAACATTGGTGGTTGGACAGTTCCACAAGAAAGTGCGGGGGTACAAATACCAGTCGAACAAGCACAAGCAGGTGACTTATATTTCTGGGGAAGTCCAGGATCTACCTATCATGTAGCCATTTCGCTAGGTGGAGGTCAATTTATTCACGCACCACAACCAGGTGATGTCGTTTCGTACGGATCAATACAATACTTTGCTCCAAGTTTTGCCGTACGTGTTTTATAAAAAATGATGGACCAACAAATTCTGTTGCAAAGATTTAAAATGAATTAGTAATGTTCAAATCGGGTAGATTTAAAAAATCGCTATGATGCACATATTGGCGATTATCGAGTGATTTGTAAAATAGAAGAAAACGAATTAATTATTCTTACTTTAGAAGTAGGACGTAGAAGAAAGATATATTAGTGGTTGAATCAATATGGGTCTATTCTTTGAAATAAACCTAATATCAAACAACATACTAAAGAAAAAGAAAAACGGTAGAGTTTGCAGCCTCTACCGTTGAAATAATCACTAAACCATAAGAATCTTTATCGAATTGAAAGAAATTTCAAAAAGTGTATAGAAAATCTTACAAAAATTAGGTACAATAAAGAAGCTAGTGCTATGGTACTAGTAATCAGGCAACTTGGATAGATAGGTTACGCTGTCTATTCGGGGCTTCATTTATTAGGTGGTACTAGTAAATGAAGTGCCTATTTATTTTTTTCTTAAATGTAGTTTCAGATAAAATTCACTATTCCTACCGTGTTATCTTTTCACCCTACACCCAAATTCTTTTTCTCGGTGAAGCTAGGATAGAAAACAAAAAAACGAGAACAGCTTTTCCTGTACTCGTTCACACAATAGGTATGCCAAAGAACCATCTTTTTTCTGATTTTGTGCTAGAGGGGCAAAGAGAATTGACGGGCACACAAAAGAAAATAGTTCATTAAGGCTACGCTATTGGCAATTGGTTAAGCAGGTTACGCTGATTAATCAAAACTTTATACGTTACGTTGGTTGGTAGCCAAACACTAAAGCGCCAATGATTTATTTTAATGTTAAAAAAGATGTTTATCCTGTACCAGACTAAATAAAAAGAGGATCCATTCTTTTGTTTGGTATTTCTATCCTATGGCTATAAGTATAAATAAAAATCAAACGATTAATAACAACAAAACGACAATTAATCATTAAATAACAACATAAAGTCGTCTCTTATATATAGGATAAAATAACAAAAAAGTTGGTTTCTCCTAAAATAATTTTTTGAATTAATCGCTAAAAGTGGATGAGACAAAAGTAAAGAACACTTTTGTTTAATGTCCTAAAAACGAATAAACGGTGGGAGCAGAAGCAACTCCTACGGAAATAAGCGACAAATCACAAAAATTTGAAAAACAATTTTCGTGATTTGTCGCTTATTTCTTGGAGTTAAACACTTCTGTCCCAACCTCTTTTAGTGATTGCTATTTTTCCAAACTAAACGGAAGTTGTTTCTTTGAATAATTCCTAGGTCTAGGCACGATTCCTAAGTTAAAATCAAGTGTTCCGCCTTGTATTAATGTTTCATAAGTTAAAAACAATGCCTCATATTCTTTTCCATTAACATCCAAATGATCCACAAATTGTTGTTGTGTGTGATTTGGTTTTGTGATAATTGTTAAGTCTTTCCCATTGGATAAATGAAGGATTACTTTATCAAATAAAGGCATTCCCAGTACATATTCACCAGAACCAGGACAAACAGGATAAAAACCTAGAGCGCTAAAGATATACCAACCTGACATGCTTCCGTTATCTTCATCGCCAGGGTATCCTTGAGGCGTATCATTAAACTCTTGAGTCATTAATTGTTTTAACAATGGCTGAGCATATTCTGGTTTGCCGATGTAATTGAATAAATACGGTAAATGGAAACTCGGTTGATTAGAAATCGCTACTTGCCCGAATTCGATTGCAGCCATTTCGCTCATTTCGTGGATTTCATAGCCATATCCATCGACAGTAAAGGTCGGAGCTTGATTACATAGGTCAATCAATTTTTTCTGAAAAACGTCTGATCCTCCACTTGCCTGAATCAACCCTTGAAAATCATGGTAGACAGCAAAACTACTTTGCCATGCACTTCCTTCTGCGTAATCTTCTCCCCAACGATGATCATTGAACGGTTCTTTAAATAAGCCGTTTTTTTCTTTGGCACGCATAAAGCCTGTTTTTGGATCAAAAATGTGTTGATAATTTTTCGCTTGTTTTCGATAGTCCTCAGCTAATTTCTCATTTCCTAAAGTTTTCGCTACTTGACTAATACAAAAATCGCTATAGCAATAATCTAATGTATGATTGACTGATTCATGGTAGTTTGCTGGAACATAGCCATAGGTTAAGTAATCATTTGTCCCTTGGCGACCGTAGTTCGTTTTTTCGCTTTGAATAGTTGCGCCTTTGATCATTGCTTCTAAAAATTCTGGCATCAAATCTGGACGAATCTCTTTAACTGCAGCATCCGCAATCACCGCATCAATCAACGTTCCTGGCATCAAACCGCGCTCATCAGGAGATAACCATTTCGGTAAATAGCCACTTTCTCGATAGCTATTTAAAAATCCTTCTAACATTTCTTCGTATTTATCTCGCGCAATCAATGAATACAGCGGATAAACCGTTTTGTAGGTATCCCAAAAGCCATTATTCGTATATAAATAGCCAGATTTTACTTTTTTCGCCAACGTATCATAGTGGATCACTTCATTGTGTTCATTATACTCGTAAAAAGTTTGTGGGAATAAAAAGGTTCGGTATAGATTATGGTAAAACGTAGAGCGACGTTGTTGATTTTTGTCTTGAACGTCGATTTTGTTTAGGTAATGTTCCCATTGTTCTTGTGCTTGAACCAAGTATTCGTTAGCCGACAATTGTTGCTCACGACGTAAATTTAGTGTTGCTTGTTCGCGACTAATAAAGGAAGTACCAAAACGAATTTCTTGTTCTTTGATATCACCAAAATCTAAAATAAAACACTCATTTTCACCAGTTTTTTCCAACGTGCCATCAAATGTAAATGGCTTTTTAAACTGTAGCGTAAAATAAAAACGAAATTCTTGATCTTCACAACCGGCGAAATTACTGATTGAACCAGAAACAGTTTGATTATCCTCGACCGTTAGTTGATAGTTACCGGGTAAAGATAATAGGAAACGGGCATTTTTTTGAGTGTATGTTGTCGTTAAAATTCCACCGTACATACTAGGGATTAGGCGGTTAGTTGCTTGATAGCGTTTCGTTGTGATTTCAAGATAATGCGGATTAAAAACGCTCTCATTTGGTTGGAAAGAAGACTGCGCATGAAAAATAGTTTCTTCTTTTAAAGCACCATTGAAGGGAAGCATCACAAGGTAGCTAAAATCTCCCATCCATGGACTAGGCTGATGAGTCAGCCGGAACCCTTGAAAGACATGGTCATTTGGATGGAACCACCAACTGCCATTATCGCCATTGGTTTGAGGAGCAAAGAAATTCATGCCAAAAGGAACGCCAGTATACGGCAAGCAATTTCCGTTTGAAAAAGAAGCTTGATTATCTGTTCCATGTCTAGTATCGATTTGAGTGAGGTTCATTTATCCATTCTCCTTCGTTGTTTGACGAATTTTTTGTTTTACAGGAACTTGACAGTCGTTCGGAACTATTTTTTGTTCAATCCATTCAATCAAAGATTCACCAGCTAGTCTTCCCATTGTAGTGAAATCTTGGGCAATCGTGGTTAGCGGTGGATCGACTAATGAAGCGGCTTGAATATCATCAAAACCAATTATGGCTAACTGATCAGGAATTGAAATTCCTGCTTGTTTGGCTTGATTCATCAAAGAAATCGCAACAAGATCATTCTCGCAAACAACAGCGGTCACGTCATTTTTTTGTAGATAAGCAAGGACCTCTTGATTATTGTATGCACCAAAATCACTTAAAGTTGTGTGGAAAGCTAGTTTATGTTGTTTCGTTCCGTGGATATATCCTAAATATCGTTGGCGCACGGATTGTGGTAAGGTTGATTCGCCAAAAATATAAGCAATTCGTTGATGACCTTGCTTAGCTAAATAATCTATCGCAAGTTCTCCACCAGCGAAGTTGTCTGATTGAATTGTTGGATAGGATAAATCGTGAATTTTTTTATCCAATACGATTACTGGAAATTGGTAAAATGATAGCTCAAATAAGGTATCTAAAAAGTCTTCTGTGTTATGCGCATAGTAAATCATGCCATCAAATTCAGCTACAATATCGGCAGCTGTTTTGTTAACTAAGAATTCTGCAGAAGACAGAATTACTTCGTAATGTTTTTTAGTGGTAACTGGTGCTAGTCCATCGTTAAAATTCCCAAGCGATAAGTCATTGGCAAAGGGAATCAAAAAAAGTATTCGTAAAGCACGGTCTTTTTTTGGTTGTTGCAAACGAACGTAACTTCCTTTACCTTGAATTCGATAAATGAGTCCTTGATTTTCTAATTCAGTCAACGCTCTTTTAGAGGTGATACGGCTAACATTATATGTTTGTGAAAGTTCTTTTTCTGTTGGGACTTTCGCATTTTCTAAAAGCCGACCGGACTGGATATCTTGTAATAAGTCGTCAATGATTTTTTGATATAGTGGTTTTGTCATGAATGTCCTCCTAACTCTTATTGATATATCATTTATTGGCAGTTTATCATAGTGATGCGGATAAATCAATCGTAAATAAAGCTTTATAAAACAATAGACAAAACGCTTTCATTGGATTATACTGATTTTATAAAAATGATATATCAAATTCAGGAGGTTATTATGGTTTATACAGAAATTCCCAAATCAGTTCAAGCGTTCATGGATGAGATCACGCAACTTTGTGGAGAAAAACATAAGGGATGGGCAGAAAATTTTACAGCAGCATTTGCGAATACCTTGACTACGACTGTTAAGAAGCAGGACGATGGAACAACGTTTTTATTAACTGGTGATATTCCGGCAATGTGGTTACGAGATTCCACGGCGCAAGTTCGTCCCTATTTAGTGATTGCTCAAAAAGATCCAGAATTAGCGGAAATGATTAGTGGTTTGGTCAAAAGACAATTTTACTATGTCAATTTAGATCCCTATGCAAATGCGTTTAACGAAACGGCAAATAATGCGGGACATCAAACGGATCACACTGAAATGAATCCATGGATTTGGGAACGCAAATATGAGATTGACTCCTTATGTTACCCTGTACAATTGGCGTATTTATTATATAAAAATACAGGTCAAACCGATCAATTCAACGCAGATTTTGTTGCAGGAGTTCAAAAGATTTTGCGTGTTTTTGAAATCGAACAAAATCATCAGAATTCATCTTATACATTCGAACGTGAGACCACTCGTTTAGAAGATACATTACCTTGTGGAGGGAAAGGGACGCCAGTCGCAGAAACTGGGATGACTTGGTCAGGTTTTCGTCCAAGTGATGACGCCTGTCGTTATGGCTATTTAGTTCCATCGAATATGTTTGCGGTTGTTATTTTAGGCTATATTAAAGAAATTTTTAGCGAGATTCTCCCAGATTCAGCAATTGCTTCAAAAGCAGAACAATTAAGAGCGCAAATCAATCAAGGAATTGAAAAATATGGAATTACTGAAAATCAATCAGGAGAAACGGTTTATGCTTATGAAGTCGATGGGTTAGGGCATGCAAGTTTGATGGACGATAGTAATATTCCCAACCTGATTTCAGCGCCGTATTTAGGGTATATTGCTAATACAGATGAACGTTACATGAAAACAAGAGCCACACTTCTAAGTTCTGAAAATCCTTATTTCTACAGTGGGGAATATGCAAAAGGAATCGGTAGCTCTCATACGCCAGAGAATTATGTTTGGCCGATTGCGCTAGCGATGGAAGGCATGACGACGTCTGATAAAGCAGAGAAAAAACGAATTTTAGATAGTTTGGTTGCGACAGATGCAGGAACACATATGATGCATGAAGGATTTGACGTGGATGATCCGTCACGCTATACGCGAGAATGGTTTTCGTGGGCTAATATGATGTTTTGTGAATTGGTCATGGATTACTTTGATATTCGAATAAAAAAATAACTAGGTTGAGGAGAATATTTGATGAAGAAAAAAGTATATATCATTTCCCATTCTCATTGGGATCGTGAGTGGTACTTACCTTACGAACAGCACCATATGCGTTTAGTTGAGCTAATGGATGATTTACTAGAAATTATTGCTAAGGATCCTGAATTTAAAAGCTTTCATTTAGATGGACAGACCATTATTTTAGATGATTATTTACAAGTTCGACCTGAGCGTGAAAATGAAGTTCGGCAAGCAATTGCTGACAGAAAATTAAAAATTGGGCCTTTTTACATTTTACAAGATGATTTCTTGATTAGTTCAGAATCAAATGTACGGAATATGTTAATTGGGAAAAAAGAGAGTGAAAAATGGGGCACACCTGTCATGTTAGGTTATTTCCCTGATACGTTTGGTAATATGGGGCAAACACCGCAAATGATGAAGCAAGCAGGCTTAGATGTGGCGGCTTTCGGGCGTGGCGTTAAACCAGTTGGCTTCAATAACGAAGTGTTGGAAGAAGAAAATTACTCTTCACAGTATTCTGAAATGTGGTGGCAAGGACCAGATGGTAGTAGTATTTTAGGATTGTTGTTTGCCAACTGGTACAGTAATGGCAATGAAATTCCAGCCACTGAAAAAGAAGCGCGACTTTTCTGGAAAGAGAAATTAGCGGATGTTGAACGTTTTGCTTCAACGGAACATCTGTTGATGATGAATGGAGTCGATCATCAACCTGTTCAAAAAGATATTAGTCAAGCGATTGCTTTGGCTAATCAATTGTTTCCAGAATATGAATTTATTCATTCTGATTTTGATACCTATATTCAGGAAGTTCGTCAATCCCTACCTGAACATGTTGGTACGGTTCATGGGGAGTTGACTAGTCAAGAAACGGATGGCTGGTATACTCTGGCAAATACGGCTTCTGCTCGTGTTTATTTGAAACAATGGAATACAACGGTTCAACGTCAACTGGAAAATAGAGCAGAACCCTTAGCGACAATGGCTTATGAATTGACGAAAAGTTACCCGCATGATCAATTAGAGTATGCTTGGAAATTATTACTACAAAATCATCCTCACGATAGTATTTGCGGTTGTTCAGTAGACGAAGTTCATAGAGAAATGATTCCGAGGTTTGAAAAAGCAAATGAAGTGGCGAACTATGTTGCAGAGGAAGCGTTGACTGTTTTAGGTGCAGCAATCAATACTAGTGGATTTCCAGCAGACAGTTTTCCATTTACAATTTTCAACACATCAGGTTATGAAAAAACAGGCATAGTTAAAACGCAAATCGAAATTGAACGGAAACTTTTCAAAGAGGGTGTCCCACATAAATTATGGGAAGAATTACAAGAAAGTGAAACACCAATCTTTGAGCTAATGGATAAAAACGGGACGTGTATTCCAGCAAAAATTTCCTTACCTAGTGTTCAATATGGCTATGATTTACCAAAAGATCGATTTAGAGTGCCGTATATGGCGAAAATCATTGATGTTGAATGGTTAGTCAAAGATTTTCCAGCTTTCTCTTGGGAAACAGTGGCTCTTGTTCCTCGCCAATCAAAAGTTGAAACTAAAGATTCCTTAGTTCAGGATCGGGAAAAAATTATTTTAGAAAATAGTGAGTTAGTGGTTTTGTTCAATGAAAATGGAAGCTTGAATGTGAAGGATAAGAAAACTGGTAAAATGTATGAAGAGTTATTGACTTTCGAAGATACAGGAGATATTGGTAATGAGTATATTTACAAACAACCAGCCAACACTTCAGCGATCTTTTCGACAAATTCACATGCAGAACGAACGATCATCAAAGACGAACCTTATTGTGCGCAAGTAAAAATTGTTCAGCAGATGATAATACCCGTTTCGGCGGACGATTTGTTGGAAAAAGAACAAGAAGCAGTGGTTGATTTCCGTTATCGCAAAGCAGGTCGTTCTAAACAATGTAAAGAATTAGTTATTGAAACTATTGTGACAATGGAGCGAGATAGCAGTCGTTTACGGATTGAAACGTCACTAAATAATCAGATGAAAGATCATCGGTTACGCGTCTTATTTCCAACTGATCTCAAAACAAAGACGCATGAAGCGGATAGTATTTATGAAGTGGTTACACGACCCAATCAAGTCAGTGCGAGTTGGGAAAATCCGACCAATCCACAACATCAACATGCGTTCGTCAATGTTCACGATGGAGAAACCGGCGTCACTATATCAAATTTTGGTTTGAATGAATATGAAATTTTAGCAGAAAATGTTATTGCATTGACCTTATTTAGAGCGGTTGGTGAAATGGGTGATTGGGGCTATTTCCCAACACCAGAAGCGCAGTGTTTAGGTGAACATAAATTTGAATATGGGATTAATTTTCACGGGAGCGCTGCTGAACGATTCTCCACGTATAAAACAGCTTATGCGGATCAAATTCCTTTCAGTATCCAACAAGTTGCTATTCAAGAAGGGGAATTACCAGTAAAATCGAGCTATTTAAAAACAGTTGGGGAAACTTTTGCAGTGACAGCAGTTAAAAATAGTGAAGATGACCAACAATTAGTGGTTAGAGGCTTTAATATGGCAGCAGAAACTGCTAAAGTGATAATTGAGAAAGATGGGCATGAACCATCTTGTTTACTAAACTTACTAGAAGAAAAACAAACCGATGTTGAAAGAGACAAACTAAAACCATATGAAATTCGCACGGTTGGTTTTGAGCGACTAACTAAATAAAAAAGCTGCGGTACATGAGAAATCAACGTTAGATTTTCTTGTACCGTAGTTTTTTTGAATGTATATGAAAATAAGATCGGTTTATTGTTTATAAGCAATAGCTAAAAGCTCATGAAGTGCTTGTTTTTCGTCAGTTGGAAGAAATGCGCCATCGACTGCAAAATGGTTTAATTGCTCTAAGTCAGCATAGCTAATGTTATACCATTTATGCAAGTTTAGATATTCGTCTGTAAGGGATGTATTAGAAACCGTCCGATTATCCGTATTGATACAAATTTTGATTTTTTCTGCTAGAAATTGTTTGAATGGGTATTCTTCAATCGACTGAACTGTTTTTGTTTGGAAATTGCTCGTTGGACACATCTCAATCAGGATATCATTTTCACGAAGCAATGAGAAAAATTCAGGCGTATCTTTGACCGCAATCCCATGACCGATTCTAGTGGCACCTAACTTCACTGCATCGGCAACATTTTTTCCGCAGCCGCATTCTCCCGCATGCAAGGTTAACGGGATGGTTAATTCTGTCGCAAGATTTAAGACATCTTTGAACGTGTTAGGTGGAAAGTCGCTTTCATTTCCGGCTAAATCGAAACCGACAATCCCTTTTTCTTTAAATTGCTCCGCTAAGTGGACGATTTTTTTGATCTCAGTGAGTTCTTCGTGACGCATCCCGCACAGTAAAGCGTTACTTTTTACACCGAAAGCTTCAAATCCTTGATTTAATCCAGATAAAACAGCTGTAATGATTTGGGTATGTGTGAGCCCATTTTCAGTATGCAAAGAAGGGGCGAAGCGAACTTCTATATAATGCACATTTTCCTCCGCTGCTTGACTTAAAACATCATAGGCAGCTTCCGTTAAAGCAGCTTCTGTTTGTAAGTAAGGCAAAACAAAATCGAAACAAGTTAAATAATCTTCTAAACTTTGACAATTCGCAGGGGCGATCATTTCTTTTTTGATTTGTTCAAAATCTTCTGGGAGCGGTAACTGTTGTTTTTCTGCGATTGAAACTAAAGTTTTCGGTCTGATAGACCCATCAAGGTGGCAATGGAGCTCGATTTTAGGTAATTTTTTTACAACTGTTTTTTGCATTAGTCCATCCTTTCATTTGAAAAAGTTTTACTATCTCTTTATATTTGTTTCTGTTAAACTGGAAGCGTTCGATAAGTATTTCGAAGAATGTATCATGTTCAGTAAAACCTGTCAATGCCAGGGAGGGATGAGAAATGAAATTAACGATTAAAGAGATTGCAGAAATGGCAGGCGTATCAATCACCACGGTTTCCCAAATTTTAAATAATAAAGGGAGCCGCTTTAGCGAAGCGACCCGTCAAAAAGTGATGAGAGTAGTCGAGAAGTACGATTATAAACCAGATTATTTTGCTTCGAATATTATTACCCGTCATTCTAAAACGATTGGGATGGTCGTGCCAGATGTCACAGATTTTTTCTTTTCTAAAGTGATTGAAGGAGTAGAGACATATCTAAATTCTTTGGGCTATATGATCTTACTCTGTAATTCAAAACACGATGACGAAAATGCTACCAAATATGTGACTGAATTGATTCATCGTTCCGTCGATGGAATTATTTTTGCGACGCCGAATATTTTACCTGCGAATCATATTCTAAGAAATAGACGTGAGGATTCTGTTCCAGTGATTTTAGTGGATCGAGGAATCAATCCGAGAGATACAGGACGCTTAATTGTAAAAGAGTATGAAGGGGCCTACAAAGCGGTTCAATTTTTAATCGATCAAGGACATCGACAGATTGCGATGTTGAAAGAAACTGAAGGCTATTATCAATTGACTGAGCGAGTGACTGCTTACAAACATGCGCTGAAAGATAATGATATTCCTGTTCGATCAGAATACATCAGCAGTGGGCAACTGACATTAGGTGGTGGGTATGAAGCGGCGAAACGTGTTTTAAAAAATGAAGAAATCACTGCTATATTCTGTGGAAACGATGAGATGGCGATGGGCGCTTATCAAGCAATCGAAGAAGCGGGTAAAAAAATTCCTGAAGATATTTCTGTTATTGGTTTTGATGGCTTAGAAATTTCTGAATACCTTGTTCCAGGGTTGACCACTGTGTTCCAACCAAGTTTTGAAATTGGTTATTATGCTGCGCAATTTCTGGTGGAAGCGATTACGGATCCGCTGCAAAAAACACCAAATAAAATTTTTGATACAACATTTATTATTAGAAATAGCACCATATCAATTGACAAGTCGGACAATTTGATTTAATGTTCGTATTGTAAGCAGTTACATTGAGTGGTAAGTTAGTAAACTGTTTTACTAAAGTGTTTAAACCTGAACGATTTTAGTGTATAATACGGAATTGAGAATTCGGAGGAAAACCAAAATGAGAATGGTAGACATTATTGAAAAAAAACGTGATGGATTTAGTTTGACGGATGAAGAAATTCAATTTATCGTTAAAGGCTACACAGAAGGAACAATCCCAGATTACCAAATGAGTGCTTTTTTAATGGCCGTTTTCTATAAAGATATGACGGATGAAGAAATAACAACATTAACATTAGCAATGGCTCATTCAGGTGAAATGATTGATTTATCCTCGATTCAAGGAATTAAAGTAGATAAACATTCGACGGGTGGCGTTGGCGACACAACGACACTTATTTTGGCGCCATTAGTTGCTAGTGTAGGTGTTAGCGTGGCAAAAATGTCTGGTCGTGGTCTTGGTTATACGGGTGGGACAATCGATAAACTCGAAGCGATCCCGGGATTTCATGTCGAAATACCTGATGATGAATTTATTCGATTAGTCAATGAAAGCCATGTTGCGGTTATTGGGCAGTCTGGCGATCTAGCACCAGCAGATAAAAAATTATATGCATTACGCGATGTAACAGCAACCGTGGATTCGATCCCGTTGATCGCAAGCTCAATCATGAGTAAAAAAATTGCGGCGGGTGCGGATGCTATTGTCCTAGATGTAACCACAGGTGAAGGTGCCTTTATGAAGAGCATTGAAGAAGCCAAACGTTTGGCTGAAACGATGGTACGGATTGGTCAATTGGCTGATCGTCAAACGATGGCAGTTATCTCAGATATGTCTCAACCGCTAGGCGAAGCCATTGGTAATAGTTTAGAAGTGGTTGAAGCGATTGAAACGTTGCAAGGAAATGGGCCAGAAGATTTGGTGGAGATGTGTTATGTTTTAGGAAGCCAAATGGTCGTTCTTGCTAAAAAGGCAGCTACACTGGAAGAAGCGCGTGAATTGTTAGAAGAAGCGTTAGTATCTGGGAAAGCACTGGCTAAATTCCGAGAAATGATTCGTAATCAAGGCGGTGATGATACGATTGTTGACGAACCGCATCGTCTATTGACTGCGAAGTATGAAATTGAATTGCCAGCTAAAGAAACGGGCGTTGTTCAAAAAATGGTTGCAAACGAAATTGGGATTGCGGCTATGCGCTTAGGAGCTGGTAGAGCAACGAAAGAGGATTCAGTTGATCATGCAGTTGGTTTGAAGTTACACAAAAAAGTTGGTATGCCTGTAACTAGCGGGGAATCTTTACTAACTATTTACGCCAACCAAGAAGATATTGAAGAAGTGAAAGAACTCTTATATAAAAATATTGAAATCGGTAGTTCTGGTGAAGAACCAGCGTTGATTCATGATATAATAACTGCGGAAGGAAGTGTATAAAGTTGGAATTAAACCAAATGATTGATCACACTATTTTAAAGGCAGACGCTACAGAGGCAGATGTAACACGAATTATTGAGGAAGCGAAAGAATATAATTTCTTTTCAGTTTGCTTGAATCCTTGTTGGGTCTCATTAGCAAAAGAAAAATTAGCAGACTCGCCAGTTGCAGTTTGTACAGTAATTGGTTTTCCTTTAGGAGCAAACACAGCAGAAGTTAAAGGCTATGAGGCGGCTGATGCGATTGCGAATGGTGCAAATGAAGTCGATATGGTAATCAATGTAGGTGCGCTAAAATCAAAACAATACAAAAAAGTATTAGCTGATATTGAGGCAGTTGTCAAAGCTGCTGCTGGTAAAGCGTTAGTCAAAGTGATTATTGAGACTGCATTGTTGACAGATGAAGAAAAAATCAAAGCTTGTGAATTAGCAAAAGAAGCAGGTGCTGATTTTGTTAAAACTTCTACAGGTTTTTCAACAGGCGGAGCTAAAGTGGAAGACATTAAATTAATGCGCCAAACTGTGGGACCAGATATGGGAGTCAAAGCTTCTGGCGGTATCCATAATGAAGAACAAGCACAATCAATGATTGATGCGGGTGCGACTCGTATCGGAACAAGTGCTGGGGTCGCGATTATGGCTGGTGAAACAGCGACTGGGTACTAATTATTTAATTTACTAAAAGAGAGCGGTGGAAAGATGACGGCGAAAAAAGAATGGCGATTCATTGCAGAATCTGCATTGGAAAAAGCGTATGTTCCTTACTCGCATTTTCCTGTCGGAGCTTGTCTAGTCACAAAAGACGACAAGACCTATCAAGGAATCAACATTGAAAATGCTTCGTATGGTTTAACGAATTGTGCGGAAAGAACCGCGATTTTTAAAGCAGTGTCAGAAGGGGAACGTGATTTTCAGCATTTAGTGATTATTGGAAATACACCAGAACCAATTTCTCCATGTGGCGCTTGTCGTCAGGTGATGGCTGAATTTTGTGAACCAACGATGCCTGTCACGCTGATTGGCGAAAATGGTGTCACGTTGGAAACGACCGTTTCTGATTTGTTACCTTATGCGTTTACTGATAAAGATTTATAATAAGCATTACTAGTTCTACTTACTCATTGTTCAATTCAGTCATTAGACTGTTGAAAAAATATAAAACTACTTTAGGGGGCTTTACAGTAATGAAAAAAGCAAAATTATTTGGTCTTGGCTTAGCTGCAGTAACATTGACAGTTGCTTTAGCAGCATGTGGCGGAGGAAAAAGCGACTCAACAGATTCATCTGGCGGTAAAGATTCAAAATTCGACAAAGACCACAGTGTGGCAAT
Source organism: Enterococcus sp. LJL99 (assembly GCF_054871725.1). Taxonomy (NCBI): domain Bacteria; kingdom Bacillati; phylum Bacillota; class Bacilli; order Lactobacillales; family Enterococcaceae; genus Enterococcus; species Enterococcus sp. LJL99. The sequence continues at coordinate 198,851 of NZ_JBTXLT010000004.1, forward strand.
TGTTACCGATGTCGGTGGTGTAGATGATCGTTCATTTAACCAATCTGCTTGGGAAGGATTACAAGAATGGGGTAAAGAACATGACTTATCAAAAGGTGCTGATGGGTATGACTACATTCAATCAAATGATGCTTCAGAGTATGTAACAAACATTGATACAGCTGTTTCAAATGGTTTCAAAACAATTTTCGGTATTGGGTATTTATTAGCTGACTCAATTGGTGCAGCAGCTGATTCAAATCCAGATACACAATTTGGTATTATCGATAGTGTTATTGAAGGCAAAGACAATGTTGTTTCTGTAACCTTTAAAGATCAAGAAGCTGCTTACCTTGCTGGTATTGCTGCAGCTTATACAACTAAAACAGACACTGTAGGTTTCATCGGTGGTGAAGAAGGCGCGGTTATCGACCGTTTTGAAGCTGGATTCCATCAAGGTGTTATCGATGGCGCGAAAGCACAAAATAAGGAGATCAAAGTTGAAGTTGAATATGCAGCATCATTTGGTGACCCTGCTAAAGGGAAAGCGTTAGCTGCATCAATGTTCCAAAAAGGCGCAGACATCATTTATCATGCATCAGGTGGTACTGGTCAAGGTGTCTTCCAAGAAGCGAAAGATTTAAATGAAGCTGGTTCTAAAGATAAAGTTTGGGTTATCGGTGTAGATAGTGACCAAGAAAATGACGGAAAATACAAAAAAGACGGTAAAGATGAAAACTTCACTTTGACATCAACAATCAAAGGTGTAGGTGCTGCTGTTAAAGATATTTCTAACCGTGCTTGGGACAATAAATTCCCTGGTGGCGAACACTTAGCTTATGGACTTAAAGATGGTGGGGTTGACATTACTAAAGGAAACCTATCTGAAGAAGCGTTAAAAGCTGTTGATGAAGCAAAAGAAAAAATTATTGCTGGAGATATTACAGTTCCAGAAACACCTAAAGAAGTAAAAGAATAAAAAATTCAATAGCGCTAAATCTGTAATGAGATTCGCGTAATAATTGACAAGTAGTTAGCCTTTTGAAATAAGTCTGGATTCTTAAAAATAGTACCACCATTTTTGGGCGATTCAGCTTATTTCGAAAAAGGCTACTTTCTTCTCTAACTAAAAATTGATAGTGAATTAAGTGTTTTAAATAAGAAAAGAAGGTTTCTTTTCTTATTTAAGAGTCTTAAGCGATGAATGACTCTGTTTTTTGATGCATGTCGGAAACGTATATTTGAAGATCTATGAGTAAGTAGATAATGTCAGTGATTAAACGATTAGGATGTGAAAAAAAGTGACGCAAGAAAACTATGTTATTGAGATGCGTAACATCACAAAGGAATTTGGAACATTCAAAGCAAACGATTCAATCAATTTAACCGTTCGAAAAGGCGAAATTCACGCTTTGTTAGGTGAAAATGGCGCTGGGAAATCTACATTGATGAATATTTTGTCAGGATTATTAGAACCAACTTCTGGAGATATTTATATGAATGGTTCTAAAGTATCTATCAGTAGTCCAACGGCTGCTAACCGTCTAGGAATTGGGATGGTTCACCAACATTTTATGTTAGTGGATGCTTTTACTGTAACTGAAAATATCATTTTAGGTAGTGAACCGACAAATGCAGGTGTGTTAAATCAAAAAAAGGCTGTCGCAGAAATTGAGCGTGTTTCAAAACAATATGGTCTTTCTGTCGATCCACATGCTTATATAAGAGATATTTCAGTTGGTGCGCAACAACGGGTAGAGATTTTAAAAACATTGTATCGCGGTGCCGATGTTTTGATTTTTGATGAACCAACGGCTGTTTTAACACCACAAGAAATCGATGAATTGATGGAAATTATGCGCGGCTTAGTGAATGAAGGAAAATCAATCATCTTAATCACGCATAAATTAGATGAAATCAAAAAAGTTGCTGACCGTTGTACGGTTATCCGTCGAGGGAAAAGTATTGATACAGTTGATGTCAAAGATGTTTCTTCACAACAATTGGCAGATATGATGGTAGGACGTTCGGTTTCATTTAAAACAGATAAAAAACCTGCGAATCCTAAAGAAGTCGTATTATCAATCAAAGATTTAGTGGTTAAAGAAAGTCGCGGTTTGGAAGCTGTAAAAAAACTAAGTTTAGATGTTCGTGCAGGTGAAGTAGTCGGGATTGCTGGAATCGATGGAAATGGACAAACAGAATTGATTCAAGCATTGACTGGTTTGAGAAAAGTAGAAAGTGGTTCAGTTACATTGAATGGTGATTCAATCACGAACATGAAACCACGTAAAATTACAGAATCTGGCGTTGGTCATGTTCCAGAAGACCGTCATAAATATGGTCTTGTGTTAGAAATGACATTGGCTGAAAATATTGCCTTACAAACATATTATAAAGAACCATTAAGTAATAAAGGTGTTTTGAATTATGGTGAAATCAACGAATATGCAAGAAGATTGATTGAAGAATATGACGTTCGAACAGTCAATGAGCTTGTTCCAGCTAAAGCATTATCAGGTGGGAATCAGCAAAAAGCAATCATTGCTCGTGAAATTGATCGAGATCCAGACTTGTTGATTGTTTCTCAGCCAACACGTGGACTAGATGTAGGAGCAATTGAATATATTCATAAACGATTGATTGAACAAAGAGACAAAGATAAAGCCGTTTTAGTAGTAAGTTTTGAATTAGAAGAAATTTTAAATGTTTCTGATCGAATTGCTGTTATTCATGGTGGGGAAATCGTAGGGATTGTTGATCCAAAAGAAACCACTGAAAACGAATTAGGCTTATTGATGGCTGGCTACTCATTAGAGCAAGCGCGCGCAGAATTGAACATGGAAGCAGGTGTGGGTGTTGAATAATCAAGGAGAAAAACTTCGTAATATTTTAGTTCCTGTTATATCAGTATTAATGGGATTCGTTCTAGGTGCAATTATTATGTTGATTGTTGGAAACAACCCGATTTTAGGCTACCAAGCAATGTTAAATACAGCCTTTAAGAGTTCTAAAAGTGTCGGTGAGATATTTGTATCAGTTGCACCGTTGATTTTTACCGCTTTAGGCTTTTCAGTTGCAAGTTCAGCTGGCTTTTTCAACATCGGTCTTTCTGGTCAAGCGTTGTGCGGCTGGGTAACAAGTATCTGGGTTGCTTTAGCGATGCCAGATGCACCAAGATTGGTCGTTTTACCCTTAGCCGTTATCGCTGGTGCTTTAGCAGGTGCCCTTGCAGCTGCCATTCCTGGTTTGCTTCGTGCATATTTTGGAACCAGTGAAGTAATCGTAACCATCATGCTGAACTATGTATTCCTTTATGTTAGTACTCATATTGTAAATAATGTGATGTCACCTGATTGGATGAGTAGTAAAGGGATTACTAAAATGGTTGGAGAAAATGCGACGCTTAGAACAAACTTTTTAAGAGAAATAAGTGGAGGTTCTCGTTTGAACCTAGGAATCTTTTTAGCACTGATTTTTCTTGTATTGATTTGGTTCTTAATGAAGAAAACGACCTTAGGTTATGAAATTCGCTCTGTTGGGTTGAATCCATTTGCCTCTGAATATGCTGGGATGAGCAGTAAAAGAACTATCGTTTTATCAATGGTCATTTCTGGTGGTTTAGCTGGTTTAGGTGGCGTTGTTCAAGGACTAGGGACTTTTGGAAACTTCTTTGTTCAAGGGTCTTCATTAAGTATCGGATTTGATGGAATGGCGATTTCCTTACTAGGAGCCGGAAGTTCCGTCGGTATCTTACTCTCAGCTATCTTGTTCAGTGTTTTAAAACTAGGTGGTCAAGGGATGCCATTGAATGCAGGCGTGCCAACAGAACTAGTAGATGTAGTTATTGCTTCAATTATTTTCTTTGTTGGAATTAATTACTTGATTCGATTCCTACTAGCAAAAGCTTCTAGAAACAAAAAAGAAGTGGCTGTTGTAGAAGAATTTGCTGGGAAAACAGATCCGAATAGTCAAGAAGGAGGAGAGATTTAAGATGGCCTGGATAGCAGTTTTAGCTCCAATTATTACTCAAACATTGGTTTACTCTGCTCCTTTGATTTTTACGGCGTTGGGTGGAACTTTTTCTGAACGAAGCGGTGTTGTAAACGTTGGTTTAGAAGGAATCATGGTGATGGGTGCCTTTAGTTCGGTTGTATTTAACTTAACCTTTGCAAGTACATTTGGGAGTGCCACGCCTTGGATTGGTTGTTTAGTCGGTGGTGGAGTAGGGATGTTATTTTCATTACTCCATGCAGTTGCAACGATTAATCTACGTGCGGATCATATTATAAGCGGGACCGTAATCAATTTGATGGCACCAGCTTTAGCAATCTTTTTAATCAAAATTATTTATGGAAAAGGGCAAACAGATTCGATTCCTGAAACATTTGGGTATACGTCAATTCCAGTTTTAAGAGATATTCCGATTTTAGGAGATTTATTCTTTAAACAAACGACATTACCTGCTTTTGTAGCAATCCTTGTGGCTGTTCTTGCGTGGTTCATTTTATTTAAAACACGTTTTGGTCTACGTCTACGTTCTGTTGGAGAAAATCCACAAGCTGCGGACACTTTGGGAATTAATGTCTATGTCATGCGTTATTCAGGTGTGCTATTATCTGGATTTCTTGGTGGTATTGGTGGCGCAGTTTTTGCGCAATCAATCGCTGGTCGTTTTTCTGTAACGACGATTGCTGGTCAAGGGTTTATTTCAATGGCAGCAATGATTTTTGGTAAATGGAATCCACTAGGCGCTATGGGAGCAGCTCTGTTCTTTGGTTTTGCTCAAAACATCAGTATTGCAGGTTCTGGCTTACCATTTATATCTTCAATACCAGCTGTGTACTTACAAGCGGCGCCATATGTCTTAACTATTTTAGTCCTAGTTATTTTCTTAGGCAAAGCATCTGGTCCAAAAGCAAACGGACAAAATTATATCAAATCAAAATAATTAAATTATGTATAAAAAGGGCGGGGCTATGGGACATTTTCTTAAGTCTGCCCTTTTTCTATCTAAATGAACTTGCTAGTAAATAGAAAATTTTTTTGTTATTAAGGGTAGTTATTTTTCTAAAATATAAATAAACAAATCTGAAAGAAAGAAGGATGATTATGTTTAAACGTGTACATTTGATTGTAATGGATTCAGTCGGTATTGGTGAAGCACCTGATGCTGAAAAATTTGGAGATGTCGGCAGTGATACATTAGGCCACATCGCAAAAGAAGCTGGGTTGACAATTCCACACCTTGAAAAACTTGGTTTAGGAACGATTGCACCCTTACATGAAGTAAAGGCTGTTGAAGGTCATGACGGTTATGCAACTAAATTAGAAGAAGTATCTGTAGGTAAAGATACAATGACAGGACATTGGGAAATTATGGGCTTGAATATTCAAACGCCATTTCGTGTTTTCCCTGATGGCTTCCCAGAAGAATTATTAAAGAAAATTGAAGATTTTTCAGGACGTAAAATTGTCTGTAACAAACCTTATAGTGGGACTGCAGTTATTGATGACTTTGGTGAACATCAAATGAAAACGGGCGACTTGATTGTTTATACATCAGCTGATCCTGTATTGCAAATCGCAGCGCATGAAGAAATTATTCCTTTGGAAGAACTTTATCGTATTTGTGAATATGTTCGTGAAATCACGAAAGACGATCCTTATATGATTGGTCGTATTATTGCTCGCCCATACCTTGGCGAACCAGGTAATTTCACTCGTACTAGTAATCGTCATGACTATGCTTTGGATCCTTTTGGCCATACGGTGTTAGATTCATTGAAAGAAAACGGTAAAGACGTTATCGCAGTTGGAAAAATCAATGATATTTTCAATGGTCAAGGAATTACCGAATTTGTTCGTACGAAAAGTAATATGGATGGTGTCGATCAATTATTGAATGTGATGAAAAAAGACTTTACCGGATTGAGTTTTACTAATTTAGTTGATTTCGATGCGTTGTACGGTCACCGCCGTGACGTGGTTGGTTATGCTCACGCCATTGAAGATTTTGACTTACGAATTCCTGAAATCATTGATGCGATGGATGAAGATGATTTGTTAATGATTACGGCCGATCATGGAAACGATCCGACTTTCCCAGGAACAGATCATACAAGAGAATATGTTCCACTGTTAGTTTATAGTAAAAAAATGAACGAACACGGAGCTTTACCACAAGGATATTACGCAGATATTTCTGCAACGATTGCAGAAAACTTTGAAGTACCAAAAACAGAAAATGGTACAAGCTTTTTAGCGCAATTAAAATAGGAGGATTAAAATGACAAAATTGAGAGAACAGCTAGATGAGACAATTGCATTATTAAAAGAAAAAGGAGTGGGGACGGTTGATTTTGGCTTAATCTTAGGTTCAGGCTTAGGTGAATTAGCTGATGAAATCGAAGCGCCAGTAGCAATTCCTTTTTCAGAAGTTCCTCATTTTCCAGTATCGACAGTTGTTGGTCACGCTGGACAATTAGTTTACGGAACGTTAGCTGGCAAAAAAGTATTGGCGATGCAAGGTCGTTTCCATTATTATGAAGGTCATTCGATGCAAACGGTAACGTATCCCGTTCGTGTAATGCAAGCGTTAGGGATTCATTCAGTCATCGTGACGAATGCCGCTGGCGGTGTAAATGAAAACTTTACTCCAGGAAACTTGATGTTAATCACTGATCATATCAACTTTACAGGAGATAATCCACTAATCGGTGAAAATGACGAAGATTTTGGTCCGCGATTCCCAGATATGAGTCATGCTTATACACCTGCCTATCAAGAAGTTGCAAAAAAGGTAGCGGAAAAACAAGGAATGGTTCTTAGAGAAGGTGTTTATATGGGCTACTCTGGTCCAACGTATGAAACACCTGCGGAAATCCGTATGTCACGTACAATGGGTGCTGATGCAGTGGGAATGTCAACCGTTGCTGAAGTAATCGTTGCAGCTCATGGCGGTATGAAAGTTCTAGGAATTTCATGTATTACTAATTTAGCTGCGGGTATGCAAAGTAATTTAAACCATAAAGAAGTGGTTGAAACAACGCAACGTGTCAAAGAAGACTTTAAAAAATTAGTCAAAGATACATTAGCTGAATTATAAACTAAAAAACAGTATAAAAGGAGTTACGAAAATGAGCGTTCATATTGAAGCAAAACAAGGCGAAATTGCTGATAAAATATTATTACCAGGTGATCCGTTACGTGCCAAATATATTGCGGAAACATTTTTAGAAAATCCCGTTTGCTATAATCAAGTTCGAGGAATGTTGGGTTATACTGGAACGTATAAAGGCGAACGTGTTTCTGTACAAGGAACTGGAATGGGAATGCCTTCTGCGATGATTTATGGTCATGAATTAGTCCAATCTTATGGGGTGAAAAAATTGATTCGTGTTGGAACTTGCGGTTCGATTTCTGAAAAGGTTGGTATCCGTGACCTAGTTTTAGCCCAAGCTGCGGCGACTCCATCATCAATGATTCGCAATGACTTTCCAAAATATGACTTTCCACAAATCGCGGATTTTGATTTACTATTGAAATCATATACGACTGCGAAAGAAAAAGGCTTCAACACTCATGTGGGGAATGTATTGTCTGATGATGTTTTCTATAAAGACAGTATGGATGAAGTCTTTAAACTTGGGAAATTAGGCGTGTTAGCAATCGAAATGGAAGCAGCTGCTCTTTATTATTTAGCTGCTAAATTTGATGTACAAGCGTTAGCGATTATGACGGTTAGTGATAGCTTAGTCACAGGCGAAGAAACAACGGCTGAAGAACGCCAAACAACGTTCAATGATATGATTGAAGTTGGGTTAGAAACTGCGATTCATTCGTATGAATAAAAGTTAATCTTAAAAAGTTCTGTTCGAAACTATTTTTGTTTTGTTCAGAGCTTTTTTTAATGATCAAAATTCATAGGCGCGGAAAATCGATTTCTAGCGTATCGAGACAAAAAGGTATATGATGATAAATGAAGAAATAAATTATTGCTATTTTGGAGGGAAAATAATGGAAAATTTTCGTTTTTATGTACCAACAGATATTCGTTTTGGGAAAAATCGTTTAACAACTGAACTAACAACTGTTTTAAATACTTTCGGTAAGTCAGTCTTATTAGTTTATGGTGGAGGAAGTATCAAGAAAAATGGGCTTTATAATCAAGTCCTTGATTTATTGGGAAAAAACCAAAACACTGTTGTAGAGCTTAGTGGAGTAGAACCAAATCCAAGAATTGAAACGGTGCGTAAAGGGATTGAGTTATGTAAAGAACATGATGTTGATGTCATCTTAGCTGTTGGCGGTGGTTCAACGATTGATTGTTCAAAAGTAATTGCTGCAGGTGTTTATGCAAAAGAAGATGCTTGGGATCTCGTTTTAGCTAAAGGATATGGTGGTGAAGCCGTTCCGTTGGTAACAATCTTAACTTTAGCGGCTACAGGAAGCGAAATGAACGCAGGTGCTGTGATTACAAATTTAGCAACGAATCAGAAATTAGGAATGGGTGGACCTTCAATGGTTCCGAAAGTTTCTTTCTTGGACCCTCAAAATACGTTTACTGTACCAAAAAATCAAACAGCAGCTGGCTCTGCAGATATTTTGAGTCATTTATTTGAAAATTACTTTAAACCAACGGTAGGTACTGATGTCCAAGATTTTGTTTCAGAAGGTTTAATGCGTACGGTAATCAAAAATTGTCCAGTTGCTTTAGAACAACCTGAAAATTATGATGCACGGGCTAACTTAATGTGGGCAAGTAGCTTGGCCTTGAATGGTTTGACTGGTAGCGGGAAAACTGGTGCTTGGTCTTGCCATGCAATGGAACACGAGTTGAGTGCTTTTTATGATATTACTCATGGAGTTGGCTTAGCAATCCTAACGCCACGTTGGATGGAATATGCCTTGTCAGAGGGGACGTTAGATAAATTTGTTCAATTTGCTGAAAATGTTTGGGGTATTACGGATAAAGATCAGTGGCAAGCGGCTAAGAAAGGGATTCAAGCAACGTATGATTTCTTTAAAGCGTGTGATATTCCAATGACTTTGCCAGAAGTAGGGATTAACGAAGAGAAATTTGCTGAAATGGCGCAACAAGCTGTTGACCATAGTACAATCGAAACCGATGCTTATGTTCCGTTAGCTAAAAAAGATGTCGAAGCGATTTATCGCGCTTGTCTGGATGAATCTAGTTTTGTTTAGAGGTCATAAACCAATCGATTAGAATCGAGCAATTGGACGAAACTTCAATTATTGCGTTCTGTGCAATGAATGACGTTTAGGAAATTGCCGAGATTTTGATTGTTTTAGGCCGTCCATCTAGGTCATAAACCAATCGCTTATGATAATAGAAAAAAGAAAAGCTCTAGGTTTCAGAAGAGAACTTCTGTTACCTAGAACTTTTTTTCTTATAAGTAGTATTTTTTAGCGACAGTCAAGTCATCGTTTAATTCATAAACAAGTGGTTGACCTGTTGGGATCTCAAGATCCATGATATCTTCATCAGAAATTCCTTCGATGTGTTTAGCTAAAGCACGTAGTGAGTTGCCATGTGCAGCAACTAAAACTGTTTTATTATCTAATAAAGCAGGAGCGATTTGATCTTGCCAAAATGGTAATGCACGTTCAAGAGTCACTTTTAAGTTCTCTCCTCCTGGAACATCGCGTTGGTCTAACATAGCGTAACGACGATCGTTAGCTGCTGAACCTTCATCATTTGCTTCCATCAATGGTGGTAAAGTATCATAAGAACGACGCCAGATGTGTACTTGGTCATCTCCGTATTTTTCAGCTGTTTCTTTTTTGTTCAAGCCTTGTAATTTACCATAATGACGTTCGTTTAAACGCCAAGATTTAATTTGTGGTACCCATAATTGATCAGAGTATTCTAAAAGTAGGTTACAAGTTTTGATGGCACGTGTTAAAACAGAAGTATAAGCTACATCGAATTCGATTCCAGCTTCTTTGATTTTACGTCCTCCAGCTTGTGCTTCCTCAATTCCTTGTGGTGCTAAATCAACATCAGCCCAACCAGTAAATTGGTTTAGCGCATTCCATTCGCTTAGTCCATGTCTTGAAAAAACTAATTTTGGCATGTATAACTCTCCTTTGAGTGTATAGTTTCTGAAAATTTCATTTCCTTTTCTATTGTACAACGTTTTGAATGATAATTCCAATAAAAATTAAGAAATGCCTGAGAATGAGAAAGAAGTGACTATTGCTATAAATAGATAGAGTTTTACCTAATCTAGTTTTGAGCTAAAGAAGAAAAAAAGCTGAAATTTACGTCAATCAAATAACCGATTTTTGTAGATTCCAACTTATTTTTTATTGAAGATTATGTTTAACGATTTGGTACTTGAATTGTTTTTGGACCCTCAGTTCCACCGATGATAACTGTAGAGACAGTATTTAAAAATAAGCCATGTTCTACGACGCCAACTAGATTGTCTAAATAAGCTCCTAAAGCAACTGGATCTTGAATTTCTTTTAAATGAAGATCGATAATATTATGGCCGCCATCTGTAACGAGCGTATCTCCAGTAGCTTCAACCGTTCTAAGGGTAGGAGCAAATCCTTTTTCTTCAAATAAGTGTAGTAATTGCTGATGTCCATAAGGAATGACCTCAACAGGAAGTGGGAAAGCCCCGAGTTTATGAACTAGTTTAGAATCATCGACAATCCAAATACATTTTTTAGAATACGTAGCAACAATTTTCTCGAACAATAACGCCGCGCCGCCACCTTTGATACCTTGAAAATCATCACTAATCTCATCTGCACCATCAATTGTAAGATCAACATAAGGAACTTCATCAATTCCTTTTAAAGGGATATTCAAAGCTAGTGCTTGACGTTCCGTTTCTTTTGAAGTCGTAACTCCTGTAATTGACAAACCTTCTTCGTTTACGCGGCGTCCGATTTCATCAACCATGTATTTTGCTGTTGATCCGGTTCCTAGACCAACAATCATACCATCTTTGACATATTTTGCGGCTTCAATACCAGCCATTTGCTTCAGGTTCATTTTTTTGCTCCTCCTAAACGTAACTATAATCAAGGTAATTGTACCGTTATTCAGCAAAAAAAGATAGAAAGTTTTAAAGGAAGGAGCAAAAGAATTCTGCTTTAACTAAAAGCATCCTATTTCAAGAGCATAAAAAATCAATGGATGCTTGACAAATGAAAATAGGCGTGCTATCCTATCAAAGGTGCTTTATCTACAGGTCTCTCGTTGGAGACGTGCTGACTGTCTATCAAAGCATATTTTGATAAAGAGTGCAAAGATTGCATTATTTTTTTATCGCGTAAAAAGAACCACCTGGATGTGTGGAACTAGACGCGAAATGAAGGAAGGAGGAAAACAAGGAATGCCTACAATTAATCAATTAGTACGTAAACCTCGTAAATCAAAGGTAGAGAAATCTAACTCACCTGCGTTAAACAAAGGATATAATAGCTTTAAAAAATCTCAAACAGACGTAAATTCTCCACAAAAACGTGGGGTTTGTACACGTGTCGGAACAATGACACCTAAAAAACCGAACTCGGCTTTACGTAAATATGCTCGTGTTCGTTTGTCTAACTTGATTGAAGTTACAGCTTATATTCCAGGTATCGGTCACAACTTACAAGAACATAGCGTGGTATTACTACGTGGTGGACGTGTAAAAGACTTACCAGGGGTTCGTTACCATATCGTTCGTGGTGCGCTTGATACAGCTGGTGTTACAGATCGTAAACAAAGCCGCTCTAAATATGGTACTAAAAGACCTAAAGCTGCAAAATAATTTGACAATCATACTCTAGTATATAAAAAAGAATAGTTCGGAAGGAGGAGTTACGGATGCCACGTAAAGGTCCTGTTGCAAAACGTGATGTTTTACCAGATCCAATTTATAACTCAAAATTAGTAACTCGCTTAATCAACCGTGTAATGGTTGATGGTAAACGCGGGATTGCATCAAATATTATCTATAATTCATTTGATATCATCAAAGAATCTACAGGTAACGATCCATTGGAAGTTTTCGAGCAAGCAATGAAAAACGTTATGCCTGTCTTAGAAGTTAAAGCTCGCCGTGTTGGTGGTTCTAACTATCAAGTGCCCGTTGAAGTTCGTCCAGAACGTCGTACAACATTAGGCTTACGTTGGGTTGTTAACTATGCTCGCCTACGCGGTGAACATACAATGGAGCAACGCTTAGCGAAAGAAATCATGGATGCAGCTAATAATACTGGTGCTTCAGTTAAAAAACGTGAAGACACACATAAAATGGCTGATGCTAACCGTGCATTTGCACATTATCGTTGGTAAAATCCTCTCTGCATGTAACTTAACGTTGCGGCAGAAAGTTATCAATTAATCGATTTGAATAAAGAGAGGAGAAAAACCTGAAATGGCAAGAGAATTTTCGTTAGAAAAAACTCGTAATATTGGAATCATGGCCCACGTTGATGCTGGTAAAACAACAACAACTGAGCGTATCCTTTATTATACTGGTAAAATCCATAAAATTGGTGAAACACACGAAGGTGCTTCACAAATGGACTGGATGGAACAAGAACAAGAACGTGGGATCACGATTACGTCTGCAGCAACAACTGCACAATGGAAAGGATACCGAGTAAACATCATCGACACGCCAGGACACGTGGATTTCACTATTGAAGTTCAACGTTCTTTACGTGTATTAGATGGTGCGGTTACTGTTCTTGATTCACAATCTGGTGTTGAACCTCAAACTGAAACAGTTTGGCGTCAAGCTACTGAATATAAAGTTCCACGTGTTGTTTTCTGTAATAAAATGGATAAAATTGGAGCGGATTTCTTATACTCTGTAAACTCATTACATGATCGTTTACAAGCAAATGCTCATCCAATCCAATTACCAATTGGTGCAGAAGATAACTTTACTGGAATCATTGATTTAATCACGATGAAAGCTGAAATCTATACAAATGATTTAGGGACGGATATCCAAGAGACTGAAATTCCTGAAGAATATATGGATCAAGCGGTTGAATGGCGTGAAAAATTAGTTGAAGCAGTTGCTGAAACTGATGAAGATCTAATGATGAAATATCTTGAAGGTGAAGAAATTACTATTGAAGAATTAAAAGCGGGTATCCGTCAAGCAACGATTAACGTTGAATTCTTCCCAGTAATGGCTGGTTCAGCTTTCAAAAACAAAGGTGTTCAATTAATGCTTGATGCCGTTCTTGATTACCTACCATCACCACTTGATATTGAAGCAATCAAAGGGATCGATACTAAAACAGACGAAGAAACTACTCGTCCTGCTGATGACGAAGCACCTTTTGCTTCATTAGCATTTAAAGTAATGACTGACCCGTTCGTTGGTCGTCTAACTTTCTTCCGTGTATATTCTGGTGTCCTTGAAAGTGGTTCATATGTATTGAACGCATCTAAAGACAAAAAAGAACGTATTGGTCGTATCCTACAAATGCATGCGAATACTCGTCAAGAAATTGATAAAGTATTCTCAGGTGATATTGCTGCAGCCGTTGGTTTGAAAGATACAACAACTGGGGATACATTGTGTGCGATTGACGCGCCGGTTATCCTTGAATCAATCGAGTTCCCTGAACCGGTTATCCAAGTTGCTGTTGAACCTAAATCAAAAGCTGACCAAGATAAAATGGGTGTTGCTTTGCAAAAACTTGCTGAAGAAGATCCGTCATTCCGCGTTGAAACAAACGTTGAAACTGGTGAAACAGTTATCTCTGGTATGGGCGAATTGCACTTAGACGTATTAGTAGACCGTATGAGACGTGAGTTCAAGGTTGAAGCAAACGTTGGTGCACCTCAAGTATCTTACCGTGAAACTTTCCGTGCTCCTGTTACTCAGGCAGAAGGAAAATTTGTACGTCAGTCTGGTGGTAAAGGTCAATACGGACATGTCTGGGTTGAATTTACACCAAATGAAGAAGGTAAAGGCTTTGAATTCGAAAACGCAATTGTCGGTGGTGTGGTTCCTCGTGAATACATTCCAGCAGTTGAAAAAGGACTAGAAGAAGCTATGAACAATGGTGTTCTTGCTGGTTACCCGTTAGTAGATATTAAAGCAAAACTTTACGATGGTTCTTACCATGATGTCGATTCGAATGAAACTGCCTTCCGTGTAGCGGCTTCTATGGCGTTGCGTGCAGCTTCTAAGAAAGCAAATCCGGTAATTCTTGAACCAATGATGAAAGTAACGATTACTGTACCAGAAGATTACTTAGGTGATATCATGGGACACGTTACAAGTCGTCGTGGCCGTGTTGAAGGAATGGAAGCTCACGGGAATTCACAAATCGTTAATGCGATGGTTCCTTTGGCTGAAATGTTTGGTTATGCCACAACATTACGTTCAGCAACTCAAGGCCGTGGTACATTCATGATGGTATTTGATCACTATGAAGATGTACCAAAATCTGTACAAGAAGAAATCATTAAGAAAAATGGTGGAAACAACGCTTAATATTTTTGCATATGAATTCATATATTTTGGACTATGCTTTTCTGAAGATTTCATGTAAAATAGGTAAAGATGATCAGTCAGTTGCCTAAACTGCCTATCAAATAAAAAATAAAATCATATATTTTAGGAGGAACATTTAAAATGGCTAAAGAAAAATTTGACCGTTCTAAACCCCATGTAAACATTGGTACTATTGGACACGTTGACCATGGTAAAACTACATTAACTGCTGCAATTGCAACTGTGTTAGCTAAACACGGTGGCGGAGATGCTGCTTCATACGCTGATATTGATAACGCTCCAGAAGAAAAAGAACGTGGAATCACTATCAACACTTCTCATATCGAATATGAAACTGACGTACGTCACTATGCGCACGTTGACTGCCCAGGACACGCGGATTACGTTAAAAATATGATCACTGGTGCGGCACAAATGGATGGAGCGATTTTAGTAGTATCTGCTGCTGATGGCCCTATGCCTCAAACTCGTGAGCACATCTTGTTATCACGTAACGTTGGTGTACCATACATCGTTGTTTTCTTAAACAAAATGGATATGGTAGATGACGAAGAATTATTAGAATTAGTAGAAATGGAAGTTCGTGATTTATTATCTGAATATGACTTCCCAGGTGATGATACTCCTGTAATCGCTGGTTCTGCTTTGAAAGCATTAGAAGGCGACGCTTCTTATGAAGAAAAAATCATGGAATTAATGACTGCAGTTGACGAATATATCCCAACTCCAGAACGTGATACTGACAAACCATTCATGATGCCAGTTGAGGATGTATTCTCAATCACTGGACGTGGAACAGTTGCGACTGGTCGTGTTGAACGTGGAGAAGTTCGCGTTGGAGACGAAATTGAAATCGTTGGTATTAAAGAAGAAACTGCTAAAACAACAGTTACTGGTGTTGAAATGTTCCGTAAATTATTAGATTACGCTGAAGCTGGCGACAACATTGGTGCTTTATTACGTGGTGTTGCACGTGAAGATATCGAACGTGGACAAGTATTAGCAAAACCTGCTTCAATCACTCCACACACAAAATTTAAAGCTGAAGTTTACGTATTATCAAAAGAAGAAGGTGGACGTCACACTCCTTTCTTCACTAACTACCGCCCTCAGTTCTACTTCCGTACAACTGACGTAACTGGTGTTGTAGAATTACCAGAAGGTACTGAAATGGTAATGCCTGGTGATAACGTTGCTATGGACGTTGAATTAATTCACCCAATCGCTATCGAAGACGGAACTCGTTTCTCTATTCGTGAAGGCGGACGTACTGTTGGTTCAGGCGTTGTATCTGAAATCGTAAAATAATTACAGATTAATATAAAGTAACAAAATCGATTACGATCGATGTACTCAGACGTAAGCTGAAGGGATTTCCCTTCAGCTTTTTTTGTGTAAAAAGACCTTGACTTATGGAATGGCGATATAAAGAGGTGGAAAATAAACTTAAAAGAATCTATATCCCAATGACTGAAACATTTTTTTATATTTTATTTTCATTATGGAAGGAACGTCATGGTTATAGTATTACCCAACTAAAATGGAGAAATAGTCATCAGCGCTGGAACGATGTTTGGAAGGCTCAGTAAAATGAAAAAGAGGGATTGATTCGGACGACAAAAGAAGAGAATTGGAGGAAAAGCTATTTAATTACGGAACTTAAAGAAGAAATATTAATTCATGAAATCCATTATATTGCGACACTATATAGAAATAATGTGGGGGATAAATAAATGGAGTATATGAAAAAATAAAAAAGTCTAATTTTGCTGACTACTTAGAAGAAGCGTATCTACAAGAACAATATAAAAAGGTTGGAAAATGACTGAACTCAAAGTACCTTTTAGCATATATACTTTTGAAAAATGTGAGCCCGTAGATTATGTCTATCAATTAGATTTTAAACAAGAAGATTAAGGCACAGAGGAATACGTTCAGCTTTTTGAAAACTGTGGTTGAGATTATTTTTATAAATTTGGTAATTGGTATTATTTCAGAAAGAAGAAATCTGAAGTAGAGAATGAGAACGTGATTTTCAATGATGCAACTTCTCATGCAGAAATGGCGAAAAAAGTCATTACGTTCCAAACGAGGCTACTCTGTACAACAGTTCTTCCTGTTCTAGTAATTATGATTACTTATTTTCTGGAATGATTCAAAGCGAAATCTATTCTTTCAGCTTTTACTATACTATATTTTCTATTTGTTGCAGTTACAGGTAAAATCCTATGACTAAATTCCTGTGAAAAAAGTATCGAGAAATCGGGCGAACAACTTATTATAGGGGTTGATTTCTTAGAATTCCACAATCGAAAATTTCTCGAGCGTAAGAAAAATAGGCGAATATTTTATATTCTTGAACATGTTCCGAGAAAAAAGATGATGAAGAATAGCGGAAAGTCTTATGAGAAAAAACGTCAAGGATGATTTGATGTGGGGAAGGTGAAAGCAAAACAACGACCCAAAGTTCATTGCTCAAAATCAGTTTTAAATTCTATCATAAAATATTAAAATCAAAAAAAGTCTGTGTCGTAAGAACTCTAAGAATCTGATTTTCGTAAGTTCTTATAAAAATGATTGCCTTTCTTCTTATAAAAACTATCTAAAAAGCTCCAATATCCTTGATTGCATAAGCAATATATATATTATAATGAAGATTTATACAAAAAAATGCTTCAATGTAAAAAGAAAGCGCTTTAATTTGCGATTTGCCTTTTTCTTATATAGTAATATTACTTTACAAGCTTGATTTACATAAAAACATCTTGAGAAAATAACGATCATTTATCAAAAGAAGCTTGTTTTATATATTGATGATTGTGAATAACGTAGGATAAAAAAGAAATAATATCTCAAATGCAATTAATTCAAGATATAAAAATAGATAACATTATTTGACTGAATTGATTGTACCTTATTTAAATAAGCTAGTCTAGTTTATTTTCTATCATGTTTTTCGCTGAAACTTAAATTTTTTGATAAAAAAAAGAAAAAAATAGAGTATATTAAATCGATAATTGATTTATTCGCTTCAATTAGAAGCTACTAGCCGTCAACATAACCGTCAAATTTCATATGAATTGGAGTGAGCATCTTGGTAAAAAAAGGCGAAAATATATATAAACGAAAAGATGGGCGTTGGGAAGGTCGTTTCACAAAAAACAGAAACGAGCAAGGCCGGATCATATATGGTTATGTTTATGGAAAATGTTATTCCGAAGTAAAGGAAAAACTCTCCATTAAAAAAGCGCAATATCTCACCTTGAGTCAAGATGAATATAATTATTACGGTACAGTAGCCGAATGGATGATTTATTGGTTAGAACATTCGATAAAGGACACGATTAAGCTATCGACATACTCAAATTATAGAGGAAAATCAGAGAAGCATATCATTCCATTTTTCAGGAACATCCTACTGAAAGACCTAAAAAGACAAGATATTGAAGCTTTCATTCGTTACTTGGCATCAAATCAGTTATCGAATAGTACTATTCAAAATATAGTAAATTTGCTGAAGAGCGCCATTAAAGAAGCCGTTCGGGAAGAGAAAATTTATCAAAATCCATGCAAACATTTACTATTACCATCTGCTCAAAAATCATTAGTCCGTGCGCTTTCTGAAAAAGATCAGAGAAAACTAGAACAGGCTGCTCTTTTAGAAGAGGAAAGCTCAGCAATTATTATTGCTTTGTACACAGGAATGAGAATCGGTGAAATTAGCGGGTTGCGTTGGACAGATATTGATTGGGTCGAAAATATTATTTATGTGCGTCGTACCATCTCTAGAATTCCGTCAACCACAATGGTGGGTAAAACAGAAATACTGATTGATCTGCCAAAAACGCAAACATCATTGCGAGCAATTCCTCTTTCAACCAATCTAAAAAAATACCTTCATAGCAAGAAGCTGACTGCGACTGGAAACTATGTAGTCAATTGCAAAGGAGATTTTACAGAACCAAGAATTATCAGCTATCGTTTTAAAAAAGTTCTTAAACAATCTGGAATTAATTCAATCAGCTTTCATAGTTTACGACACACATTTGCAACGAGATGTCTTGAAAAGGGCGCGGATATTGCAACCCTAAGCAAAATTTTGGGACATTCTTCAGTAAAGATGACACTCGACACATACACAGATTCCTTATGGGAAAGTAGACAATCGGCTTTAAAAAAAGTAGATAAAAGCTTGAGCATCTAATTTTTTTTAAGAGAAGCCGTCAACAAAGCCGTCAACACTGAAATAAACGCAGATGAAATATAGGATAAAGCAAATGGTATCTTGAATTAATTGCATTTGAGATGTTTATTAGCGAGAATTTTTTAAAGAAAAAAAGCGCCAAATACACGCACAACTCTATTTTAACATAGAAAATAAAATAATTGAAAAAATAATCAAAGGAATCGAAATGAGGAAAAATTTATGTATACAATTGGATATTTACCGCTAAGTACTAATTTAGATAAAGATCACGCTAGTGCATTGGAGAATACTTTTTATAATGTACAAAAATTTGACTATGACCAAATAGATCTTAAAGAAATGAGTCTATTCGACGCAATAGTTATTCAAGATGACGAAAATAAGTTCACGGAAATGATTTGTGAGTTACTAGTTTATGTCCGAAATCATTCTGAAACATTGATTTGGATTGTTTCTGAACAATTGCCAAAACTAAATAGAAAAATTTATGCGAAACTTGGCATTGACGGTCTAGCAGGGAAAGAAAGTGAACCAGACGAGGTAGCTTCCTTGCTTTTAAGTGGACTAAAGAGGATCAAGAACAGACCTAAAGATCAGAAGCTAACAATTGAGTTTGATTCAAATAGTATGAGCCTGATTGTCAATGATGAACCAATTCGATTAACCAAATTGGAATTTCAATTTATCGAGCTTTTATATCAAAACATTGAAAATGTAGTCAGTTATGAAGAAATTCGTAAATATATTTGGGAAAATAGCGTTGACGATCAACAATATCGAATTGCTAATTTAGCATTTCTTTTAAGAAAGAAAGTAAAAGAGAGTGCTATAAATGTAATTACTGTTCGCTCTAAAGGATATATGCTGACAGCTACTTAGTGATGCTAGCAGTAGCGTAACGTATAAAAAATTTGAGGAGGAGACATGATTGATCGAATTTAAACCACCTTGCCTTGAGGAGGTGAGTCAAAACATGAGTTTTCAAAAAAAGACAGGAAAATATATGGGAGGTGAACAAAAATAATGAAACAGAGAAGTATCAAACTTAAGAAAACTCTATTAATAATAATTACACTTTCAATTTTCTTAGGGATGGCAGGAGTTTGGCAACTGCGAACAACAAAGCTCTTAGCAGCACCGAATGAAGAAACAAAAACAGAAGAAAAAGAACAGTCGATTGAGGAAATACAATCGGAACAGAAAGATGAAGTTACCTCGCCAATTAATCGTGAAGTGCAACCAATGCCACGTATTTCTAATGAAGAAGGTTTAAAAGCTGAACCGAAAGTTTTCACGTTACAGCAAAATGCAGCATTTCCAACAGCGGGTAGTTCACAAACTGAATTAAACAAGCTAGTAACAGGACTTGTGATTCCTCAACCAGGGTACGGAATTGTTTGGGACTATGTGACAGAATCTGGCGAATCATTTATACCGAGTAGTGCAGAGGCGGGCTTTCAAACGATTTATGTTGAAATCACCGAAATGTATAATTTGACCAGTATTCGCGTACCGATTCCAGTAACTGTTACAAACAGCAATACAACTCTTCTAGTGTCTAATAAGGTCGCGCTTCAAACGGATATGTTCAACGGACAAATCATTCTATATCCAAGTGAAACAGCTGGTAAAAGCAATGATGAACTGAAAGAGTTAATCAAGACGAAAACAAATGCACATGCATGGGACTTAAGTACTGGAGAACCAGTGGATACAAACGTTTCTGCTACAACGACACAAAATAATGCGGTAGGAACTTACACAGCAACATACAGTGTTAATTTTGAAGGCACGTCAGGAACAACGAGTAAAACAGTGATTGTTTTTGGAGCGAATGTTAAGACACCCTACTATTTTACAGTAGGGACAGATACTCCCCTAGATATGGGGACCAATGGTGCGAACTTATTTAGTGGCTATCGCACTGTAACAAGTACCACAGCTGCTAATGCAACGTACGAGTGGGTGACAGTTGATGGAGAACCAACTACGCCAGTTAATACCTTTAAATCAAGTGAGGTAGGTTTCCATTGGGGTTATGTAAAAATGACGGACAAAGCCAATCCACAATTTAATACAATTATTCCCATTCCAATTACCGTTACGGAACCAGATCAATCGTTAACAATTAACGGGAAAGTTGGACTGAGCTACGATCAGACTTCGCTCAATGCAACGGAAGTTAAAGGGAAAACAGTAACTCAAATTATAAATCTGTTGTCAAGTAAATATAATCTTAAGGCGTGGGAGCTTACGACGGGAGAAGCTTTAGATGTTAGAGTAACAAGTTCTACTATTTCTCAAAATTCCCGGGGTGTCGGAGACGTAACTGTCACTATTACAAAAGGAACAGAGACGTTAACTTCTGTCATCAAAACATTGGTGACACCAGATGAAGTATTTGATTCAGAAGGAATCAAAGGGTGGAAGACCATTCCGGCTGGTTCAGGGGATGGAGTAATCACAAATCCGCTCAATAAGTCTACACTGTACTTCCCGGGAAGGTATAAAGATGGAATGACGGATATTGGTTTTATAATCAGAGATGCTAACGGAAACGGCTATATTCATGACAGTGTAGCTAGACAGGTCTCTGATATTCCAGGTGTAGGAACTGGGCCACTTTATGGAGCTGCTTGGGCTAGGACTAACGGGCTTGGATTTTCTAATTTCAGTTCAATCACATCTAAATACTATTTACGAAAAGGAAACGAACTTAAACAAATTTTAATTGATACAACGAATCAAATTATGTATGTCTACAATCTAAGTTTAGCACGAAATTTAAATTTTTCGGTTGAACTAAATATGTATAATCTCCAATTAGAAGCTCGCAATTTCTCTATGCTGGAAAGTGTAGATACGAACTACATTTACGATACCGTACCTATCTATTCATTGGGAAACAATAGTGGGTTCTATATGGAGCCACAAAGCGGTCGACGATTTACAATTCGCTTAAAAGATACGCAAGGGAATTGGTTATCTGATTATACGAAGTACATTGCAGGCAATTATCGTGACATCGGAGTTAGTGCAGGAACCAATTATTTCGGGAATGACTTTGCTAGAACTGGAACGGAGAGCCAAAATATTGGTGCAGGTGTAGCAATTGTTTCAGGTACGGATAGTGCGTATCAGTTGGGTGCACCATGGAAATCCATTCCACAGGATAGTGCCTTGAAAACTGGCTACCAAGTCTTTGCTGGAAATGAATTGCCGTATATGGAACTGACCACAACGCCCAAATCATTGAATATTTATCCAAATGATGGTCGAACAAGTTTTGAAACAGACTATACGTTAAGTGGAATTCCAACAGCTACAGACTATGGAACAGTTCATATAACCTATCCAAACGGACAAGAGACAACCCAACCGTTTACTTCTAATGCAAGTAAAACGGCAACAGGACATGTGTCTATCCCTAGAGATACTTTACCAGCTACACTGAACGATCAATCTGGATCAATCAAAACCTATCCAACTGGAATGATTGCGATTAATGAAGCACCTGGACCAATGCAAGGACTACCTTCTAATGATTATGCTATGAATATTAATGTCTATAATCTTGGCGCAACACCAATTGCGCAATCCATTAGACAAAATACCGCATGGACAAAAACAGCAGCATCATTAGTGAAAGATCCAATTATTCTACCTGGGAATACACCTATTTACGAATTTGTGGACGGCACTCCGGATACGTCTGTAGCGGGTCTACAATTTGTTAAGGTTCGTATGACGGATAGCGATGAACCGACACAGACAAAAACTATTGAAGTGCCATTAAATGTTACAACGGTTGCACCGCCAACTACTGGTCTGACTGTTGCTGCAAATGGTTTCATGATAAGAAAAAGCGGACTAACAAATGTGTCAGATGACCAAATTAAACAAATGATATTAAAAAATTCAAATGCTATTGGATGGGATAATACTACTGGCTTATCAACAGATGTTACACTCTCTGTTACAGCAACTACTCTAACGCCATCATCTGCTCCTGGAAACTATTCAGCAACAATACGTGCAACCAAAGGTTCTATGACAGCTCAAACAACAATAGAGATAGGAGTTAGTTCTGGCTTAGATGCTGTTGGAGTTTTGCAGGAGGTGACATTAGGAACAGGTGCGGACTATTGGACAGCGGCGCGATTAAAAGCAGCTGTTAATAATGTGAAAGACGGTGTTACTGAAATCACTGATTATTCTGTGACATTAATTGAGGCGCCAGCAACAGATCGCATAACAAAAGTACCAATAATTACAGTGCCGATGCTGGTCAAAGTTACAGATAACCAAAATCCTTCCGCTTCGGTTGATGTTGAGGTGCCAGTTATGGTTCGCTGGGGGAATGCTATTGCATTTGGTGGGAGTAACACCACTGTGACTGCACCAAGTGGGCAATCAAGTTTTGCATTGACGCTTCACGAGGATAATAATAACAAGCCATATCTAAGTTCTGCTTATGGAAATTTACCAGCAGGGAATGAAAATACTCCACTTTCAACAACTTTAGGTAACGAACCTTTCTATCAAGTAAGTCATATTGATATGAACGGGCAAGCAACTGGTGTTGGAAATGCCAAAGAAGTAACTGGTGGACCAAGCCCAGTTAATGAAGTTGCGGTTCAAGGTTTAGGAACACAAACACCTGCCCAAGTAATTAATACTTTTGGTACAAACGGCAAATTATCAGTTAATTATGGAGATGTCCTTCGTCTTTATGTACAAAATAGCCAACGTGCGATGTATACAAATAATGCAGGACCAACCCAATTACTAAGTGGTGTACCAAATAATGAAACAGTTTTTGTACTTGTGACAAAAACTGGATTTGTACCACTATACTTCAATCAACTTGATGCTAAGGATATTTCGATTGCTGCTGAAGCAACTGATTCTGAAGCTGGATATGATGCAAGTTATCAAAGTATTAACTCATACTTTTCGGTTCCAGAAGGTGTAGCTGGATCGAATTATACGAGAGTAGCTTCTGCCGGATTTAAAACTTATCCGAAATTAAACTTAGCAGTTGGAGAAGAAGACACAGGAAGTGTCTTCGTGACAGAACCAACGAGTGCTTCAAGTAATCAATACTTGAAATATGCGTACAATGTGACTTTCATTGGTTCAGGACCAGAGCTACAAATCGTTGAACCACTGGCACCATTGAGCTTTGGCACCCAAACTATTAAGTCTCATACTCAAGAAATCAAGCGAACCGATCCTAATTGGGGTTTCACCGTCTTGGATAGCCGATTGGTGAAGAATGGTTGGACCATTCAAGCTAAAATGGAGAATCCTTTCCAAACAGGAACGGGTGGTAATGTGAAAGAACTGAAAGGTGCAACACTTCAATTGAAACAATCGAGTGGAATAATAAGTTTGAATGACACATTCCAAACGATTTATCAAAAGGATGCACCGGTTGCAAACAACTTTGTATCTTGGAACGCAGATGAAGGATTCTCTTTACAAGTTCCTTCAGGAGCGATTGATAAGGACGCGACATACAGCAGTCGAATAGATTTAATCTTGACGAATGCACCGACAAATTAGGAGGAAGAAATGTGAAGAAAAAAATCATTAGTTGTTTACTGACCATCTTCAGCGCTGCCTTCCTCATAGTGTCGGCACCAAGTGTTGTGCTGGGAGCAGAAGCAGCTGAAATTGATAGTCAGGTAGGTATTTATTTTGAAAACAATTTCACGCCAAAAGCCACTGAAGAGATTCCAGATGGTCAAAAGCCGAAAGAAGAACTCCAAACGACAATTAAGCCAGTTGGTGGAAATGTAGGCAAATTATTAAATACCGGAGAACTTGCAACAGCAGGAATCAGCTTAGCAGGACTTCTCTTGGTTGGAACAGTGCTCATGTTGTTTTACTACAAAAGAAGAAAAAAACAACTGACAAAATAAAAAATAAAAATAAAACAAATGGAGAGATAATACAATGAAATCAATGAAATTAATGAGTTTAGGACTAATCACTTTTGCAGCAATCACATTAGGAACACCATTGGCTCAAGCAGCAGATGACTCTGTGGCTTCAACCAATGCAGATGTAAAATTTGTAGAAGATAATGAAGGAGTAGATCCAACCAGTCCAGAAGTTGTAGATCCAAACAAACCGACTGAACCAGGGAAGCCGGTAGAGCCAGGTGGCGAAGGAAATGGGGGAAGTGGGAAGAAATCATTCCATATCAACTGGGTTTCTCACTTTAAGTTTGGGGAAATTAAAATTGGCGGCTCAACTATGAAAGCTTTCGCAGGTGCAACGAGTCTTCCGTGGAACACAACACCTGAAACAGCACCAACAACAGGTTTGGCTAACTTACTTCAAGTAACAGATACACGTGGTAATAACGCAGGTTGGGATGTTTTAGTAACAGGAACGCCGTTCTATGAATTAGATGAAGCCAGCGTAGCGACAGAGACTGAGTTGACAGGAGCAGCGATTACGTTGAACGATGCACAGGTGATTGGTGATCCAACAAATGCACCATTGGCACCAGTAGCGATGAGTACAGGGGTAGATATTTTAGGAACTAATGCACCATATACTGTATTAAGTGCTGCAAAAGGTACAGGTCAAGGAACTTGGACGATTAACTGGGGGGCAGAACAAGACGGAACAGCATTGAAATTAGATGCAGGAAAAGCGTCAGCCGGTGTGGAATTATCTGTCCCTGTCAAAGCGACACCAAAAGCAAATAAAAACTATCGTTCAACATTAACTTGGACATTACAAACTGCACCAGAAAACTAAAAATCAGAATCAGGAGAGAATATTATGAAGAAAATGAGTTTATTAGGTTTAGGAATTGTCAGTTTTAGTGCATTAACATTAGGTACACCAGCGGTTTTTGCAGATGAACTAACACCAGAAGCACAGTCGGAAGCAACAGTTTTATTTGAAGCGAACAATACAGATGAAAAACCACCAGTTGACCCACCAACTGACGGTGGGAACAAAGAAGGTGAAATTGACGAAAAGGAAACTGATGGAAATACAGGGGATGGTAAAGCAAGTTTTAATATCGCTATAGTTTCCAATTTCCGTTTCAACGATCGTGCAGACGATGACGGAGAAGATGGATTCAATTTTACTAAATTTAAACCAATTAAATTAAACGGTAATGGTATGACTTTATGGGCAAAAGGAACGCAATTAGGTTTGAAACTAAAAGGAGATGAGGATACAACTATTTATAAAAACATCCCTAACTTTGTTCAAGTAGTAGATAACCGCGGAAAATTAAGTGGTTGGAATTTAAGTGTGACAGCAACGCCATTTGAAGGTATAAATAAAGCTGGTAAAGATGTTAGCTTAAAAGGAGCTGTTTTAAGTCTAAATAATATGGGACTTAAAGGCCCAGCTGAAGTTACTGCACCGAGTATTTTGAAGGATGAATTTACTCTTGGAGCTGATTCTAATGTACTGATGAGCGCTAAACCGAAAGCAGGAACAGGTTCATGGTCATTGAAATTTGGTAGTGAAGAACAAACTACTCAAACATATGGAACATTAGTTAAAGACACTGGAGTGAAGTTGGATATTCCGGCGAAAGCTCAACCAGAAGCTGATGTACCATACAAATCTACATTAAATTGGACACTAGCAGACGGACCAGTATCTGAATAGATAACTGAAATATTGAGGTTGGGACAAAAGCGGTTAGCTCCGAGAACCGAGTAGGTACGATGCATCACCGAATTACTACGTTTTTCGTTATTTATTGCAATAAGAAGGAATTTCCTAAAATTATTCTTCAAATTTTTGGTGGATTTCAGCTTATTTCTAAAGGAGCTACTTTTGCACCACCATTAGCTCGGTTTTAAAGGATAAATACAAAAGTGTTTTTTACTATTGTCTCGCCCACGTCATAAAATATTTGGAGGAAATGAATCATGAAGAAACTAGGAATCGTAGCAATCGGATTAATTAGCGCCAGCATTTTGGGCGGATACAATGTCCAAGCAGAAGAAAATTATCCAACAACAGCCAAAACTGATGCAACAGTTAGATTAGAAGCAGACAACGGTGGTGAAGATGGAGAGAAGCCAGTAGGTCCAGGTGGCGGAGATGGAGGAGATAACGGCGGTGAAATTAATCCAGAAAAGCCTGGACCAGGCGTTGTTGATCCTGGTCAAAAAACATCATTACGTTTAAGTTTATTAACAGCTTTTGATTTTGGAACAATTAAAATGTCTGGTAATACGCAAAATTATACAGCAAAATTACCTGCACCAAACTTTGTAGTTGACGGAGAGAAGGCACGTCCAAACTTTGCGCAAGTAACAGATAACCGTGGAAACAATGCTGGATGGATTTTAACAGCAAAAATTTCCAAACAGTTTACAAATAATGCATCTGTTTTAAATGGAAGTACTATTACATTGGAAAATGGTTGGGCTCAACCTCAAGCAGCTGATAATGCCAATTTTAAACCTACAGTTTCTAAACCAGCAGTTTTAACGACAAATGCTGCTCAAGTAATTGCTAAAGCTGATGAAAAAAATGGTATGGGAACATGGAATATTTTATACGGTACTCTTTTAGAATCAGATAAAGCTACATTAGGTGATGCAGCAAAGAGTGTTTATTTAACTATCCCAGGTTCAGTTAAAAAGGAAACAGGTCTATACACAGCTGAAATTGAATGGACTTTGTACAACACACCAACTATATAAAAGTAAAAGACTATCTAGGAGAGAGCAATAGAATGCAAGTTCTATTCTTTCTCTATTTAAGGGAAGTGGAATAATGAAAAAAGGATTTCTAGTTGCTACAAGTTTATTAGCTGTTTCGTTGATTCCTATAGTAGCTTCTGCGGAAGATGGCGGAAGTATTGAATCGAATGCGTATATCAGCATTGAAAAAAATGATGGATCGGAAACAGAAGTTCCGGTCAATCCAATAGAGCCAACGAAGCCAGTTAAACCAGTACCAGAAATTGATGGGGAAGAAAATCCGCATCCTCCTAGTACTAAGGGGCCATTAAGTATCAATTATGTCTCCAATCTACGCTTTGGCAATCAAAAAGCTCAAGGGAACGATGCTGTATACCGAGTGAAGCCAGATCAAGTAATTGATGACAAAGAAAGTGTTATCGAAGTTCCAAACTATATTCAAATCACAGATAATCGTGGAACGAATGTGGGCTGGCGTTTAACAGTTAAGCAAAATGGCGCTTTTAAAAATGGAAGTAATAGCTTAACAGGTACGGAACTAGTTTTTACTAATCCGACGCTAAGTGCTAAATCAGGAAAAGCTGACACAGCGCCAACGACTAATTCAACATTTACATTAACAGCTGCTGGACAAGAAGCGCTAGTTATGGAAGCAAAAGCAGGCCATGGTATGGGTACGTGGATAGATCGTTTTGGCGAAACAAATCAGCAAGCTCAAAGTAGTATCCAACTAAAAATTCCTGGCGATTCAAAAAAGGTAGCGGGATTTTATAAAACAAGTCTTGTTTGGACTTTAAGTGATAGTCCTCAACAATAAACATGATTTATTAGTTAAAAGAAGGCTGAGTGTAGCTAAGTAGAAAGTAGAGAGTGCAATGAAATATTCAGTTTCGATAGTCAATTAGGCACGACGTAACGTTAACTCGCATCTCCTCAGAATAGCAATTTGAATTTTTGTGGATTTTGGCGTGTTTCTGTAGGAGTTGTTTTCTCTTGCTTTTTAATAATATCGATGTAAAACAAATACATTAGAACATTAGGGAGGAATTCACGAAGGTTGTTCATTTAACTTTCGTGGATTCCAACTTGCTTTCTGAGATATACCAAGAAATTATTTGTAACAAGAAGAATCTAAATCAGATTGTTAAAAATCGCTATTTTATCCATTATTTATTATAGAAAAAAATGTAAATAAAATGCTAAAGTGAAATGAAAACGCTACAATGTCCATTTTCAATTTTTAGAAAATAGTAATATGATCTTACAAGTTAAATATTTAAAAGAAATATCTAATGTATATCACTAGTAGATTTAGAAAGGAGAGTGGGAAGACCAGATGCTAAAATGCACAATACATAACAATATTTACGAATAAATTAGAAGTTCTCGGAGTAAAATGACTAAAACATATGCTGAATAATGAAAGTTTAATTTGAATAGAGAAGGAGAAAACAATATGAAACGATTAATATTAACAATTTTAACAATTTTGGGATTTATTTCTCTTGGAATTGGAGAGAGTCAACTTGCTTCGGCTGAAGAAATGAATTTTTCTGTAGAAGCTAAAATACCAGAAAATCAGGTAGATAAAACTAAAACATATTTTGATTTACGTGTTAAACCGGGTGAGGTTGAAGAGCTAGAAGTTGAATTAAAAAATAATACTGATAAAGAGGTTACCGTATTAATTAATTCCAATACAGCAATCACAAACGACAATGGTGTAATCGATTATGGTACAGTAGATCCAAAACTTGATAATACACTGAAGTTTCCCTTTTCGAAAATATCAAAAGTAGATCCAGAAATTAAACTTGCATCGAAGGAAACTAAAATAATTAAAGTCCAAGTTGATGTTCCTTCAGAATCATTCAATGGAATTATTTTAGGTGGCTTACACTTCTCACAAAAAGATGAAGACGCAAAGGGAACTAAAGAATCAGGTGTGCAGATTGAAAATAAATTTGCTTACGTAATTGGTGTACGTTTATCCGAAAACGATGAACCAGTAACGCCAGACTTACAATTAATTGATGCTAAGGCTGGTCAAAGAAATTACCGGAATACGGTATTAGGGACCTTACAAAATCCAACTACACGTATTTTAGGAAACATGACAGTAACAGCAGATGTTTTTGCTAGTGGTAATAAAGAAACTCCAATTTATCATAATAAGCAAGAAAACTTAAATATGGCACCGAACTCCAGTTTTGATTATGGAATTCCGACAACGAATAAGCCATTTAGAGCAGGCAAATATGTATTAAAAATGACAGCAGAAGCAGCTGGTGAGAAATGGGAATTTGAGAAGGAATTTGAAATTAAAAATGAAGAGGCGAAAAAGCTTAATGACGAAGCAGTAGAATTGGCAGAAGAATCAAATAACTATATGCTATATTTAATTATTGGTGGAGTAGTTCTTTCAATAATTATTATCGGATTGATTGTTTGGATCTTGTATCAAAAGAAAAAACATCAAGAAGCAATGAGAAAACAAGAAGCTCGAAAAAAGGCAAAGCGTATCCGTAAAAATGTCAAAAGAAGGAATGAGGGTTCGCAGGGAAAACAAGTTAGTCAGAAAAATAAGTCGAACAAATGAATTTAATGGAAATACAGAGAAACTTGTAGATTATTTAATAAGAAAATTATGTTTGAATAATATCTTCCCCAGATATTAATTATAAGACGAGAGGGAAGAGGTGAATGAACAAGAATTTCTAATTTTATCTTAGTCATTTTCTGTAAAATCAACCTCTTCTTTACAACTAGTAATTTTAACTATATAGGTGAAGGGTTCAGCTTTTTTATAAAATAAGGTATAAATCGCAAGAATTTGAAAAAAATTGTTTGTGATTTATGCCTTATTTTGTGAAGTGAAAACAATATCTCAATATAAGATACTATGTTTACATTTATTTGAAACTAGTGTCGATCATTTTCTTACTGATTTCAAAATGTTTTACTTTATTATTTGAAAGAGAGTTTGTACAATTATCGTATGGAGGTGATTCAGCATGTCTGATATCGTACGGGTCTATTTAGTAGAAGATGAGTTTGTTTATAGAAAAAAATTGCATAACTTTATTTATTCAATTCAAGAGGTGTCATTTCAGTCTGCATTACATATTATTTCAATCGAAAAACTCGACTTTTTCTTTTCGGAACAAATTGCCGAAATGGTTATAGATGATAATGATATTTTTATTATTGACATTGATTTGAAGAGGCATTTTTCTGGAATCGAAATCGCTAAAAAAATTCGAGGCAAAAACAAACAGTGTTTTATTGTATTTTTAACAAATATGGAGAACAAAGCGATTGAAATCATTAATCAAAATATCAATGCTCTATCATATATAATAAAAGGAACAGAATTGGATCAACGAGTCATTGAGAATATATTCACTACAATAAAAAAAGAAATAGTTAATCGAACACAAAATACGGATGAATACATTTCTTTTAAGAAATTCGGAAAGATTATATTTATTAAATATAAAGATATTATATTTATTCAATCCGCACCTACTATGAGGAATATGCTAATCATTAAAACGAGTCAATCAGAGCAAATCGTAGAAGGAACGATCAACAAATTGAAAAAACAAGTGAATGTTCCATATTTGTATACAGATCTTCGTTCATTTATCATTAATTTGACACGAATCTCATCTCTAAGTCGCTCAGAAGGAATAATTATATTCGATGATGGGAATGAATTAGAAGTAGGTGCAAGAATTATTAATAAATTAAAACAAGCTTTATGAGAAGGAGTAGAGAAAGAGAGGATGGCTTATGGAAGTATCAATGGCAATATCGTTAGTATCTTTGAACTATCTTCAAGTTCTTTGGTTCTTGGGCTATAAGAAATATTTTAATTTTCGACAAACTATTTTTTTGACAGGTTACCTGATCGTTCAGTTGATATTTTATTTTATCTTTAGAGATTTTCGAGCAATCAATTTCGTGATTTTTTTTGTGATCATCGAGTTCTTTTTTATTATTCGATTTTTGAAGAGTTGGATTTTAGCAGCCCTCTATTTTTTGTTGCAAAACACCATTATGCTTTTGGCTGAACTTTTTGCATGGGAATCACTTTTTATTCTCTGGATAAAAGGGGTAATCACAGAACAACAGTTTATGATATTTGATGATGTTGCTTGGATTTTGCAGCAACTAGTAGTGTTTGGTTTAATTCTCGTAACTAAGAAAATAGGAGAGAAGTATAGGGTTTTTGAATCTGTTTTTCAACTGCAAAAGAAATATATCATCCAATCGATTCTTTGTATTGCGTTACTATATTCTCTAGATATTATTCGAACTATAAGTCTTTTTCAACTACAAATTATCAAATTTTCGTATTTGACTATGATAATATTAGCATTTACTGGCGTCTTTTGCTATATGCTCTATTTGATTAGTCACTTCTATATACAAAGGCAAAGCATTCAAATTCTTTCAAAAAAATCATTTGAGGAAGAAGAAAAAGTTCACTTAGCTAATGAGTTTAGGCACGATTATCGTAATATTTTATTTAGTTTATTAACTTATCTAGAACAAAATCAAATCCAAGAAGCACGAAAGTATGTCACTTCGATTATTGAATATTCAACTGATTTGATTGAACCTGATGGTTTTGCTCAGGTAGCAGCAATAAAGAGTTCTCCGATTCAAGGGCTTTTAATTAATTTCCTAGAGAAGTGTCGAGAAAAAAAAGTTCCGGTAAAATTTGTAGCGATGAAGGAAATTACAGATTTTGAAATTACTATTAATATGTTAGATTTTATCCGTTGCTTATCCATTCTTTTAGATAATGCATTAGAAGCTTCTGAAGACATTGAGGACCCTTTGATTGAAATAAATATTGATATAAGAAATAATTCCACCTTTATAGAAGTCAAAAATGTTTATGGAACTGATCTTTCACTTGAGAAGATGCTAAAAAATAATTATACGACCAAAAAAAATCATCAAGGCAAAGGACTTCATATCTTCACCAAATTACTTAAGCAATACCGAAAAGCTTCTTATGGCTTTGATATAGAAGGGAATTTTTTTATAGCTGCTTTTTCATTACCAGAAAGAACATAATATCGATTCAAATGAACTTTCTTCCTATTTAATAGAATCTGTTTTTGAGATTTATGGATCAAATATAATATAATGAAGCTTCTAGTCTATCTGTTCAAACTATCAGTATAACAATCATTGAGTTGAGTCAGCAAATAAATTTTTAATGCAATGACCAGATACGATCAAATCAAAATCATATGACCTCCAAATGCTGTAGACGTTGAATACGATATTGGAGGTTATTTGAATTATTGTGCAGTAGCATTTGAACGGTGAGTTCTTAAAATATTTAAACCGATAGCATTCATCGAATAAAATTTTAAGTAATTACATAGATATTTTTTTGAGAAAGGAAGTTCTAGCTCGATGACAGACCGTAATATAGGTGTAGAATGACTTTTAATATCTTGGAAAATTTTTAAAATGCTTGATGCTTAAAAGCGGTGTATTATTATTGAATAAAAAAAATATTTTATGAAAAAAATCCTTGCTATTGCTGTGTTTCTGTAATATAATTACAAAGGTGCTGTTTACAGGAGTGTGAAAAGCATTGGTACATCAAGGTTTTGATTTACCGGCTATGAAACGAGAGGTTGCGACACGCCCGGGCGCTTTGCCACGAACGAGCGTGACGGAAAAATTTTCGTGGAGCTATGTCTACTTTCAAAATAGGCGAAGGAGGGAACAAGATGGCAAAACAAAAAATTCGTATCCGTTTAAAAGCGTATGAACACCGTATTTTAGATCAATCAGCGGATAAAATTGTGGAAACAGCAAAAAGAACTGGAGCTGACGTGTCAGGACCAATTCCATTACCAACAGAACGCTCACTTTACACAGTTATCCGTGCGACTCATAAATACAAAGATTCACGCGAACAATTCGAAATGCGTACGCACAAACGTCTAATCGACATTGTGAATCCAACACCAAAGACAGTTGATGCTTTAATGAAGCTTGACTTACCATCTGGTGTAAATATTGAAATCAAACTATAAAATTAAGATGATGGAGGTGTACTCATGACCAAAGGAATCTTAGGGAAAAAAGTGGGAATGACACAAATCTTTACTGAGTCTGGTGAATTAATTCCAGTAACAGTAGTTGAAGCTACGCCAAACGTAGTTTTACAAGTAAAAACTGTTGAAACAGACGGTTACGAAGCTGTTCAAGTTGGTTACCAAGACAAACGTGAAGTTTTATCAAACAAACCTGCGAAAGGTCATGTTGCAAAAGCAAACACGGCTCCTAAGCGCTTCATTAAGGAATTCAAAAATGTTGAGCTAGGAGAATATGAAGTAGGACAAGAAATTAAGGTAGATGTTTTCCAAGCTGGAGACATTATTGATGTTACAGGAACTACGAAAGGTAAAGGATTCCAAGGCGTTATCAAACGTCACGGACAAAGCCGCGGACCAATGTCTCACGGTTCTCGTTACCACCGTCGTCCTGGGTCAATGGGTCCAGTAGCACCTAACCGTGTATTTAAAAATAAACGTCTTGCTGGTCGTATGGGCGGCAATCGCGTAACAATTCAAAATCTTGAAGTTGTTAAAGTGGACGTTGAAAGAAATGTAATCCTTATTAAAGGAAACATTCCTGGAGCGAAAAAATCATTAATTACAATCAAATCAGCTGTGAAAGCTAAATAAGCGTAGGGAAAGGAGGAACTAAGGAATGCCGAATGTAGCATTATTCAAACAAGACGGAACACAAAATGGTGAAATTACTTTAAACGAAGATATCTTCGGAATCGAACCAAATGAAACAGTTGTCTATGATGCAATCATCATGCAACGTGCTTCATTAAGACAAGGAACACACGCTGTTAAACACCGTGGCGAAGTTCGCGGTGGCGGTCGCAAACCATGGCGTCAAAAAGGAACAGGTCGTGCTCGTCAAGGTTCAATCCGTTCACCACAATGGCGTGGAGGTGGCGTAGTTTTCGGACCAACACCACGTTCTTACAGCTACAAACTTCCTAAAAAAGTTCGTCGTTTAGCAATGAAATCTGTTTTATCAGAAAAAGTTGCTGAAGCAAACTTGGTAGCTGTTGAAGGTTTAGCCTTTGAAGCACCAAAAACAAAAGAATTTAAACAAGTTCTTACAAACTTATCTATTGATACAAAAGTATTAGTTGTTTTAGAAGCAGGAAATGATTTCGCTGCACTATCTGCACGTAATCTACCAAATGTTTCTGTAGTGACTGCTGATAACGTAAGTGTTTTAGATATCGTTTCTAATACGAAAGTATTGGCAACACAAACTGCTCTTACTCAAATTGAGGAGGTGCTTGCATAATGAACTTACTAGACGTAATCAAACGCCCAGTAATCACTGAAAAATCTATGCTTGCTATGGATGATAAAAAGTATACATTTGAAGTTGATACTCGCGCGAACAAAACTTTAGTAAAACAAGCTGTTGAAGCAGCATTTGATGTTAAAGTCAAAAACGTTAACATCATCAACGTGCGTCCTAAATTCAAACGCATGGGTAAATATGCAGGATATACAAAAAAACGTCGCAAAGCAGTTGTGACTTTAACTGAAGATTCAAAAGAAATTCAAATTTTCGACGCTGCTGAATAAGCAGGTCATGTTTGATAAGTAAATGGGAGGGAAAAAGACGTGGCGATTAAAAAGTACAAACCGACCACAAATGGCCGTCGTAATATGACAACGTCTGATTTCGCTGAAATCACGACATCAACTCCAGAAAAAACGTTGTTAGAGCCATTAAAAAATAATGCCGGTCGTAACAACAACGGTCGTATTACCGTTCGTCATCAAGGTGGCGGTCACAAACGTCAATACCGTGTGATTGACTTCAAACGTAATAAAGACAACGTTGAAGCGCTTGTTAAAACAATTGAGTATGATCCAAATCGTTCTGCTAACATTGCGTTAGTACATTACGAAGATGGAGTTAAAGCATACATCTTAGCACCAAAAGGATTAGAAGTAGGTATGCGCCTTGTATCTGGTCCTGAAGCAGATATCAAAGTTGGGAATGCTTTACCACTAGAAAATATTCCAGTAGGTACTGTTATTCACAACATCGAAATGAAACCTGGTAAAGGTGGACAATTGATTCGTTCAGCTGGAACAAGTGCTCAAGTACTTGGTAAAGAAGGCAAATACGTATTAATCCGCTTGAACTCTGGTGAAGTTCGTATGATCTTAGCAACTTGCCGTGCATCTATCGGTTCTGTTGGTAATGAACAACACGAATTAATCAACATCGGTAAAGCAGGACGCTCTCGTTGGATGCGTAAACGCCCAACAGTTCGTGGTAGCGTAATGAACCCTAACGATCACCCACACGGTGGTGGTGAAGGTAAACAACCTATCGGACGTAAAGCGCCAGTTTCTCCGTGGGGTCAACCAGCTATTGGTTACAAAACTCGTAATAAAAAAGCAAAATCAGACAAACTTATCGTTCGTCGTCGTACTAAATAATCTATTTGACCGTGTGTCGTACATTTTGAGAGGAGGTTCACCATGGGTCGTAGTTTAAAGAAAGGGCCTTTCGCTGATGATCATTTAATGAAAAAAGTGGAAGCTCAACAAGGTGCCGAAAAGAAAAAAGTAATCAAAACTTGGTCTCGTCGTTCAACAATTTTTCCACAATTCGTTGGATTTACAATTGCAGTATATGACGGACGTAAACACGTTCCGGTTTATATTCAAGAAGACATGGTAGGACATAAATTAGGTGAATTTGCACCAACTAGAACTTATCGTGGCCATGCTGCAGACGATAAGAAAACTAGACGTTAATTTGAGGGGAGGAAAAGCAAATGTCAGAACAAATTACATCAGCTAAGGCAACTGCTAAAACAGTTCGCACTTCACCTCGTAAAGCGCGTTTAGTAATCGATCTTATCAGAGGTAAAAGCGTTGCAGATGCAATTTCAATCTTGAAATTCACACCAAACAAATCTGCTGGAATCATTGAGAAAGTCTTAATGTCAGCAGTTGCTAACGCAGAAAATAACTTTGACTTAGACGTTGAAAACTTAGTAGTATCTGAAGCTTACGTTAACGAAGGACCAACTATGAAACGCTTCCGTCCACGTGCGAAAGGTTCAGCATCACCAATCAACAAACGTACAAGTCATTTAACAGTAGTTGTATCAGAAAAATAATCTGTCTTGAACAGATGTCACTAGATAAGAATCGGGCTATGGTTTAAGTCACATGAGTGGTTCACACATGTGTACTTGATCAACTAGCTACCGGATCTTAAAAGATTAAGAGGAGGGACAATCAGTGGGTCAAAAAGTACATCCAATTGGAATGCGTGTAGGCATCATCCGCGACTGGGATGCAAAATGGTATGCTGAAAAAGAGTATGCTGAGTTCTTACACGAAGATTTAAGAATCCGTAAATTTATCGCGACAAAACTTGCTGATGCCGCTGTGTCTACAATTGAGATCGAGCGCGCTGCAAATCGTGTGAACATTTCAATCCACACAGCTAAACCAGGTATGGTTATCGGTAAAGGCGGATCTGAAGTCGAAAACCTAAGAAAAGAATTAAATAAACTTACTGGCAAACGAGTTCACATCAATATCGTTGAAATCAAAAAACCAGATTTAGATGCAAAATTAGTAGGCGAAGGAATTGCACGTCAATTAGAAAACCGTGTAGCATTCCGTCGTGCTCAAAAACAAGCGATCCAACGCACAATGCGTGCTGGCGCTCAAGGGATCAAAACACAAGTATCAGGTCGTTTAAACGGTGCTGATATCGCTCGTTCAGAAGGTTACTCTGAAGGTACTGTTCCACTTCATACATTGCGTGCTGATATTGATTACGCATGGGAAGAAGCAGACACAACTTACGGAAAATTAGGAGTTAAAGTGTGGATCTACCGTGGAGAAATTCTTCCAACGAAAAAAAACACTGAGAAAGGAGGGAAATAATCATGTTAGTACCTAAACGTGTAAAACACCGTCGTGAGTTTAGAGGTAAAATGCGTGGTGAAGCCAAAGGCGGAAAAGAAGTAGCATTTGGTGAATGGGGTTTACAAGCTACTGAATCTCATTGGATTACTAACCGTCAAATCGAAGCTGCCCGTATCGCGATGACTCGTTACATGAAACGTGGCGGGAAAGTATGGATTAAAATTTTCCCTCATAAATCATACACAAGTAAAGCAATCGGCGTTCGTATGGGTAAAGGTAAAGGGGCTCCTGAAGGATGGGTTTCTCCAGTTAAACGTGGAAAAATCATGTTCGAAATCGCAGGCGTTTCTGAAGAAGTTGCTCGTGAAGCACTTCGTCTTGCATCCCACAAATTACCGGTTAAAACTAAGATCGTAAAACGTGAGGAAATGGGTGGTGAATCGAATGAAGGTTAAAGATATCAGAGAATTAACCACTGCCGAAATGCTTGAACAAGAAAAGCAATTTAAAGAAGAATTGTTTAATCTTAGATTCCAATTAGCAACAGGTCAATTAGAAAACACTGCACGTATTAAAGAAGTACGTCAATCGATTGCACGCATCAAAACAGTATTGCGTGAACAAGCTAACTAATAGTGGAAGGAGGCCAAACGCGTATGACTGAAGAAAGAAATCAACGCAAAGTTTACCAAGGTCGTGTTGTTTCAGACAAAATGGATAAAACTATCACAGTTGTTGTAGAAACAAAGAAAAACCACCCTATTTATGGTAAACGTATGAAATATTCAAAAAAATACAAAGCGCATGATGAAAACAACACTGCAAAGGTTGGAGACATCGTAAGAATCATGGAAACTCGTCCATTATCAGCTACAAAACGTTTCCGTTTACTAGAGGTAGTCGAAGAAGCAGTTATTATCTAATAAAACGAGATTTTCCTATATAGATTGAAGTATAAAATCTGAAAGGGGGATACACATCGTGATCCAACAAGAAAGCCGATTAAAAGTTGCAGATAACTCAGGTGCACGTGAAATTTTAACGATTAAAGTCCTTGGTGGTTCTGGTCGTAAAACTGCTAATATTGGTGACGTGATTGTTGCTACGGTTAAACAAGCAACGCCAGGTGGAGTTGTTAAAAAAGGTGAAGTCGTAAAAGCTGTTATCGTTCGTACTAAATCTGGAGCTCGTCGTACTGATGGTTCTTACATCAAATTTGATGAAAATGCTGCAGTAATCATTCGTGATGATAAAAGCCCGCGTGGGACTCGTATCTTCGGTCCTGTTGCACGTGAATTACGTGAAAACAACTTCATGAAGATCGTTTCTCTAGCACCAGAAGTATTATAATCAGGACACGTATCAAAGGAGGTGCGAAACAGCAATGTTTGTTAAAAAAGGCGATAAAGTCAAAGTTATCACAGGTAAAGATAAAAACAAAGAAGGCGTTGTACTTACAGCGTTTCCTAAAAAAGATAAAGTCATCGTTGAAGGTGTTAACATCATGAAAAAACACCAAAAGCCTAACCAAGCAGCACCGCAAGGTGGAATTCTAGAAGTAGAAGCGCCAATTCATGTTTCTAATGTAATGGTGATTGATCCTTCAAATGGAGAAGCTACTCGTGTTGGCTATAAAGTAGTCGATGGCAAAAAAGTCCGTGTTTCTAAGAAAACAGGAGAAGTTTTAGATAAATAGAAAACGAAGAAAGGAGGGGCTTACTGAATGAACCGCCTGAAAGAAAAATATGTCAAAGAAATTACACCTGCATTGGTGGAAAAATTTAACTATAGCTCTGTAATGCAAACACCTAAAGTTGATAAAATTGTCATCAACATGGGTGTTGGTGATGCCGTATCAAACGCAAAAAACTTAGACAAAGCAGTTGAAGAATTAGCATTAATCTCTGGTCAAAAACCATTGATTACAAAAGCTAAGAAATCAATCGCTGGCTTCCGTTTACGTGAAGGAATGCCAATCGGTGCGAAAGTTACTTTACGTGGAGAAAGAATGTACGAATTTTTAGATAAATTAGTATCTGTTTCATTACCACGTGTACGTGACTTCCACGGAGTAAGTAAAAAAGCCTTTGATGGTCGTGGAAACTACACTTTAGGTATTAAAGAACAATTAATCTTCCCAGAAGTTGATTATGATTTAGTAGATAAAGTACGCGGTATGGACATCGTTATTGTAACAACAGCAAACACAGATGAAGAATCTCGTGAATTGTTGGCACAATTAGGTATGCCATTCCAAAAATAAAATAAGGAGGCGAACTACGTGGCTAAAAAATCAATGATTGCTAAAAACAAACGTCCAGCTAAACATTCAACACAAGCTTATACTCGTTGCGAACGCTGTGGGCGTCCACATTCAGTGTATCGTAAATTTCATCTTTGCCGTATTTGCTTCCGCGAACTTGCCTATAAAGGTCAAATTCCCGGCGTGAAGAAAGCTAGCTGGTAAACAAGTAAATTCCGCATAAAGGAGGTAAATAGTTCAATGGTCATGACAGATCCTATTGCAGATTTCCTTACTCGCATTCGTAATGCTAACATGGTTAGACATGAAAGTTTGGAAGTACCTGCATCAAAAATCAAACGTGATATCGCTGAAATCTTGAAACGTGAAGGTTTCGTACGCGATGTAGAATATATCGAAGATGATAAACAAGGCGTGATTCGTGTTTTCCTTAAATACGGAAAAAATGATGAGCGTGTTATCACTAACTTAAAACGTATTTCTAAACCAGGTCTACGTGCTTATGTAAAAGCTGACGAAGTACCTAAAGTATTAAACGGTTTAGGAATTGCGATTATCTCTACTTCTGAAGGTGTAGTAACTGATAAAGAAGCAAGAGCAAAAAATATCGGTGGCGAAGTTGTCGCTTACGTATGGTAATATAAAAAATACACAAGGAGGTGTCTCTAAGTGAGCCGTATTGGTAATAAAATTGTTGTTATTCCTGCTGGTGTTGAAATCAAGCAAGAAGGAAACAACATTACTGTAAAAGGACCTAAAGGTGAATTGACTCGTGCGTTTTCTTCTGATATCAAAATGAATATCGAAGGTAATGAAGTGACATTCACTCGTCCAAATGATAGCAAAGATATGAAAACAATTCACGGAACAACTCGTGCAAACTTCAACAACATGGTTGTCGGCGTCAGCACAGGCTTTGAAAAAGCTCTTGAACTTATCGGGGTTGGGTACCGTGCTCAAATGCAAGGAACAAAATTAATCCTTAACGTAGGGTACTCTCATCCAGTTGAAATTACACCACCTGCTGGTGTAACTGTAGAAGTACCTTCAAATACGCAAGTAGTTGTTAAGGGTGCAAATAAAGAAAATGTCGGCGAATTAGCTGCAAATATCCGTGGTGTTCGTCCTCCAGAACCTTATAAAGGCAAAGGTATTCGCTATGTTGGTGAATATGTACGTCGTAAAGAAGGTAAAACTGGTAAATAATAAATCCTGTATAGAAAAGTTAAGCAAAAAACGACAAGAAAAAATTCTTTTGATAAAGGAACTCTTTGTTAAAAGAAATTTGACTTGTATGTTCTCTGCTGTTTTCTATTCTAGAGTTATTGTTTCTAACATAGTAGTTTAATAAATTAAAGAGGTGACAATTGTGATAACAAAACCAGACAAGAATAAAACACGTCAAAAGAGACATCGTCGTGTACGTAACAAAATCTCTGGTACTGCTGAGTGCCCACGCTTGAACGTATTCCGTTCTAACAAAAACATCTACGCGCAAATCATTGATGACGTAGCGGGTGTAACGCTAGCAAGTGCCTCTGCCTTAGATAAAGAAATTTCAGGTGGAACAAAAACAGAAACAGCTGTAGCAGTTGGTAAATTAATTGCTGAACGTGCCGCTGAAAAAGGCATCAAAGTAGTAGTCTTTGACCGTGGTGGATACCTTTACCATGGCCGCGTAGCCGCTTTAGCTGAAGCAGCTCGTGAAAATGGACTAGAATTTTAAAAGAAGGAGGAATACCATTCATGGTTTATATTGATCCAAAACATTTGGAATTAGAAGACCGCGTTGTTGCTATCAACCGTGTAACAAAAGTTGTAAAAGGTGGACGTCGTTTACGTTTTGCTGCTTTAGTTGTCGTAGGAGATAAAAATGGACACGTTGGTTTTGGTACTGGTAAAGCACAAGAAGTACCTGAAGCAATTCGTAAAGCA
Organism: Enterococcus sp. LJL99; assembly: GCF_054871725.1. Lineage (NCBI taxonomy): Bacteria > Bacillati > Bacillota > Bacilli > Lactobacillales > Enterococcaceae > Enterococcus > Enterococcus sp. LJL99. The sequence goes on from NZ_JBTXLT010000004.1 coordinate 240,436, forward strand.
ATTGAAGATGCTAAGAAAAACTTAGTTGAAGTCCCTATGGTTGGTACAACGATTCCTCACGAAGTGATCGGAGTTTTCGGTGGCGGACGCATCCTAATGAAACCTGCAGTAGAAGGTTCTGGGGTAGCCGCTGGTGGACCTGTTCGTGCCGTATTGGAATTAGCTGGTGTAGCTGATATTACATCTAAATCATTAGGCTCAAACACACCAATCAACGTTGTTCGTGCAACAGTTGATGGATTAAAACAATTAAAACGTGCCGAAGAAGTGGCAGCACTTCGCGGTAAATCTGTAGAAGAATTAATCGGTTAAGGAGGACAACAATAATGGCTGAATTAAAAATTACTTTAAAACGCAGTGTTATCGGACGTCCTCAAAATCAACGTGATACAGTAAAAGCGTTGGGATTGAAAAAAGTTAACAGTACTGTAACGAAACCTGCAAATGATGCAATTAAAGGTATGGTTAATACTGTTTCACATTTAGTGGACGTAGAAGAAGTTTAATTTACTCAAGTAAATTGTTAAGGAGGTGCCAAACCAATGAAACTTCATGAATTAAAACCTGCTGAAGGTTCACGCCAAGTACGTAACCGTGTTGGACGTGGTACTTCATCTGGAAATGGGAAAACATCTGGACGTGGTCAAAAAGGACAAAAAGCTCGTTCAGGTGGTGGTGTACGCTTAGGATTTGAAGGGGGTCAAACTCCATTATTCCGTCGTTTACCAAAACGTGGCTTCACAAACATCAATCGTAAAGATTACGCAGTCATCAATTTAGATGTCTTAAATCGTTTCGAAGATGGAACTGAAGTAACACCAACAGCATTGATTGAAGCTGGAATCGTTAAAAACGAAAAAGCTGGGATTAAAGTTCTTGCTAATGGTGAATTAACAACTAAAAAATTAACAGTGAAAGCAGCTAAATTCTCTAAAGCAGCAGAAGAAGCTATTGTTGCAGCTGGTGGATCAATCGAGGTGATCTAATGTTCAAACTATTAAAAGATGCTTTTAAAGTCAAAGACATTAGATCAAAAATTTTGTTTACTGTATTCATTTTATTTGTATTTCGTTTAGGTGCGCATATTACTGTACCTGGCGTAAATGCAAAGGGACTGCAAGATTTAAGTAACTTACCATTTTTAAACATGCTGAATATGGTTAGTGGTAGTGCGATGCAAAACTTCTCTATCTTTTCGATGGGGGTTTCGCCTTATATTACTGCTTCAATCATTATCCAGTTGTTGCAAATGGATATTGTACCTAAATTTGTTGAGTGGTCAAAACAAGGAGAAGTTGGACGTAAGAAACTGAATCAAGCAACAAGATATCTAACGATTGTCTTGGGGATTGCTCAATCTATGGGGATTACTGCTGGATTCCAAGGTCTTAGTAAAACTGGGATTGTAAAAAATCCTAGCTTTCCAACCTTTATTATGATTGCGATTGTTTTAACTGGTGGGACGATGTTTGTTACTTGGTTAGGTGAACAGATCACTGAAAAAGGAATTGGAAATGGTGTTTCTATGATTATCTTTGCGGGGATTATTTCTCGATTACCGCAAGGCATCAAAGAAATCTATGAAGATTACTTTATCAATATTGATTCTTCAAGAATTTGGCAATCTGCTATTTTTATTGGATTATTGATTATTGCTATTTTGATTATTGTGACTGTTGTAACGTTCTTCCAACAAGCTGAACGTAAAATTCCAATCCAATATACAAAACGCGTTTCTGGTGCACCAACTAGCAGTTATTTGCCTTTAAAAGTGAACGCTGCAGGTGTTATTCCAGTAATCTTTGCAAGCTCACTGATTGCAACGCCTAATGCCATTTTACAAGCATTTTCTAACAAATTTGCTGGTGAAAATTGGTATGATATAATGAAAACAATTTTTAGCTATAATACCGTTCCAGGTGCGATTATCTATACTGTGCTGATCGTTGCATTTACGTTCTTCTATGCTTTTGTACAAGTAAACCCTGAGAAATTAGCGGAAAACTTACAAAAACAAGGAAGTTACATTCCAAGTGTACGACCAGGTAAAGGGACAGAAGAGTATGTTTCTGGAATGCTGATGAGATTAAGTGTTGTTGGTGCAATTTTCTTAGGACTAGTTGCCTTACTACCAATCATTGCTCAAATGCTTTGGAATCTGCCACAATCAATTGGCTTAGGTGGGACGAGCTTATTAATTGTTATCGGTGTTGCTTTAGAAACAGCGAAACAGTTAGAAGGTCTGATGTTGAAACGCCAATACGTTGGTTTTATCAATAAATAAAAACAAGTAATACTAGTTTTACAACTAGTTAAAGAGTGTCAAAACTCATTTCGAGTGCATCAATTCTAAGGGCTAAGGCTCTAAGAATTGAGAGCTTTCGAAAATTGGTGGACAGCGATTATTCGTTATCCTCACAATGGGCTAGCTTCATTAGCCAGCCTTTAAAATTAGGAGGAAAAGAGATGAACCTCATTTTAATGGGATTACCTGGAGCAGGTAAAGGAACGCAAGCAGAAAAAATTGTTGATACTTATGGGCTTCCCCATATATCTACTGGCGATATGTTTCGTGCGGCGATGAAAAACGAAACTGCTCTTGGCTTAGAAGCGAAATCCTATATTGACCAAGGAGCTCTAGTTCCAGATGAAGTAACAAACGGAATTGTTAAAGAACGTTTAGCAGAATCCGATACTGCTAAAGGATTTTTACTAGACGGCTTTCCTAGAACTTTGGATCAAGCAAAAGCATTAGAAAAAATGCTAAAAGAATTAAACAAAAAAATTGATGCTGTCATTGACATTCATGTTGAAGAAGATGTTTTGATTGAGCGCTTAGCAGGCCGATTTATCTGCCGCAAATGTGGTGCAACCTATCATAAACTTTTCAATCCGCCAACTGTGGAAGGTACATGCGATCGTTGTGGTGGCCATGAATTTTATCAAAGAGAAGATGATAAGCCTGAAACGGTTAAGAATCGTTTGGCAGTCAACATCAAAAGTAGTGAACCGATTTTAGATTTTTACAAAAATGAAAATCTAGTCCACACGATTGATGGGGATCGCGAGATCGATACTGTTTTTTCTGAAGTGAAAGAAATTTTAGAAAAAATATAGTTATCTGAATTGCCTACAGTCTACCTTTCTGGTTGGACTCAGATTCTCTTGCCAAAAAGAATATTTTATGATAGAATCTATCAGTGCGACTTCTCGTTTTTTTATTTTGAGAAGTGTAGTTTAGAAATTCTAGGTGGGGGCTGAAGTTTCCGCCATTTTATCGTGTGAAAACACGAAACAAGTACAAGGAGGTACTGTGCGTGGCAAAAGAAGATATGATTGAAGTCGAAGGTACAGTCGTCGAAACTTTGCCGAATGCAATGTTTAAAGTCGAGTTAGAAAATGGACACCAAGTTCTTGCTACTGTTTCAGGTAAAATCCGTATGCACTATATCCGTATCTTACCTGGTGACAAAGTAACGGTTGAATTATCACCGTATGATCTTTCACGTGGCCGTATTACTTATCGCTTTAAATAATTGTACTCCGTAAAACCACAGGAGGTAATTACAATGAAAGTAAGACCATCAGTAAAACCAATGTGTGAGCATTGTAAAGTAATTCGTCGTAAAGGACGTGTTATGGTCATTTGCCCAGCAAATCCAAAACATAAACAACGTCAAGGATAATAGGAGGTGTAACGTAGAATGGCTCGTATTGCAGGAGTAGACATCCCTCGTGATAAACGTGTAGTAATTTCGCTTACTTATATTTATGGTATTGGAAACACTACAGCTAAAAAAGTATTAGCAAACGTTGGTGTATCTGAAGATATTCGTGTTCGTGATTTAACGAATGAACAAACAGATGCGATCCGTGCGGAAGTTGATAAATTAAAAATTGAAGGGGATCTTCGTCGTGAAGTGAACTTGAACATTAAACGATTGATGGAAATCGGTTCATACCGTGGAATTCGTCATCGTCGTGGATTACCAACTCGTGGACAAAACACGAAAAATAATGCACGTACTCGTAAAGGCCCAGCTCGTACTGTAGCAGGCAAGAAAAAATAATTCCTAAATGAAGGAGGTTAGAACTTCATGGCAGCAAAAAAAGTTAGTCGTAAACGCCGTGTGAAAAAGAATATAGAATCTGGAATAGCTCATATTCATTCTACATTCAATAATACAATCGTGATGATCACAGATGTTCATGGAAATGCTTTAGCATGGTCATCAGCTGGTTCATTAGGTTTTAAAGGTAGTAAAAAATCAACACCTTTTGCCGCTCAAATGGCAGCAGAAGCTGCAACAAAAGCAGCACAAGAACATGGACTAAAAACTGTGGATGTAACAGTTAAAGGCCCTGGGTCTGGACGTGAAGCAGCGATTCGTTCATTACAAGCAACAGGTTTAGAAGTGACTGCAATTCGTGACGTGACTCCAGTTCCTCATAATGGATGCCGCCCTCCAAAACGCCGTCGTGTTTAATGAGTGCCACTCATTTGAGTAAGAACCAAAAAACGTCATTGAACAAGACACTTTTCGTTTTGAAAGGGGTATAGATAAGAATGATTGAATTTGAAAAACCAAGAATCGAAAAAATTGATGAGAATAGAGATTATGGCAAGTTCGTTGTCGAACCACTGGAAAGAGGCTACGGAACTACTTTAGGTAACTCTCTACGTCGTATTTTATTATCTTCGCTACCAGGAGCTGCTATCACCAACATTCAAATTGATGGTGTTTTGCATGAATTCTCAACTGTTAAAGGTGTGAGAGAAGATGTAACACAAATCATCTTGAATATTAAAGGCTTAGCATTAAAGCTTTATGCTGAAGAAGAAAAAACCCTTGAGATCGATATTACAGGACCTGCTACTGTTACTGCTGGTGATATTATTGTCGACAGTGATGTTGAGATCCTAAACAAGGATTTAATTATCTGTAGTGTCTCTGAAGGAGCTACATTCCATGCTCGCTTAACAGTGAAACCTGGCCGTGGCTATGTTCAAGCAGACGAAAACAAAAAGGAAGATATGCCAATCGGTGTTCTCCCTGTTGATTCTATCTATACGCCAGTTCGTCGTGTAAACTACCAAGTAGAAAACACACGTGTTGGACGTCGTGATGATTTCGACAAATTAACAATGGAAATATGGACTGATGGTTCAATCATCCCTCAAGAAGCCCTTAGCTTAGCCGCTAAGATTATGACGGAGCATTTAGACATCTTTGTTAACCTTACTGATGAAGCGAAAAACGCTGAAATCATGGTTGAAAAAGAAGAAACACAAAAAGAAAAAATGCTAGAAATGACCATTGAAGAACTAGACTTGTCTGTTCGTTCATATAACTGTCTAAAACGTGCAGGAATTAATACTGTACAAGAACTTACAAATAAATCTGAACCAGAAATGATCAAAGTACGTAATTTAGGTCGTAAATCTCTTGAAGAGGTTAAACTAAAATTACATGATTTAGGTTTAGGCTTACGTAAAGACGATTAATACTTTTTACGAAGGAGGAATACCAACGTGGGTTATCGTAAATTAGGACGCACATCTAGCCAACGTAAGGCAATGTTGCGTGACTTAACTACTGATCTAATTATTAACGAACGTATTGTTACGACTGAAGCTCGTGCGAAAGAAATTCGTTCAACTACAGAAAAAATGATTACTTTAGGTAAACGTGGAGATCTTCATGCTCGTCGTCAAGCAGCTACTTTTGTTCGTAATGAAGTTGCTAGTGTACGTGAAGAAGGCGAAGCAATTGTTGTTGAATCTGCTTTACAAAAATTATTCAATGACCTTGCACCTCGTTATGCAGAACGCCAAGGTGGTTATACTCGTATCTTGAAGACTGAACCAAGACGCGGAGATGCTGCACCAATGGTAGTTATTGAATTCGTTTAATAATCAAACTATACCGTCACTTTATAGATGATTCTTTTAGAGTGTTATGATGTTGGAGGTGACTCCTAGTCTAGCTCAACGCTTTCCCTACTGAGTTTTCAGTAGGGGGGCACTCATCATATAAAGGATTTTTTTGCTTTGAGGAAAGAGTCTTTTTTTCTTAAAGTTTATTTTTTTATCCAAAAATAGTTTGTTTGAAATACATAGTAGAATTAGACAATTAATTTGAATTATTAACAATGAAACAAAAATAGAGCTTGAGACAGAATGAAATAAAGAAAATCATAGATTGTTTCGTATCTATTTATATTTTAGCAAAAGCTCTTGTCTTGACAGTTAATAATTCACATTAAGTGTTTAAATTTGTTATAATGAATGGTAATAAAAATTAGAGCCTAACAATAAAATTATTTATTTATAATATAGGTAAATAACTGAGGGAGTGCAACATGCAATCGATAATAGAACTTGAAAATATCTATTTTAATTATCAAGCTGAAGATGCTTCTCCTGCTTTAAAAGATGTTTCTTTTAAAATTAAACAAGGAGAATGGGTCGCAGTCATTGGCCATAATGGTTCAGGGAAATCTACCTTAGCTAAAACAATCAACGGTTTACTTTTACCAGCTTCTGGAAAAATCAAAGTAGGCGGAAATGAATTAAATGAAGAGAATGTTTGGTCTATTCGTCGAATGGTCGGAATGGTTTTTCAAAATCCAGACAATCAATTTGTTGGATCGACGGTTGAAGATGATGTTGCTTTTGGTTTAGAAAATCAAGGAATTCCTCGAGACGAAATGCTTAAACGGGTCAAAGATGCTTTAGAACGTGTTCGAATGGATGAATTTGCTACAAAAGAACCTGCACGTCTATCGGGTGGTCAAAAACAACGAGTTGCGATTGCAGGAGTCGTTGCTTTACGTCCAGACATCATTATTTTGGATGAAGCAACAAGTATGCTTGATCCAGAGGGACGTGAAGAAGTGATTTCTACCATTAAAAAGATCAAAGAAGAAAGCAATTTGACTGTGATTTCTATTACACATGATATAGATGAAGCGGCGAATGCCAATCGTATTTTGATCATGAAACAAGGTGAATTAGTCAATGAAGGAACTCCTGAAAAAATTTTTTCTGTAGGAGAAGAATTAGTTCAAATGGGATTAGATTTGCCATTTCCTGAAAAACTAAAAATTGCTTTAAAAGAACGTGGAATAAATGTACCAAAAGATTATTTGACTGAAGAAGGGATGGTAAATTGGTTATGGACATCCGTTTTAAACAAGTAGACTTTACGTATCAGCCAAATACCCCCTTTGAACAACGAGCATTATTTGATCTTGATTTAACCATCAAATCTGGTTCATATACTGCAATTGTGGGTCATACTGGTAGTGGAAAATCAACATTATTGCAACATTTGAATGCATTGATTAAACCGACAAAAGGAACGGTAAATATCGGTGATCGAATAATTACGCCTGAAACAGATAATAAAAATCTAAAACCGATTCGAAAAAAAGTAGGGATTGTTTTTCAATTCCCAGAAGCGCAATTATTTGAAGAAACGGTCGCAAAAGATATTGCTTTTGGTCCTAAAAATTTTGGCGTTTCAGAGGAAAATGCTTCAAAATTAGCAGCTGAGATGTTAGAACTGGTGGGATTAGATCAAAGTTATTTAGACCGTTCTCCATTTGAATTGTCAGGTGGTCAAATGCGTCGTGTGGCGATTGCAGGTGTTTTGGCAATGGAGCCGGAAGTATTAGTTTTGGACGAACCTACTGCAGGATTAGATCCTCAAGGTAGAAAAGAGATGATGGACATGTTTTTACGTCTACATCAAGAGAAAGACATGACGATTGTTTTGGTAACGCATTTGATGGATGATGTTGCTAATTTTGCTGATCATGTAATTGTTTTAGAGAAAGGCCGGATCGTTAAGGCAGGGGCGCCAGAAGAAGTCTTTAAAGATATCGACTGGTTAAAGAAAAGACAATTAGGCGTTCCGACAGCAGCGGCATTTGCGGAAAAACTAACTAAACAAGGTATTACTTTTCAAAATTTACCGTTAACTGCCGATCAACTAGCGGATGAATTATTACATGCTTTGAAGAAAGCAGGTGATCCGCAATGATGAATAAATTGATATTAGGTCGTTACATTCCTGGGGATTCTTTTATTCATAAAATGGATCCACGGGCAAAATTGATTGCCAGCTTTTATTTTATTGGTATCATTTTTTTAGCAAATAATTGGCAAACTTATGTAGCGATGGGATTATTTACACTTCTTGCAATCTTGTTGTCTAAAATCGACCTGCGCTTCTTTATACGTGGAGTAAAGCCATTGATTTGGTTAATCCTGTTTACTGTTGCCCTACAAGTCTTATTTACTCGAGGCGGTACAGTGTATTTTGAATGGGGAATATTCTCGATTTCAGAGTTTGGTGTGATTAATGGGTTATTGATGTTCAGTCGTTTTATTCTAATCATTTTTATGTCTACATTGCTGACGTTGACGACCCCACCACTAGATTTATCTGATGCAATCGAGTATTTATTACGTCCTTTAAAGGTCATTCGCTTTCCTGTTCATGAAGTTTCTTTAATGCTATCGATTGCGCTACGCTTTGTTCCTACTTTAATGGACGAAACAGAGAAAATTATGAATGCGCAACGTGCTCGCGGAGTAGATTTTGGTGAAGGGAATTTGATTCAAAAAATGAAAGCAGTAGTTCCTTTGCTGATTCCATTGTTTGTTAGTAGTTTTAATCGAGCAGAAGATTTAGCTATTGCGATGGAGGCACGTGGTTATCAAGGCGGCGATGGTCGAACGAAATATCGCGTCTTACACTGGCATCAAAGAGATACGGTGGTTATGCTGGCTTTCGTTGGTTTGACGATTGTTTTGTTATTCTTAAGAAGTTAATAAAAAAGGTGGAAAAAAATGCCGAGATATAAAGCGATTATAGCTTATGACGGAACTCAATTTAATGGCTTCCAAACACAGCCAAATTGCCGTACTGTTCAAGGAGAACTTGAGCGTGTTTTGAGAAAATTAAACAACGGTAAAACTATTTTTGTGACAGGATCTGGTCGTACAGATGCCGGAGTACATGCTATCGGGCAAGTGATTCATTTTGATTATCCAGAAACAAGAGACTTAGAAAAAATGAGATATGCGCTAGATTCACTAACACCCAAAGATATTGCTATTAAAAGTGTAGAAATTGTGGCAGAGGATTTTCATGCGCGTTATCATGTAGTAGAAAAAACCTATCGTTTTCATGTTGATTTGGGAAAACCAAGAAGTCCATTTCGCCGATTTTATGCTAGTCATTTTCCTTATCCGGTAGATACAGATAAAATTCGTCACGGTTTGACTGAGTTAGTTGGAACGCATGATTTTACTTCCTTTTGTGCTTCAGGAACAGAAGTTGAAGATAAAGTAAGAACGATTTACGAAGCGAAATTGGATGTCAATGAAGAAGCCGATGAGCTGACATTCACATTTCGAGGGGATGGATTTCTTTATAAAATGATTCGAAATTTAGTAGGTACATTACTTGAAATTGGCAATGACCGAATGGCTGAAGGATGTATTCCTGAGATTTTAGCCGCAAAAGACCGAACCAAAGCTGGTCAAACGGCAAATCCAGAGGGACTTTATTTACTTGAAGTTAAATATTGAGTGGGACTTCTCTAGTAGTTACTAAAGCCAATAAAATAGTTAAATAAAAGACTTCTTAAAAGCGGATAGTTAACTATCCTTCGCTTTAAGAAGTCTTTTTAGCCTATTTTTTTACAGTATTTTTCGTTTTAAATAAGTCTAGCAATGCTTTATATAAGTCTAATAATTCTTCTTCACTATCAGAAAGATCCCAATAATAAATAGGAAGATCAGGATAAGTTCTCAGTGGTAGTAAAGTAGAGCTGATTACTAAATCATAAGTATCATTAAGATTTTCGTCATAAGGACTGGCTTCAATAAATCCTAAAGTATTCAGAAAATGATAAATACGTTGAACCAATAAATAATTATGGCCAAAAGCGATGCCAACATTTAATGTTTCAGATACTTGAAGTTCGTCAAAATAAGGTAATAAGATATGGTGATATAATTGAACAATATATTTTTTGACTTTATAAAGGTACGCATACTCTTTTTCTTGGCATTTTATATCAAAAAAATCTTGAATTTTTTGCTCGAGAAATTCTTCTGCTTTCTTTCTTTTACCATGTTTTTCGACAAGTCTTTGTACATTAGGAAATGGTTGTCTAAACACATAAAATAAGAAGGAAACATTCAATAAGTTAACTAATAATAAGGGGTGTTCAGGGACCTTAGAATTACGTAAGAAAATTTCTTTTTTAGAATAAGCCAAAAACTCGCTGACCAAAGCATAGACAGGATTACTTTTTTGAGTGAAATCTTCAATGGTTTGGATCAGAGAAGGATCGTCTATTTTTTTGTAGTAAGGTGTGTAATGAGACATCAAAAAAATAAAGCTAAATTCGGCTTTGAGTTGTTCGGCAGGCAAGGTTTTTAGAACACCTATTTCTTTATTTAATTTTTGATAATCATAGTAGGGATTGTCCTTCATAATAATGTCATAGCGTTTATCATATTTCACGAATTCTTTTTTACGAATACGGCTAAGAAAAATAGCAGAAAAATAAATCATTTCTTGGAATCCTAGATAAGTTTTGGCTAAAAAGAAGTAATCACTAGTATTACTCGCAAATTTTTCAGCATCTTCACGAGAGGTTTTAAATGGCCACGCCGTTCCTCGGGTACCTAACCAGATACAATTGTATAAAGCAACTCTGACCAAGCGTTCATCACCAATCAGGTTAGATTCTGTGTATGTGAAACGCAATTTAAACTGCTTTAAGTGCTGCTGTAAAGGAAGCATTTTTCGTGAGACTGTTGATCGACTAACAAAATTTTTCTGGCAAAAATCTTCTATCGTTGGTGACTCATCGTTTAAAAGATAAAGAAGATATTGGAATGGAACCGATTTTTTTAATAAAAAATAACGGTACTCATCTACTGTAATAGTAAGTAAGGATCGGTCAATTTTTCCAGCTTTTTTTAGAATAGATGGATGATGCCTATCTATTTTTTTTAGCTCATTATTGATTTCAGATAAAAACATAAATGTTTGCTGATAATTTAAAGAAAAAACATCTGATAAACGAGAAATTGAGTATTCATTTTCTTTGATTTTGGTAATTGATTTAAAAATTTTGAATTTCATCAATGTTCCAGAATCCATCATCAATTGTTCGTATAACATAAAAATCACTCCTTATTTCTTATTGTACTGAGTTTTGTGAAACTTGTCATCTTTGAAGCAACTTATTAAGTAAATTAGGAAAAAAAGGCGATTCAAAGAGGGAAATATGAGGCTATTAGTTAAATGGAGAAATTTTGACTAGCCATAATTTTTCATCAAAGTACGAAAGTATATACAAGTAAAGGAATAAAACTTCCGTAATTACGTTCTATTTATTCATTGCACAAAACGTATTTTACAATGTTTAGCTCAAATGCTCAATTTTAAACTATGATTTTAAAAAAATTTGTGAAAAATGTTAAAAAACTGTTTAAGATTTGGCGATTTTAAAGAATCACCGGTAATCTTAAACAGTTTTTCTGACTAAGTTGAGTATGTGAAATTTATACGTTATTTACTGGTTGTTCTTTTTTTAAAGTAATCCAGATTAAGCTAATAACAAAAGCTAAAGTAGCTGGGACGACCCAACCCATTCCAATAGAAAAGAAGGGTAAATATTTTTCGGCAAAAGTTAAAATCGCTGTTACTAGGCTATGATCTTTAATGAATGCTGGAGAGTTATTAAGAGCATCTAGTAAGGCTGCGAACAAAGTGACATAAGTGGTAAAGCGATAGACCTCGCCACGATGTTTAAAGAGTGGGCTCATAATCACTAATAGCACTAAAGTCATTGCTAGGGGATAGATGAACATTAATACGGGAATTGAAAATTGAATAATGTTTGTCAATCCGATGTTAGCAAAGAGACAAGGTAAAATACTTGCTCCAGCAATATAAAAAGGATACGATCTTTTTGGAAATAGTTCGGTAAATGTTTCGCCACAAGCACTGATTAATCCAATCGCAGTTTTTAAACAAGCTAGTATCACAATCAATGCAAGCAATAGACTACCTAATTCTCCTAAATAATAATTCGCAATCTGTGCAAGGGCAATACCACCATTTTCACTGATTGCAAAACCTCCTAAACTTAATGTTCCCATATAAGAAAGTAGCGTATAAATGATTCCCATAAGAATGACACTAATAGCACCAGATTTAATCGTATCTTTCGCTATTTCATTTGGTTTTTCAACGCCCATACCCCGAATCGTTGAAACAATGATAATTCCGAAAGCTAAAGAAGCTAAAACATCGAGTGTATTATATCCTTCAGTAAAGCCTTTAAAAAACGGATTTGCTTCATAAGCTACTTGAACTGGTGTGGAAGCAACATCTCCAAGTGGTTTTATGAAAGCTAATAATAGCAAGATACCAAGTAAAAATAAAAATAGTGGGTTCAAGAATTTTCCGACATAATCTAATATTTTCGAAGGTTTACGTGAAAAAGCCCAAGCAATCAAAAAGAATAAGGCAGAAAAAATAGCCAGCATCAGTTTTTGATTTTCTAAATGAATAAATGGCGCAATCCCAATTTCAAATGAAGTCGTCGCTAGTCGAGGCAAAGCAAAAAAAGGACCAATCGTTAAATAAAGTAAAACTGTAAAAACAACGGCATAACGATGATTGACTCGTTTGGCCAAATCAAAAACGCCGTTACTTTTGGAAATTCCAATAGCGATTACGCCTAAAAAAGGTAAACCAATTCCAGTTACTAAGAAACCAAGGTTGGCCAGAAAGATAGCTGAACCAGCTTCTTGTCCCATATGAACTGGAAAAATAAGGTTTCCTGCTCCAAAAAATAAACCAAATAGCATAGAACCTATATACAAATAGTCTTTCCAAGATAATTTTTTTGTCAAAATAAACACTCCTATAGTTTAATACTCGCTTAATAAAAATAACAGAATCCAAACAAGACAGCAAGAAAAATTAAAAGATTCATAGAATGACAAGCTTCTCATAGCTAAAAGTGACAATGACAAAAACGAAAATCAACGGTTCATTTGAGTGTGTTTAAAAAAAAAGCGAACTTCATATTTTTCTGGAATTTTGAAATTTATCATAAAAGAAACAATCATTGGTATGCAACTTTAATTGTTTGATTTACATTTGACGGAATAGCTTAAAAAAGCAAATGAAAATAAATTTACTCAGAAACGAAATAGGCAAATTGATAATCATCATAGTAACAACCATTAAAAAAGAATTCATCTTTGAACAAAGCTTCTTGAACAAAGGCATTTTTTTTGTAAAAGCGAATAGCATGAGGATTGGTTCCCATAACGCGCAATGAAAGTTTATGGATTCCATGGCTAGGGGCAACTTGTTTTATGTAATCAAGCAATAGCTTACCGACGCCATTTGATTGACTATCAGGATGTACACCGATTCCAAGCATCCATTGTTTTTGATGAGCTACAAGCGCCGTTGGATGATGAACGTCAATAAAGCCGCAAATTTTTTGACCATCGGTAGCGACAAATAATAAATGGTTGTGACTTCGTTGTTTATATTCATCTACTGAAGCATAGTAATAAGGCGCTGGAGAATTTTCAGGTGTCCAAATAATGTTTTCAATTTCAAGTAGTTCTGGATAATCTTGTTCTTCTAAAGGACGTACAAATAACTTATTTAACATAGCGCAGACCTTCTTCCTTATTTAGTAATAAATGTTTGAATAGCTAGTTGAAACTTTTTAAAACGGAGGGGTATTTACCACTTTTTGAAACGGAAAGTTCTTAAAATAGATTTTTTCTCCGCTAATGTTTATGTTACCATAGACTTAAAATTAAGTACGAATCTATCACTCTAGTCCGTCGCAATAATGAACAGTAGAAAAGAATTTTTGTTGTCGACAACAGGTAGTTGGATGTACACTTAGTTGAGTAAACAAAGGAGGAAGTACAATGACAACTTTTTATTTGGTAAGGCACGGAAAAACGGAGCTTAACTTAGCCTCACGTTTCCAAGGAGGTATTATTGATTCTCCCTTGTTGCCAGTAGGAATCGAACAAGCGATTCAAGCAGGGAAACATTTAGCACCAATCCATTTTGATTTCGTTGCTGTCAGTACTCAAAAAAGAGCAGTTGATACAGCAAATTATATTATCAAAGAAAATGAGCATTTAAATGAATTGACTGTCCGCTACTATGATGGATTAAGAGAATTAAAGTTTGGTGAACGAGAAGGAACGGAAATTGATGTTACGGATGAGCAAACAAATTTTTTAAGAACGCAACCGCATTTATATGACCCTACTTTATTTGGTGGTGAAACCCTCGATCAATTAGCAGAAAGAACGGATGCAATCATTGAACAATTATGTGAAGAATACCCAGATGGAACAGTCTTATTAGTTGCTCATGGAGTTGTTTTGATTACTTTGATTAATCGGTTGAGTGGAAAAGATAAGGCTCAATGGCGTGAAGGGGGACCGCTGGAAAATACTAGTATTTCGATTGTGGAACAAAATGCATTAGAAGACCGATTTGTGATAAAAAGTTTTAACGATATTTCATATCGCACACATCAGTAGAAATAATAAGATAATTTTAGAGGAGGAAAACCATTTGAAAAAAATGGCTGTTTATTGTGGAGCTAGTAAAGGGAATAATCCAATCTATGAGGAAAGTGCGAAAGCATTAGGCTTATGGTTGGTGGAAAATAACTATACCTTAGTTTATGGTGGCGGCAAAAGCGGCTTGATGGGAACGATTGCTGATACCGTGATTGAAAATGACGGGGAGGTAATTGGTGTTATGCCGACATTTTTAATGGAACGAGAACTGGCTCATCAGCAACTGAGTGAGATGCATATTGTGGCAGATATGCATGAACGTAAACGAAAAATGATTGATTTAGCAGACAGCTATTTAGCATTACCTGGTGGGCCAGGAACGTTAGAAGAAATTGCTGAAGTTATTTCATGGGGAAGAATCGGTGAACATAAAAATCCCTGTATCTTTTTTAATATAAATGGGTACTATAATCGAGTAGCTGACTTTTTTGACCAAATGGTTTCAGAAGGTTTTCTTTCCAAACAAGATCGTAGTAAAGTTCTTTTTTCTGAGTCTTTAACTGAAATTAAACAGTTTATTGATACATATACACCACCAGCTATTCGACAATATAAATAAAATTTTTAGAAATTATAAGAAGGGACAACGAACGTGAAAGTAACTATTCAAATAGTTGAGCCACAAGAGGAAGAAAAAATTGATTTATATGTTCACCAAATGGACGAGCAATTAATAAAAATGATAACAGCTGTCCAAAAAAAAGAAGAAACATTACTCGGATCAATTGGCGAAAAAATTTTTCGAGTAGAACAGACAGATGTTTTGTATTTTGAAACTGTCGATAAGAAAACATTTATGTATTTAAAGGAATCAGTTTATGAAATGAAAGAACGTTTATATCAGTTAGAAGAACGTTTTGAGCATAGTGACTTTCTAAGAGTATCAAAATCCGTGATTGTAAATATACGCAAAATACAAGTGATTTATCCAACATTAAGTGGACGATTTGAAGTGGTTTTAGAAAATGGTGAGAAACTCTCTATTTCACGAAACTATGTAGCTGACTTAAAGAGAAAACTTAAAATGGAGGGGGCATAAAAAGTGGTAAAAAAATACGTTAGAAATGTGATTCAAATTTTTTCGATGGTTTTTACCTTTGTCGTCTTAGTTAATTTTCTATTTGGCAAAGGATTGACTAGCTCCTTTGTGACAAGTGTCTGCTTTGTTGCACTCGTTTCTGCGGTACTATCGATTCTATTTTATGATATTTCTCCTTTTACTAAAATAAATCCTTTTTTGGTCCAAATCATCTATGTGCTATGTATCATTATAACTGTTGATGTTGTTCTTATCAGAGCGAATGGTCATCAGTTAGGCGTGAGTGCTTTAATTGGAAATCTATTATTGATTTTAAGTATCTATGGAGTTGTTCGTTGGGTAGCTTTTGCAGAAGATAAAAAAGAAGCAGATAAAATCAATCAAGCACTAAAAAAAATGCGGGAAGGTGAATAACCTTTCCCTATTTTTTTGCAAAATAAAACCGATAAGAAAAAATATCGCTTTGTTTTCAACCTCTTAGTCTGAAATAATCCCTCTTAGTATTCTTATATAACCTCTTGGCAAAATCGTCTTGTTTCCTATTTGTAAATTATTTATTCTAATAGAGGTAAGAGGCAAAGGAGGAATTGAATGATGGATAAAATTATTCAAGTAACGAATTTAGAGAAGAAATATAAGAAAAAGAACGTTTTGAAAAAAATTAGCTTTGCGGTAAAGTCAGGAGAACTTTTTTCTATTCTAGGACCTAATGGCGCGGGAAAATCAACGACTATTTCTATTTTATGTGGCTTTGTTCATCCAACTAGCGGTCAGGTAGAGTTGGGTGATAAAACTTGGAATGATGCAGGAGAAACGTTAAAAAAAGAAATAGGTATTGTCTTTCAATCTAGTGTCTTAGATAAAGTTTTGTCTGGGAAAGAGAATTTAGAAATTCGGGCCTGTTTTTATGAAAAAAACAAAGAGCAAGCAAAAAAACGAGCAAAGCAATGTGCGCAGTCAGTAGATGCACTAGCATTTTGGGAACAGCCATATGGAACACTATCTGGCGGCCAACAACGAAGAATTGATATTGCTCGTGCTTTATTGGGGAATCCTAAAATTTTGTTTTTGGATGAACCAACTACAGGATTGGATGTAATTTCTCGTTATCGCATGTGGGAAATGATTCAAACTTTGCAAAAAGAGCGTCAGTTGACAGTTATATTAACGACTCATTATATGGAAGAGGCGACTTCATCCGATAGAATTTTACTGTTGAATGAAGGCGGAATTTTAGCAATTGATACACCAAACGCATTAAAGGAACAGTATGGCGTTCAAACTATTGAGAACGTATTTATTAAAGCAACGATTGGAGATGAATTAAAATGAGTACATTTGCCCATAGAAACTGTCTATTATACATTAGAAACAAACGAGCAATTATTAGTTCTTTCATCGCTGCGATGGTTGTTATTCTTTTATACGTTTGTTTTTTAGGAGACAATATCAAATCTGATTTTACATCTATTCACGGAATTGATTTCTTAATGAATAGTTGGATTGTTGCAGGTTTCATTTCCTTAGTGTCAATCAGTACAACAATGGGTGCTATTAGTTTGATGATTCGTGATAAAGAAAGCGGTGTGTATAAAGACATTGCTACATCCCCTTTAAAAGAGTGGCAAATTGTGGGTGGATATGTTTTAAGTTCGTATATATGGGGTGTAATCATGACCCTCTTTAGTGTAGTAATATCTGAGCTTTGTCTGGTTTTTTTAGCGAACGGTCAATGGTTAACCCTGATGGAGGTAGTCCAATTGATTGGAGCGATTCTATTGATGGTTTTAGCATCGACGACCATGCTCTTTTTTGTTGTCAGTATTTTTGATAAAATGGAGACTTTTTCTACTGTGCAAACAATCATTGCTACGCTAACTGGTTTCTTAACAGGCTGTTATGTTCCTTTAGGTTCATTGCCAGAAACTGCAGCAACAGTCGTAAAAAGTTTTCCATTGACTTATGGTGTAGTTTTGATTCGTAAAATTATGACTCAACAAGCTATTGAAAATACGGTTGATGCAAGTAATCGAGGTGAAGTAGAGACGTTTAAATCTTTGATGGGAGTTACCTTAAGTGGTCAAAAAAATGATTGGCTTAACCAAACTTCTTGTCAAATTGGTATCTTGCTCCTATCTTCACTAATCTTTTTTTTAGCAGCGATTTTAGTTGTTTCCAAAAGAAATAAACAGTAATAAATCTAAAGTAAGTAGGAGTCAAGTTTCATTTAGTAATTGTTACTGTTTAGAGCACTTTTTATGCTAATTGAAAAAGTAGTGAAACGTAAGCATATATTTGCAAAAATCTTCTGTTTTTTTGCAAATATATGCTTGTTTATTTACTCGCTCTAAAAAAATTTGATAAGATTGAGCAATTGGAGCTTAAAAAAGAGAAAGGTGTTTTTTATTACCTTTTAACTATAAAAAAATGGAACTAAACGAAAATTATATAAAATAGTCGATTTTTCTTATATAAAAAAAATAAAACAATTAAAAAAAATGTATTTTTTGTGATAACTTTTCTTATATTTTTTGAACTTAATAAAGAATTGATTTAATTACAATAAAACGTAAAAAGTAAGTTGACGTAAGCGTCATAAAATAGGATAATAGTAAATGATATGTTATACTTTTATAAAATTACTAAAAAGCAAAATATCAATCTCATTGTTTGATTAAATATGAAGTGTCTAAGTGAAAAATATCAGTATTGTTATAATAGTCAGATGAAGAAGTGGTTATTTAATTTTAGCAGGTTCTTTTATTTATGAATTCCTGCTCGTAAATTTTTAGTTTATCCAATTATGTTTGACCAGCTACATAGCAATAAAATAGGAAACGAACTGAGTAGATAGTTTTATCTATCTATGTAGGTTGATTCATAAAAAGAATGTTGAGAGAGCAGTGTAAAAATTATTTAGCTACTCGATGCATTTAGAAGAGTATTAATAGCTATTATTTGTATAATAACGGATGTATTTGTAGGTCATCCAAGTTAAGGAAGGTAGTGTGTATCTATGTTAAATTTTTTCAATAAGAGTAAAAAAGGTAAGAAGAAAAAAAAATACGAAGATTATGATGATGAAGAATATGATGAAGAGTACGACGATGACGAATATGACGATGATGATTATGATGATTATGATGACGACGAGTATGACGATGATGATGACGACGAGTATGACGATGACGATGATGAATACGACGACGATGATTATGATGATGACGATGATGAATACGACGATGATTATGATGATGACGATGATGAATACGACGATGATTATGATGATGACGACGACGATGATGAGTTTGAAGAAGAGCCGCCTGTTTTTAGACCTAAAAAGAAAAAAACTAAAGCTAAAAAACCGACTCCTCGAAAATCAAAAGATTCGTTTGTTGATGATGACGAATTAAAAGAACTACAAGATGAAAATGAACAAATGAGAGCTGAAATTCGTGATTTTAAAGCAGAATTACGTAAAAATAAGCGTCAAATGAATAAGCTACAAGCAGAAGTAGAAGATTTACAGCAAGTAAATCAAGAATTAGAGAACGATTTAGCAACGATTCAAGCTGTACCGAAAGACTACGATTCTCGTATGTCTGAATTACAACAAGTAAAGAGCCAGTATAATAATTTATTAAGAGAAAATAATCGCCAATTAGACGAACTAGATTTAAATCGTAAAAAGGCAGAGCGCTTCTCCAATAAAATTAAACAATACGAACAAGAATTATTAACTAAACAAGAGGAAATCGATAAACTATCTGAAGAACGTATTGTAATCATGGGGTCAGATACTAGTGAAGTTGATGATGCTACTTATGAAGAATTGGCACATTTAAGACAAGAATTAGAAGCTGCCAAACGTCGCTTAGCTCAACAAGAAGTTGAGTCAGGTACAAAATTATCAAATGAAGACATCGGTGAAGTCCTTCTTGAAGCGAAACGTCAAGCAAAAGAAATTGTTAACCAAGCGAACCATCGTGCACAATTGGTTAGTGAGGAGACAAAACGTAAGGCAGGCTTCTTGAAACGTTTAGAAAAAGCTGAACAAGAATATAATAACTACTATAAACGTATCAAAGATGTAAAAGAAGAATCTGAACAAGCGTTTAATCAAATTATTGATTTAGTTAAAGAAGATACGTATGAAGATAAGTATTAAAAATAAAGGCGATGGAGGATCACATGAAAAAAAGAAATCTAAATAGTAGACAACTACGTTTAATGAGTGTGGGTTTGTTAGCTTCAAGTGCTGTCCTTTCAGTTGCTGATAGTGCACCTATTGTTGCAAAGGAAAAAGAAACTCAAGAAACTCAAGATACTCAAGGACAAGATGAACAAGAATCAGTGACCATTTTGTCATCGACAGCGGAAGAAACAGAGATATCCCAAGAAACAATGACATCTGAGACAATAGGTACATCAACTTCTTCTGAAGAAAGTACAAGTACGACTGAAAGCAGTACAGAAGAAACTACAGATTCAAGTACCACTGACTCTACAAGCTCGACAGAGTCAAGCACTATTGATAGTGATAGTACAACAGAATCAAGTACGACGAGTACGAGTGAAACTTCTACTAGTAGCAGTAGTTCTAGTACGACGAGTAGTAGTTCGACAAGTACATCAACTTCAACAAGTAAGCCACAACCGGCAAAACCAAAACCAAAACCAAAACCAAAACCAACCAAACCAAGTCAATCAAACAAACCGACTTGGGTTGGTTCTGTACAAGGACCTGTTCAGCCAGCTACACCTAATTATCCAGTAAATGGCAATATAGCTCAAACTATAGGAAACAGTTCAAATGAAACTATTTCTGTTAGTCCTAATTTGACAACCAAAGCATTCATTAATGTTATCGGTGAAGATGCTCGAGAAATTGCAGGAACTAATAATTTATATGCGTCTGTAATGATTGCCCAAGCCATTTTAGAGAGTGCGTCAGGGAATAGTACTTTAGCAGCTGCACCAAATTATAATTTGTTTGGAATCAAGGGAAGTTATAAAGGAGCAAGTGCTAACTTTTTAACGAGTGAGGATAATGGTTCAGGAAGTATGTATACGATTCGTTCTGATTTTAGAAAGTATCCTTCCTACAAAGAATCGCTTGAAGATTATGTGAAGCTGCTTCGTGGTGGAACAGACTTCAATAGTGATTTTTATAGTGGTACATGGAAATCAAACACAAAATCACATAAAGATGCAACCAGCTTTTTAACAGGTAAATATGCGACGGATACAAGCTATGCTGGTAAATTAAATGGCTTGATTGAAGCCTACGATTTGACTCAATATGATGAATTGAAAGACAAATCTAGTGACAAGAAAGCAGAAGACAAAACTGTTTCAAGTTTGGATAAAAAAGTAACGAAAAAAGATAAAAAACAAGCAGAAAATATTGAGTTTGTTACTCATGTTGTGAAGAAAGGCGAATCATTAAAATCGATTAGTGAATTGTATAATATTTCTACATTAGCAATTCTTGAAAAAAATCAATTAGATCGCCGTATGTTATTTATCGGCCAAACACTTAAAATACCAAAACAAGAAATTACAACAGATGAAATCAGCAAGGAAGAAGTTGTTGATCGATCATTTGAGATGGCACAAAAACTTTCAATGGCCTTCTCTGGAAGAAACAATAAAAAAGTTGCTTCAAATAGAACCAAAGATTCGAGAACGCTAGAGTCTAGTACAACAGCAAGCTCTGTTTCAATGGATTCAAGTAGTTTAAGCTCAAGTACAGATATGAGTTCGGACATGATGACAGATTCAAGTACGATGGATTCAAGTGAATCAAGTACAAGTACGATGGATTCAAGTGAATCAAGTACAAGTACGATGGATTCAAGTGCATTAAGTACAAGTACGATGGATTCAAGTGAATCAAGTACAAGTACGATGGATTCAAGTGAATCAAGTACAAGTACGATGGATTCAAGTGAATCAAGTACAAGTACAACAAATTCAACTGAATCTAGTACAACCAGTTCAACTTCTAGAGCGACTTCAAAATCAAATAGTTCAAGAAAGAACAAAAGTTCAAGAAAAAATACCAATGATTCTGAAAAAGAAACAGCAGATTCTTCTTTAGACTATAAAGTAAGTGCAACTCGAACTAAGACAAAAAATACGTATGAAGTTAAAGAGGGAGATACTTTAGCTAGTATTTCTAAAAAAACTGGCGTATCGATTTTGTCGTTAAAAGAATGGAATGAGTTAGATCAGTACTTCTTAACGGAAGGACAACTCTTAGTCCTAAGCCCATTGTACAAATTAGATGCATAAAGTAAAAATCAGAAAGGTGGACGGTATTTTTGAGTGAATATTTTGATGTTTTCTTTCATCAGCAGGCAATGAATTTAAATTCAGGGACCGTCCCTTTTAATAAAGAATCTACAGAGGAGTTTATAGATGAGTGTGATTTTGTCTATGAGCGCCTAATAGGTGATACTCTTGCACAATGGGAAAAAGAAGAACTCTTATCCCAATTTAAATTACCTAGTTCAAAAAAATACATAGAAATCCAGTTTTTTCAAGTTCAATTAGATATTGATGTTTTGTTAGAAGAATTAACTAAAATTTTCCCGCAATTTATATGGATTAAAGTTGTCGAAGAAGTGGAAGATTCTTTTAATACTTATTATTGTGAATTTGTTCCTCTTGCTTTTGATGCGGGCATAAGATCAATTGAGATTAATCTTTTTGAAAGTTTAAAACAAATGAATGTTCCACACAATCAAACAATTAGCGAATTAGTCGAAGAATGTTTGGATTCTGTATTGAAAGATGAAGAAGAACCGACAGAAAATGTTTTATCATATCCGGTAAAGGTTTTGATTGAAGAGCCAGAGCGGGATATTGAGCCTGAAAAGCAGAAAAAAACTGTAACTAAATCTAAATCTAAATCTAAATCTAAACCTAAACCTAAACCTAAAACCAAATCTAAGAATAAAACTAAAAAGAAATCAGCCTCTATTGAGCCGAAAACTATAAGCAAAAATACAAAAAAGAAAAACAATGGTACCAGTAAAAAAATTGAGAAAAAAGCTGACCATGAGGTTCTTTTTGATGCAGATTTAGTTGTTCGTTCTGAGAAAAGTGAAATTCTTTTTTTGAAAGAAAGCTTAAAACAAGAACAGAATTCGAAGCAGCGTATGAAAATAGTGAAAGACAAGTTAGAAGAAGATTTGTTAGCTGCAGAGAATAGCATGTTAAAAAGTAGTATTACTCAATACAAGAAAATCAATAGACAAGAGCTTAAAGAAGCAGAGTGGTATAAGCCAATCAGAATAGATTTTGTCAAATATGATGAAATATGTAAAAAAGCGAAATTTTTAGAACAGATTTGGAATTTAAATAAGGAATTAGTTGAAGTTTTTAATTCAGTTCAAGATACATCTAATACATCTTATGATCAAGAACGTGTAGCTAAAATTAAGCGAAAAGTCTCAAAAACAAAAATGTTAACTTGGATTGAACAATCCAAACGCATTTTTTCACGTGCGAAGATAAGACCAGGTATTCTTTTTATCAAGCCAAGTGTAAAACTCTATAAAGTCGATTATGAGCAACTTGAAAGAATGAGTGCTTTATTTGATATCATTCAAGCAGAAAATAGTTTCTTAGAGCGAGTATTAGACGATAGCGAACATAGTCAACTGGATTGATTCTAAAGATATAAAAAAGTGGTTCTTTGTCAAATAGGACTGATAAACAAGATTAATTGAAAATCAGAATGGAGGAGCGACTCTTTCATTCTGATTTTTTTGTTATGTTATTTCAATCAAGCCGTTAATCAGAAAAGTTTCTATAATCTTAACGATAAAGCGATAAATCACAAAGATTTGAAAAAAATATTTAAAGTAGCTATTCAAAAGCGAATCAATACTTTAAATATTTTTGTTCATTTTACTGATTTATCGCCTATTTTTTCTAAAAGTTTAAACTTTATTTTACTATTCAATCGATAGTAAAGTAAAAATAGAAGGTACAAACAACTTAATAGTAAAACTGCAGTCATATTATTTATAAAAATACCAGGCAAACAAATCGATGCAAAGATATTAAATAGTGAATGAAATAAGATTACAATATAAATAGTTTTAGTAATTAAATATAAAACAGCAAAAACAACACCTAGTAATAAAGCATTAATAATTTGAAGAATAACCAGAACAATTGTCGTATTTGGATTTAATACACTTGCTATGTGAAGTATACCAAAAGTAATACTAGAAAATAAAATAAAAAAGGTAGACGATTTTTTTTTCAAAAAATAATAGTAAATGCTTCTAAAAAGGACTTCTTCGGTGTAGCCAACCAACAGCATTTGTACGACCAATAGAAAAATAGTTGAATAATTTAATGAAAAATCTATTCCTAAAAAAAAAGGTTGAATAAAAATAATAAGAATTATGAAACAATATATTCTTTTATCAACTTTTTTTCTGATAAAGCCAAAGTTAATTAAAGTAGTATCTTTTTTTCTCATATACATAGTAAGAAAGCTTGCGGACAATAAGAACGCTAGTGTTTGTAATAGAATCATTCCATTGATATTTAAGTTCAAAATAACTCCCAACGCACTAGCGAAGCTAATGACACACGTTAGCATTAAGCTTAATCCAATCAGTTTCAAGTAAGTAAGTTTATTCATCATTTATTCCCCCATATATCATTTTATTCAATATAGCATGTACAATAATCAAGAAATTATATATAATTCCTGTATACAGGAAAAAGAGGTAGAGAGAATGTATGGTGATATATTTAAGGTTATTAGAAAGAAAAAAGGTTTTACACAAAAAGAAATTTATGCAGGAATTGTTTCGAAAACTTTCTATAGTGATTTCGAAGCTGGAAAATATTCAATTGAGGTTTCAAAATTTGAGTGTCTTTTAGAAAATTTAGGAATTTCATACGAGGAATTCAGTTATTATAGAGAATTATATCAGCCTAATGAAATTAAACAATTAGAAATAAAGATTGATAAACTGTATAATCAAGGAAAATTTGAAGAACTATATCATATCTATGAAACGAATTATACAGATAAACATAAAGAAATAAGGTATTTAGCTGTAAATGCCTATTTGTTAGTTTTAATTACAAATACAAATTTCTATAAACTTTCACGCGAACCACTTAGAGAGATTATTACAGACTTGAAAAATGCCAAGATGTGGACACTGAGAGAAATAAAACGTGCAAAACTAGTCTTACTATCGTTATCTGAAAAAAATCAAGAAGACGCCAATCAAATTTTTCTACGTATACAAAAAGAGCTAAAAAAATATCAAGAATTTGATTTAAAGCGATACTACACGGAGTTAGCAGATCTCTTTTTTAATCGCATTCAATCTTTGCTCGTGACACATAATCTTTCCCAAGCTCAAAAAGTTCTGATTGATTATTCGACAGTTATTAGCAAATCGGATGATTTACTTCTAGTGATTCAACTGAAATTTATTACCTGTCTAGTTAATTTATATTCAGATTATTCTAAGTATGAAAAAGAAATAGAACAATTACTAACTCAATTGAAGCCTTTTAAAGTATCTGAAGTAAACTTTTATATGATTATTTTTCAAATTCATAAGGAACGAGCTAGAAGTCATTATTCTAGATATATCAAATAGTAAGTAGAGTTTTTAATAAATATGTATGTGTAAAAAGCGATTAACTTTGTAAGATTCACGATTCCTGATACAACGTTCTAGTGCATTTAGCAGTAAATCAGTTTAATTACTACATTCTATCTGTTGTGTTTTAGTATATAGTTTTAAAAATAATTCATAAATAAGAAAAATTTTTTGTTGAAGGTAAAAGGTTCGCTCCTGTGTATGCAGTAGTGTGAACCTTTTTATTTTAGCGTGCTAATTGTTAGCTGGTGAAATCCAGTCTGAGTGAGTGACAAGGCACAATCAAGACGCAAGTTACATGCATTATATGACAAAATATATCCTCTAATAATTATACTTCACCCCAAAATAAGTTATGAATAGTCAGACTAAATTAGATCAAAAAATTGTAGAAATATGGAATAACTATTTAGTCATGCCCTTATCACAACGTAAAATAGGTTGGTATCTAAGAAAGTTATTGATTATTCAGTAAAATACTAGAAGAAGAAATACTAAATGTAAAAAACGGTACCTGGGGCAAATCTATTATTCTCTATATTGAAGAAAATAGAAAATAATTGAAAGCTGTAAAGCGTTCTCAAAAGAGTTGTAGGAAAGTTGATTGAGGGAATTGGAACTGTTATATGAGAAACAAAATTTAGAAATATACTATTTTTCATGCTTAAAGAGGAGAAGTTATGAATTAATAAGCAAATAAATTACATTTAAAATCAGAACGTTATTTATTTTTTTATGAATGAATAGGTAATCTTTTTGGTTTTTATTTATTTTTTTTGTTTCTTAGATGTAGGTAATCCAAGAAATATTTTTCTGCTTATTTTTACAATACCGTCTTATATTAACTATATTAGTATAAGTTTTTATTAATGTCTATATTATTTTTATACCATTATTTTCAATTTTTTATATCAAAGTATAATAAAATGAGAAAAAAGTAATAGATATACAATGAAATAAATTGATTTTAGAAAAAATGAGGCTAAAAATAATTTATTTAAAACGTTGATGTCTATTTTTTTGTTCGTTTAAAATTGATAGCCGTCAATGAAACCGTCAATAAATTCAGTTGATTTATTTCTTAGAAATAAAGTATTTATAAGAAATAAATACAAGTGGGAGGAAGGATACTACGAAAAAGAATGCCCCATCTATGATTTATGTTGAATTTAAAGTAATTAATAAAACTTTGTAAAACTGAACATTTTAGATATATTGCTTAATTAGCTCGTCATTTTTTATGAGATTCTTTTTAGTATAAATTTGTTATTAATTCCAATTAATACGCTGTCATTTTAAGATTCAAATATAATTTACCTTGATTAAAATAATACAATTGTATTATTTTTTTTACTATCCTAATTAATTTCGATCATCTTCTGAATATTAGAATATCACCTTGATTAGATAGTTCATCTAACTTTCTTTGCATAAAAATAACAAACAAAAAAATGATTATATTTATTAAAGTGATGTGAAAAAGCAATTAAGTTTCACTTTTTGATAATGAAACAAATCTATAATCCGTCAAGAAAGCCGTCACTTGAAAAAAAAAGCCTATATAAAAGGTGTTTAATTAATATTTCTTGGATTACCTACATGCAAGAAAATTTTCAAGGGAGGATATAGAATGCAATCGCTTGGAATTTTGATAGATAATGAACAGTCTGAAATAGAATTAATGCAGCTTTTCAAAGAATTGAAGTTTCAGCTACTTACGATTAAAGAAAAAACGAGCTTCAATCAATTAAATGGGGCAGTAATTTATTTGACTAAAGAGAATTGTTTAGCAAAAATAATTGATTGGCTTCTTTTTTCAAAGTTAAACCCTGAAATGTTTGTTTGGATTGTTTATAAAGAACCATTAAAACATGAACAAGATATTTTACTTGAATTAGGTGCAAATGATGTGCTAACGACAAGTAATGAATTAGCTAAGTTGCCTTTTATAGTCAAAAATACATTTTCAAGAACTAGAAGGACAGATGATGATATAGAAACGAGTGTAAGAAAAAATTCGTTTTTGAATGAAGAAAATCAAACTGTTTGGATTAATACACAGGAAAAATCACTGACAAAAACAGAGTTTCGCTTGCTTAAAATCTTATATGAACGGCTCAATACTACAGTTTCATACAATGACATATTTAAAGAAATTTGGAAGGATGATTGTAAGAATAAACTATTTCGTGTTTCAAATGTAGTGTTTCATTTGCGTAAAAAAGTGAATGATAGTGATCAATTTGAAATCAAGACGACTCGATCAAAAGGATACATGTTAAAAGAAAAAAATGAATAAATGTTTTTATGATTTGAAAGGAAGGGATGAAAATGTTCAACACATGCATTTTCTGTATAGCAAGTTATGATTCTGGATAAATGACCGTATCTTTTAGTTGTGTATTCTCAAAGTAAGATTGTTGATTCAGTTTCATAACAATAAATAATCTATTAGGAGGAATTTTTAATGAAGAAAATCAATGTGCTACAGAGAGGGTTGCTAGCATTGACAGCAACTATTGCTTTAGGTGCAGTTGCAGTGGTTGTACCGACACCATTTGTTGGCTCATCAATCGTTGCTGAAGCAGCATCAGATACAGCAGAAGTAGCTACGATTGCGGAGTTTCAAGCAGCATTAAAAAATGCATCAATTTCAGTAATCAATGTAAACCAAAGTATTCAATTTAAAGGGAACATCACAGATATTCCAAACAGAGATGTAACAATCAATGGAAACAAAGATTTGGGTGTGGTAATTAATTCAGGGCACAATTCGATTTATGGGAAACAAAATTACAAAGGTAAAAATACCTTTACAGTAAAAAATGCTAACATTATTGGTGATGATGGGGACGGTCGATTCTTCACAGGTGGTGCTGGAAACGGACCTTCAAGTTATGGCTGGGATGTTTATGCTGAAGATATAACTTACAAAGGAGCACGCTTCGTTCATTTAAGCGAAGGGAAATTGACTTTTGGCGGAACAAACGATCTTAATACACGTGCTGAAAATGCTTGGGTACATGATTTAGAATTTTTACCTGGGACTGTTTATAACGGAGTCGCAGCAAATAAAGATCATGGACAATTCTCTGCTTTTTATTTCAATGGAGCTTTAATTAAAGGCAAAGCTACTGGGGAAGCGATCATTGGTGATGATGCTGTAGTTAATATAAAAATTGGACCACAAAGTACAGTGAACTATTACTATCCTGTGTTCTACGATAAAGTACAAAAAGTAGACGTAGGACAAGGTGCTGAATTTAATGTAGATGCAGCTGGTGTGGCATTTCAATTTATCCCACGTGCAGATTATGTGAACAAAATTCCTACCTTTAATTTAGCATCTGGTAGTAAAGTTCATTTAAATGGTCGTGGTGGTGGAAACTATGCAACTATGAAACTACAATATTATGGTTCAACTGTAAATGTAGATTCTGGTGCTGAACTAGTTATTTCAGGTGATAGTAAAAAGGCCGTTGTAGAGAGTGAATACAAGGGAGCTATTTTCAATTTAGATGCTCCTAGAAATTTTGAAGTTGAGAATAGAAAGCCGAATGCAAAATTATTTTATTCTACGAAAACTACACTGAACGCTAAAAATGTTAGACGAATTAAAACATGGACTCAAACGGGTGCTGTATACGATGAAGCAAATGCAACTCTTTTAACAGGTGGTTCTGATTATTCTGTTAGCTTCGGAAAATTATGTAATAGTCAAACATTGGGTATTAGTGGTACGTTAGACCCAAGTTTTAAATTAGAAAATTATGGAAAAATTTCATTAGCACGTGGCGGTTACTAATCTTGAATTGATATTGGAAGGAGGAGAGTAATGCATATAGTCCAAAAGGATGGGAAAATGAAAATTAAACTTACCTTTTTGATTTTATTCTTTATAATTTTATTTTGTCGAACGAATGGAGTAGTATATGCTGCGAGTCAAGTTCCTACTGGCTTTACTCCATTGTTGGAGGCTCCTGGTATTCAAAAAGTTCCAGTTAGTGGTGGCTCGACAACTGAGATTTCTGGTGACTATGGGTCTATGCTGAAATTAACAGATAATGTTGTGTATAAGCCTACTGGGGTATATAAAACATTAAATGATACTCCAGGAAGTAAACATCCACTTGTTTATCAATTTAATCCAGCAGATGGGGATATCGAAAGAAGTGTCCTTGTTGAAAATGCCGGATTTTATAACGGAGAAAGTATTGATGTAAAATTTGTTATCGACAAAATGAATTTTAAAGTACAAACAGGAAATAAACAGCCTAGTTTTAATTTCGTTGCCGTATCACCAGCCGAAAAAAATGATAATGGATCTTATTATGATGTAAAAACAAAAGAAGATTTATATTTCTTTTCTGGTTCTGCAGGAGGGTATGGAATAGGCGATGATGTATATTCTTATGGGGATACGGTAGAGTATCATTATGAATTCTATAAACACGGAGAAACAACTGCATTTAATATGAAAGGCTCTTGGAATTTCTCTAATATCAATGTTTATAAATCTGTTGCATTCATTTTTGATAGTGATTTTCAAAATATGTATGTAAAAGATAGTAATTGTTCGATTGGCTATAAAGAAAATTCACCAGAAGTTGGGAAAACAGAGTTTTATGGTGGTTCTGAAGATGTTGGTTTAATGGAAAGTCGAATGACCTATCTATATGAAGCAAATCATTTTAATTTGATAATGAAAAATATGAATTATGATGATCAATTTCCTAATGCCTTAAATCCGATGGGTGTTTTGTATTCCAATGAATCTATTGCGAGAATTGGACCAAGTACACCTCTTGTAGTTGGAATGAAGAACGAAAGTAAACATTTAGAGGATGGTTATAAAAATTTACAATATTCAATCATTCAAAGTGTGGCTGATAATACCAAAGAAAATAGAAATACAAAATTTGCACTAACAAGTGAAGTTCCCAACTTTTATGATATTTCTGAGGTAAAGATTTATCAATATGGAACGTCTGATGAATACACAGATATTTTTACTATTACTGTCGATCCAACAGATAAAAATAAAGTGACCATAGAAGCGAAAGATCCAACAAGTGACAAATTCAATGGGAAAGTATTTGATATTAAAGTAGTCGCAAAAGCAAATGATCAATTTTCTTTTGATAAAGATTTGTATGGATATAAAACTGTAGGTTCAGATGGGTTTATGAATTTTGATCTAGGCGAAAGTACAAAAACATCTTATGAGTTTAATAGTTACATTAAAAAGACATTGTCTTCTAGTAAGACAACTAGGTCTGTTTCGCAAGTTTTATATGAAGGGGTGCCAGATGCTGATCCAAAAGCGAATGTAAAAATCCCTATTGATACAGATATTGAAACACAATACACGGATCCAGGAACAACATTTTTAGACAATGTTAGAGTGGATACAGATGATAACACGGGAGCTTCAGTAGATAGAAAAGTAACGGTTTCTTATAAAAAGCCGTTGCCTTCTACGGCAGCACTTGGAAAACAAACAGTGACTTTGACATTAACAACATCAAAGGGAATTACTAAAGATATTCCTGTAGAAGTAGAAATTGTTCCTACAACTGCTGATCTAAGAGTTCAATATAAGATTAACGGGACTGTTGATACTAGGTATCCGGATTATTTAAATTCAGATAATATGATTGGAGATCCGATTGATCTTACCACTATAACTGAAGTTACTGATATGATTACAAAAATTGAACAAGATGGGTATAAACTAGTGAAAAAACCAACAGAACAATTTACATTGGCAACTGGTGGGAATACTGTAGAATACGAGTTTGAAGGAATCTTATATTTATACTCTGCACCTAGTCTTTTAGACTTTGGTTTAGAAACAGCTTCATACAATGATCTTCGAGTTGAAGATGTAGCGATTGATAATCAATTGATTGTTGCAGATACGAGAGCTCAAAAGAAAGAGTGGGTTTTAACTGCAAAAGTTACACAAGAGTTTACGTCAGCAGATGGATCAAAAGTTATACCCAATATTTTAAGATACAATAATGGATCGAATGTTGAAGTTGATTTTCCATTGAACCAGGATCAAACAATAGAAAAAGCGACAAATGCTGATAATCAACTTAATGTGAGTAATTCATGGAAAAAAGGTAGTAAAGGATTTAAATTAGATATTCCTGCTAATTCAGTAAAAGAAGTAGGTAAATATAAGGCTAAAATAACATTTACTGTTGGAAATGCACCATAACTATAAAGGAGAGAGTAGTGATTGAATATGAAAAATAAACGAATGTCTATTTACCTATTTTCTTTTGTGGTTATGTGTATGTTTTTAGTACTAAAGCCCAATATTTGCTATGGTGTAGATGCGGAAGTGAAAACGAATGGAGAAATTGTTTTCACTGAAAGTTCAACAAGTCCGACAACTTCTACCTCTTCTTCAACTGACAAAATTGTTAGCAAACCCAAAGGGAAACTACCATCTACTGGGGAGCTCGTTCAAAAAAGTCTTGTAGTTTGTTTGATAGTTCTTGGTTTGTTTGCCGTTATTTTGTGGTGGAAAAAAAAGAATGAGAAAGTAGAGGGAGGTAAATGAAAAATTGTAAGATCATGCTCTTGTTTACACTCTCTATATTCCTAATATTAGTAGTGAATTCTCAACTAGTATACGCAGAAAACGCTAAGTCAGGAGATGCTGTGATTGATTTAAAACGGTATAAAGAAATGGAATCAATAATCCGGGATCCAGAACACCCAGAGAATGAGGTAGATCCAGGGGAAACGCCTCAGACCAAAGGAGATTTGCGATTTGATTTTGTTCCTAATTTAAATTTTGATACAGTGAAAATGACAAAAGACTCAGCAAAATTTTCTGTTAATGCTCAATTATTCCATGATAATACGACAGCAAGAGGGAATTTTATTCAAATTTCTGATTATCGAGATAATGCTGCCGGATGGACATTGCAAGTAAGGCAAGAGAATCAGTTTAAAAACAAAGATAGGTTAGGCGTTGAGCTTAAAGGAGCAGTAATTTCATTGGATCAAGCATGGACGAATTCAATTTATGATAAATCTTTAGCGCCAAACGTATCAAAAGAAGTTATTCGTATGAACAATATAGGTGATACGTATAGTTTAGCACAAGCTAATGAAAATCAAGGATTTGGAACATGGAGTGTTATCTTTGGAGCTTCTTCTGAAAATGTTAATGACAGATCCAATTCGTTATCTCAACGAAAAAATGAATTTGGAAAAGAGCTCATCGATCCAATTTTTAAAAAACCTGTAATGATGAATGACGCAATCTCATTGTCTGTTCCTAAAGGAGCAGTTACAGAAGCAGGGTCATACTCAACGGTGTTAACTTGGATTTTAGCCGAGTTGCCATAAATAGAAAAACAATTATTTTAGGAGGAAATGAAATGAAATTAACACAAAAATTATTAGGTACTGCATTACTTGCTACTGTAGCTGTGGGAGCTGCTTCAGGAATTAATAGTTCAGTAAAAGCGGCAGATACATCAAGAACTGGAGATGCAGAAATTGAGTTTACAGCGAAAAGCTATAGTTCAGATACATCTGGTGTTGTTCCGCCAGATCAGTCTACTCAAAGTACTACAGATACTAGACCTTTGCCAGATGGATCATTTATTGTTCAAGGTATGTCAAAATTGGTCTTTGCTTCACAAGAAGTAACAACTGGGGCAGTGACATCATTTGCAAAACCAACTACTGCAAATGATGGAGCGACTGATGGTACAGCTGTACCACGTCGTGCAAATTGGGTGCAATTCAAAGATGAGCGTTTAGTTGACAACCATTCTTATAAATTATCAGCTAAAATTTCTCAACCATTTACACAAACAGATACAGCAGCTGGGAAAACAAGAACAATTAAAGGTGCAACAATTCAATATAGCAATCCTGATCTTCAAGCAGATGAAGCAAACGAAGCGCTAAAACCAACCGTTGCCTATACTAAAATGGATCCACTAAAAGACACTGGTGAAGTCGTAGATATTTTTACAAATGATGATTCTGCCAATGCCTCATCAAAAGGTGCTGGAAAATATGCATTGTATTTTGGGAATACACTAAAAGATACTGATGATAAATCAATTGAGTTGAATATTCCACAAAACCAAGCAGAACAAATTTTCACAGGAAAATATAAAGCTGAAATCACTTGGATTTTATCAGATAGTATTTAAATTAATCATAATGGAATCTCAGCTCGAAATAGAAAACTATTGAGTCTCTACTTCGAAGCTGAGCTTCTTTTTGAAATGATAACGATGTTGGAAAGGGATTTTTATTTATGAAAAAAAAAGGATATTTACTTCTTTTATTCAGTTTATACATAGTCGCATTCTTTGGTTTTTCTGTTAACGCGAATGCACAACAAAATTTCACTTATGAAGTAGTGAAACCAGAAAATCAACAAGGAGATGTCAGTTATTTTAACTTACGAATGACACCTGGGCAAAAGCAAACGGTTGAAATTAGAGTGACAAATAGTGAATCTGAAGAACAAACAATAGATGTAGAGATTAATGGTGCAAAAACTAATTCAAATGGTGTTATTGATTATGGTGGATTAGCTATAAAAAATGACGATTCACTTAAATATGATTTCAAAGAGATTGTTAAAGGTCCTAATGAAATAACGTTAGCGCCAAATGAAACAAAGTCATTATTGTTAGAAATCGATATGCCAGAAGTAAGTTATGATGGAAAGATTATTGGTGGTATTACGATGAAATCTAAACCGACGAAGAAAGAAGAAGAAGAAAATAAAAAAGCAAAAGGTGTTATTAGTCAATATGCTTTTTTAGTTGGGATGGTTCTACAAGAAACGGATACACCAGTTGAAGTCAATTTGAAATTAAATAAAGTATACGCTGGATTAGCAAATTACCGTAATAGTATTTTTGCTGATTTTTCTAATGTAACATCAGAAATAGTGGAAGGTATGTCCGTTGAAATGGAAGTATCAAAAAAAGGTTCATCGGCTATTTTATATGATACGAAAAGAACAGATATGCGTATGGCGCCTAATTCGTTGATTGAATTTCCGTTAGAAATGAATGGAGATAAAATGGAGACTGGGGACTATAAGGCACATATTTTAGTAACTGCAAAAGATAATAAAAAATGGGAATGGAATCAAGACTTCAAAATAACAAAAGAAGAAGCGGATAAATACAATACACAGGATGTAGGGTTGGTTCAAGAAAGAGGCATTAATTGGAAAATTATTGCTGGAATTGTATTGGGAGTTATTGTCCTGTTCTTATTCGTCTTTTTCATTGTGCGAAAAATGAATAGGACTAAAAAGAATAAAATTAAACAAGTCAAGAAAAGTAAAAAGAAAAAAATGAATAAAACGAACAAGTAGAAAGGAATAAAATATGCTTTGGTTAGAGTATGGTTTTATCGGATTGTTATCATTATCAATTCTTTCTTTTTTCTTCTCTTTATTTTGTCTATTTAGTTTTTTTAAAGTTAAAAATATACTAAAAGGAACTAGATGGAAACAACGCCCAAAAAGTAAGCAAAAAAGAAAAAAGTGGCTGAGGGAAAAAAATATGCTACTGCAAAAAGGAAAAAAATATCTTAGTAGAAGTATAATCTTCTTTTTCGCTATTATTCTTTTTGCTGTTACAGCAGTTTATACTAGATATTATCAATTAACAACGTTACCCAACAACGATTCCAAAATTGTTGTTCAGGGATACTTATGGACCAGTGAATTGGAAAAAGAACTTAAAACGATATCTGAAGGAGGAAGTGTAGAAAAAATTTATCCTCAATTCAAAGAAGTTTCATCACTTTTAGCTTCAAATGGTGTTCAGCCAATTTCTATAGGTATGTCAGAAGAAGGAACAAAATTATTAAAACGTTATTATTCTTCGATGAAATCTGTTGGATCAAATTTATCTTACCTTAGACCAGAGCAATTAGAAGATAAAGAGACGATAGCGACTTACTTGAAAGATATAGATAAACTAAAACAAAGACAATCTGATGTATTTAAATATTTTAAAGTAAATGAGTCTGCACTTAAGCAAAAAAATTAGGAGACTCACGTTAATGAAAAAAAAAGACTTAAATAAAAGTGAAATAACAAAAAAAAGAAAAAAATATCGTTCCAGTCGTAATTTTTCTAATAAAAAGAAACGTATCATGAAAGAGAATAATTACGTAAACAAACTTTCTAAAAAAAATAGGAGAAAAAAGAAAAAAAGAAAACGAACCTTATTACTTAAAGAATTAATGATAAGTTTCTTGGTGATTTTTGTTTCTTTTATAATTCTAAAATCGCTTTTTTTTGGCTTTCCTAAAATTACTGGGTACGGGATGACGCCTCTTATAAACGATGGTGAGCGCGCTTTTTTGTTAAAGAAATCAACAATTAAACGTTTTGATATCATCTATTTTAAGTCTCCCAATAACAATCAACATATGGTTCGACGAGTTATTGGGTTACCAGGTGAAAAAGTTGAATATAGAAATGATGAACTATGGATCAATAATAAAATAGTTATAGAACGATTTATAAAAGCAGAAAAAAGTGATGCTGCTTTAAACAATCGTACGTACACAGAAGATTTTACTTTATTAGATTTTTCAACAGAAACGACCGTTCCAAATAATGCTTATTTTGTAATGGGAGATAATCGAGAATATGCTATAGATAGTAGAGAATTTGGGTTTGTAGATGCAAAAGAGAGTAAGGGTGTTATTAAAGCTATTCTTTTCCCATTTCATCAAGCAACAAGTTTTTAATTATTGGGTATAGTGATTGATCGTGTAATGGATTTTCACTTATTAGTCAAGGAGAAATAGATGTTTATCAAGAAAGACAAGGTAATGAATCAAAACAAAAAACAAGAATCACTAAAAACAAAAATTTATCATTATGCATTAATTTTTATATTTAGTTTATTTATTATTGTCATATTCACGAAGTGTGCTACGCATCATACAGATGGAGAATCAATGGCACCTACTTTAAATAATAATGAGCAAATACTTATTTGGAAAACTAAATCTATAAATCGGTATGCTGTAGTAACGTTCGCTTCTCAAATGGAAGATTCAGAATACTATATTAAGCGAATAGTGGGTATTGCTGGTGACGAACTGTATGTTAAAGAAAATTACTTATACTTGAAAGTGCAGGAAAGTGGACAAAGTGATTTTAATGAAGACATGGAGCTGATAAATCAGTTACCAGAGGGTGTTTTAAAAATATATGTTACGGATGAAGTTGCTCGAAACTTGCGAAATATCCATACTATTCCAAAAAACTATTATTTTGTATTAGGTGATAATAGTAAAATTTCGAAAGATAGTAGATTTTTTGGCTTAATCAATAGAGATCAAATTGAGGGGATAGCTATCTTTCGATATTTTCCATTTAAAAAAGTGGGCTTTTTAAATTGATATAAGTGTATTTTGGAGGAAAAAAGATAGTGAAAATAAAATTTTGGAACAAAGGGAAATTTATTGGTTTCTTTTTAAGCTTACTAGTACCAGTAATTATAATGATAGGTATTTACTATTCAATTGGAATTTATCCAGGAAGTGAAAAGACTATTCTTGCAAGTGATGCATTTGCTCAAACTGCTCCTTTTTTTGCAAGTTTTAATAATGTACTTCATGGGAAACAAAATATTCTTTATTCTTGGAATGCTTCTTTAGGTTTAAATTATTGGTCATTGATGGCATATTATATTAACGGAATTTTTAGTGTATGTATTGCTTTTTTTAGTAATAAGCAGATTCCTGATGCACTTTATATGATTTTATTACTAAAATTTGGTGCAATGAGTACTACTTTTTGGATTATGGGAAATAATATTTATAAATTACCACAAAAAATAATTGTTTGTTTAAGCATTAGTTATTCATTAAGTGGTTTTTGTATTGCATACTCTTTACAACAAATGTGGTTGGACGGCCTTATCTTTTTACCTTTGATTATATTAGGAATTCATCGATTAATGGATGAAAACAAACTGACAATACTCTTTATTTTTTACTTTCTTTTGTTTATATCTAATTTTTATATTGCCTTTATGGTTGGCCTGTTTAGTTTCCTATACTATATTTGTCGTTTACTGACCGATGTCCAACTATATAAACAGTCTATTTTGAATTATTTAATTACATCATTTTTGGCTGGTGGTGCCTCTATGATTGTCATTTTACCAACTGTTTTGGATTTAATGAATAATGGAGAAAGTTTAAATGAGGCAACTAATTTTTTTACAAGAAATTTAGGATTTTGGGATATTCCAGTAAAAACCATGGTAGGTGCATATGATACGAGTAAATATGGAAGTGCGCCATTTATTTATTTTGGTCTATTTGCAACTATTTTTTGTATTTTTTATTTCGTGAGTCCTAAGATTACCTTGAAAAATAAATTAATTTATGGTGGTTTAGTTATTGTATTAATAGCGAGTGTTTATATTGAGCCGTTAAATTTATTTTGGCATGGATTTCATTCTCCATACATGTTTTTATTCAGATTTAGTTTTCTATTGTCTTTTTTAGGATTACTACTAGCTGGATATGGATTAGAAAAGTATGAGGATAGTGATTTTAATCGATTGGTAAATTATATAATTGGATTAGCATTGACCTATATTGTTATTGTTATAGTTTCTAACAAAAAACGATATTTTTATATTAATAAATTGAGTATACTTCTAACATTGATTATACTTTTAATTTATTGTTTGTTACTTTTATTAAAAGGTCAAAAAAAGGTAAAACCAATAGTTACATCGCTTTTATTTATGTTTTTATTCACTAGTGAAATGACGTTAAACGCAAAATTATTAGTCGACGCAATATCTAGGGAATGGTCATATACACCTAGAAAAGCATACACAGAAAATTATGATGAAATTACTTCGTTGGTAGATTGGGCTCGATACGAAAATAAACATTTTTATCGTCTCGAAAATATAGACAAGTCAGGTAGAAACGATAGCTTTGTTTATGGTTACAATGGAGTTTCAATGTTTTCTTCAATTAGAAATCGTCACTCGTCTCAATATTTAGATAAATTAGGATTTCGATCGCAAGGAACTAATTTGACGATTCAATATAATAATAATACGTTAGTTATGGATTCTATTTTAGGGATAAAGTATAATCTAGCAAAAAAAAATCCACATAAATTTGGTTTTGAAGAAGTTAAAACGAATAAAAATTATAAGTTATTTGAAAACAAGTATGCATTGCCGTTAGGAATGTTAACAGATAAGGGGATTTACGAAAAGGACGTAGTCAATAATCAAACAGAATTGGTACAATACTTATCAAAAGAATCGATGCAACTTTTTTCTTATGCTGAAGCTAAAATGACTAAAAAAGAGAATGTTATTATAGAGGACAATGATACCGTTCTATCCTATTCGAAAGAAACGCCAGGTAAATATAGAAAAATGACATATGAGATAGCTGTTCCTGAAAACTCACAAGCCTATTTGAGTTTATATGGACAAGGTGTAGTAGATATAAAAACCATTACTAAGCAATGTAATAGCATTGGAAACTTAGAGGCAAGCGGTCAATATTACAACCTGGGTTATTATGAAAAAGCGCAAAAAATCAAAGTAGAGGTTTTGCTCTTAGGAGAAGACGTAGTTAATTTAGTAAAACCTACTGCAATGTTTCTAAACGTCAATAATTTTAAAAGTACTATAGATCAAATTAAAAAGAACGAAGTTTTTATTGAAACAAATGGACGAAAAGCAACTGCAAATGTAAATCTAACCAATGAACAAGTTCTATTTACAACTATTCCTTATGATAAAGGGTGGAGTATCTATGTTGATGGCAATAAGGTTGATACACCAGTATTTAAAGATGCTTTTTTAACAGTTCCATTATCCAAAGGCAAACATACAATCAAATTTGTTTTTTTACCACAAGGCTTTAAAATAGGCTGTAGTTTGTTTTTGATTTGTATAATCGGATTTGTTTTTTATAGCCATAGAAGTAAAAAAACGTTTAATCAAAAAAGGAGCATAATATGAAAACGAAGAAAGTCATTTTTGGATTGTTTTTTTTGCTAGTAACAATATCTGGGTGTGCTGCTTCGTTATCAAAAAAAGTAGATACATTTGAATCAGATGGAATAAGTTATGCAATACAGTTACCAAATAGTTGGGAAAAAAAAGATGGATTTGAAAACAAATATAGTAAAGAAATTATTTTTGGTGCAGAAGATAAAAAGAGTAATTCAAAGCTTTTAGTAATGGCACAAAGAAAAGAAAAGATGGAGTTTAATGATTCTTTTGGAAAAGAAATGAAAAAGAAGCTGGCGAAACAATATGGGTATCAAAAAGTTGACGAAATATATATGGATGAGTTCTCAATTGGAAAGAATAAAGGATTTAAATATACCTTAGATACAATGTTTGATGAAAAAGAGAGTTGGCTTCATCTATACTATATTGAAACAGAGAACAGTATTGTTCAATTAAATTTTTATTCAGCAAAAGATGGTTCGTACAAGGAAAGGGCAAAAATTATTGATGAATCAGCTAAATCAATAAAAGAAACAGCAGATGCTGGCCCGACAGATGAAACTTCTGATGAGACATTTCTATTTAAAAATAATGACTTTTCTATTCAAGTAACTGGTGTTTTGACTATGAAAGGAACCGAAAACACGAATTTACTGGCACTCAAATATTCTGTAAATAATACTGCTAATAAAGAGGATATAACTCCAATGATATGGACTCAAGCAATAGAAGTAAAACAAGGAGATTCAATATTAGAAACTGTAGAATTACCTAAAAACAATGCGGTTCTAGAAGTTTCAGAATTGTTTGAAAAAAGATTTGAAAAAATTTCAGTAGGAAATTCTTTAGAAAGTGTAGTTTTATATCAGTTAAAAGATACAAGTAACGTATTGTTAATACCTTCGGAAAAGATATTTCCAAATTCGAAAGCTATTCCATTGGAAATATTAAAACAAGAGATGACTTCAGGAGGAGAATAAGTGAGGAAAAAAACTTTTTTCATAGGAATAATAGCAAGTGTTCTTCTTTTTACATTAATTGGATGTACAAATAAAATTAAAACGCAAGATGTTGAGCATCAAAAATTATTATGGCGTGAAACAAGAGAAAAACCTTTCGGTCGATTTGATTATCCACAATTAACAGAACAAGAAGCGCTAGATCTGATGAAAACTAAATTTAATTTAAAGGTATCTAATTTTGCTGAAAAAACAGAAGAATTACTCAAAAAAGAGCTAATTACTTTAGATTTAAACGAAGAAGCAAAAGAATACTCATTGTATGCTACTGGAGATGAATTAAAATTAGTTGGATACTATCCAATGGATTTAGAAAGAAAGCCTGTTGTTACAGCAAGTATAGTATCAGAATATAAATTTGATAAAGAAAATAAAGAAGTCCGATTGACGTTTCAAAACATCACTATTTCAAAAACAAATGAGGCGTTCTCGTTCCCAGAAATTAATGGCGAAAGTTTGATAAAAGAGGTAGCTAAAATTGTTGATATTCCTGAACAAACTCAAAAACAAATGTTAACGAATTTTGAAAAAGATTATAAAAAAGTGGAGGAGCGTCCTGTGAATAGCAATATTGTTTTATTTGGAAATAAAGATGAAGCTAAGAGTAAGAAAGGTGTTTTTCAAACAATTTATGTAAAATTTGATCACAATCGAGAAATGAGTGAATTAAATGCTGTAGTTAGTGACTACACAGAATGATAAGAAGAATTAGTATTTCGTAAGCGGAAAGTAATAGAGTATCTTTAATAAAAAGGAGCCTTTAGTTATTCTTATATCAACTAAGAGTAATTGGAGGTTTTTTATATGCAAAAAATTCAAGATATTGTCCCAGTCACTTTAAAATCAGATGAACACAAACAACAATCCGCAAGTCAAAACATCTCTCCTACTAGTCAACCAAAGGTTGCACTTCAAGTTAAAAGGAACAATATCGAACTCACTATTTACAATGGCTGCAATAATTATATTTTAAACGCAGCACTTGAGGGGATGATTTCTCATAATCATTGATTATAAACAGCTAGAATCTGTCTATATCGTCTGCGGAAAAACAGATATGCGACGTGGTATCGATGGCCTCGTCTCCATTATTATGGATCAATATGAAATGGACGTGTATTCCAATGCATTATTTCTATTTTGCGGAAACCGTTCCAATCGATTTAAAGGATTATATTGGGAAGGCGATGGATTTATTCTTCTCTACAAACGGGAAAACTGCAATGGCCACGAAAACGGTCAGAACTAAAAGACTTGACTCAGCAACAACTTCGTTGGTTGTTAGAAGGATTGTGTATCGATCAACGGGAAAAAAATAGATACTGCCACTCCAAGGTATTTATCTTAAATTAAAAAATAGTGAATTTATCTACACATTATTAGTAATGATTGATATTCTATTAGTAATAAATGAAATTCTATTAGAAAAAATTAATCAATGAAGTGATAAGAAGTTTGACGGAACTTGAAGAACAATTAGTAAAGCAAAATGAGGCTTTGACAAAGGAATTGGCTCTTCTGAGAGAACAAGTTGATTTCTTAACGAAAAAATTATTTGGGCGTTCCTCTGAAAAAACAAGTGATTTAGCGGGAAAAGTCGATTTATTTGAAGAAGATACGTTTTTTAATTGTGCGGAGACAACTGAAGAAAAAAACGTAGTTGAGGAAATTCAGTATAAACAGAAAAAGAGGATTGGCTATAAAGCTGAATTGACAAAAGATTTACCGATAAAAGAAATGCACTGTGAACTTAAAGGAAAAGAGTGCACGTGTGATTGGTGCAATTCAACTCTTCATACTATCGGTAAAATGTCCGTTCATGAAAAAGTCATTTTTGTTCCTGCAACGATGTATAAAAAAGTCTATTATCAGCATGAGTATGAATGTCTTACTTGTAAAAAAGATGGTGCAGATGCCATAAAAAAGCGCCTGTTCCTAAGCAAGCCATTACTCACAGTCTTGCCTCTAGCCCATTTACATCACCAAAAGATTGAAATGAGCTTGCCATTTTATCGACAAGAAAAAGAGTGGGCAAATTATGGATTGGCCGTTTCACGTCGCACCTTAGCGAATTGGTTTATTAATAGTACAGAAAAATGGTTAAAGCCTATTTGGAATAAGCTCAAAGAACATCTCGTTCAAGAAGAACTACTTCATGCGGATGAAACCTACTACAGGGTTCTTTCTAGTGAAAAACAACATTCGTACTACCGGTTGTTTCGAACAATCGATCAAGCAAAACATCCAATCATTTTATTTCAGCATGAATTGACTCGTGATCGTTCCGTTCCACAGAAATTCTTGAACGATTTTTCTGGCTATCTTCATTGCGATGCGTACAGTGCGTATGGGACTGTTAACGAGGTGCCACTGGTCAATTGTTGGACTTATGTTTGAAGAAAATTTTTCGAATCGAAGAGATACCAACGCACCCAATCGAAAGCTGATCAAGGAGTTGTTTATTGTGATCGCCTTTTTCAAATCGAGCGGGAGATCAAAACGAACACACCACAAGAGAAGTATCATCTTCGCTTAGAAAAGAGTCAGCCAGTTCTTGACGAATTTTGGAATTGGATTGAATCCTTTCATGTATTGGGTGGGTTTAAATTGGGCAAAGTCGTAGGCTATGATGAACTTTTTAAAAGATGGTAGGTGTGCCCTGTCCAATAATCTTGCCGAACAAAACATTCGAATAACGACGTTTGGCAGAAAAAACTGGTATTTTTTAGCAAGTGCGGGTCAATAGCTAATGATATTTCTTATAGCTTGATCGATATAGCCAAATCTAATGGAGTCGACCCAACCAAATACTTAACGTTTTTATTTGAAAAACTACACAATCTTAAGGATTGCTCAAATTCTATCCAACTTGAAACTTATTTGCCTTGGGAAAAACAAGTTCAACTTGCTTGTAAATAAACGAAAAAAGGATTCACTCTGTTTAGTATACATGAGTGAATCCCTATTTGACATATACCCTATTACTTCCCGCTTACAGTATTTCTACGAATAGCTGTATAAATAAGTAAAATGAAGTAAATACTTGGAAAGTGAACACGCAAATAAAAGAGGAATTTTTTGAAAAAGTATTCAAAAGATTCCTCTTTTATTTTTGAAACTAGTTTAAATGAGCTAACTTATTTTTACGAAGGACCATCACATTATAAAACTTCCCCATTACTTGCAATCACTTGTTTATACCAATCAAATGATTTTTTCTTTGAGCGTTCTAAAGTTCCTTTTCCCTCATTGTCTTTATCCACATAAATAAATCCATAACGTTTTTTCATTTCTCCTGTTCCAGCAGAAACTAAATCAATAAAGCCCCAAGGTGTATAACCAAGTAAAGGAACACCATCGTATTCAACAGCTTCTTTCATCATTTCGATATGTGCTTTTAGGTAATCGATACGATATTGATCGTCGATTTGATGATCAGGACCGATTTCATCAATTGCGCCAAAACCATTTTCTACGATAAATAAAGGTAACTCATAACGTTCATTAAACCAATTCATTGCGTAGCGCAAGCCAAGTGGATCGATTTGCCAACCCCAATCAGAAGCTTCTACATACGGATTTTTTACTAAGTCGTTTGATTCGTCGTAATCAAATGCAGGCCCTTTATCATGGTCTTTAATTGCAAAGGACATATAGTAACTGAAACCAATATAATCCACACAACCAGTTTTCAATTCTTCTAAATCAGTTTCAGTAATATCTAAATCAAACTTCTTACGACCTAAATATTTGGTAATAAAGGTTGGATAATGTCCTCTAACATGCACATCAGTAAACCAATAACGTTTTTGCATAGCGCTGACTGAAGCCATCATATCTTTAGGGTCACAAGAATAAGGATAAATTGGGCACATTGCAATCATACAACCGATTTGGAAATCAGGATTGATTTCATGACCGATTTTAACGGCACGCGAACTGGCTACTAATTCATAGTGAGCCGCTTGATACATTGTTTTTTCGCGGTCTTCATCTTCTGTATATTTGATTCCAGAGTTTGTAAAAGGAGCAAAATCTTCTTCAAAATTGGCTTGATTGTTGATTTCGTTAAACGTCATCCAGTAGGTAACTTTATCCTTATAACGTTCGAAACAAACTTGAGCAAAATTTGTGAAAAAATCAATTAATTTGCGATTGCGCCA
The DNA here is from genome assembly GCF_054871725.1 of Enterococcus sp. LJL99. Taxonomy (NCBI): domain Bacteria; kingdom Bacillati; phylum Bacillota; class Bacilli; order Lactobacillales; family Enterococcaceae; genus Enterococcus; species Enterococcus sp. LJL99. The sequence goes on from NZ_JBTXLT010000004.1 coordinate 285,017, forward strand.
ACCACCATATTCAGTAACTAAATGGTAGGGCATTTCAAAATGCGAAAGTGTCACAATCGGTTCAATACCATATTTTAAACATTCATCAAACAAATCATCGTAGAATTGTAGCCCAGCTTCATTAGGTTCAGCTTCGTCGCCATTTGGAAAAATTCGAGTCCAAGCAATTGAGGTACGGAAGCAATTTAACCCTAGCTCCGCAAATAATTTAACATCTTCTTTGTAACGATGATAAAAATCGATTGCTTCATGATTTGGATAATTTTCACTAGCTAGTACACCATCTGTGATTCGTCTAGGAACACCATTAGCTCCAACGGTCATTACATCAGCCACACTAATTCCTTTGCCACCTTGATTCCAGCCTCCTTCTAATTGATGAGCAGCAACCGCGCCACCCCACAGAAAATTTTTGTTTAAAATAGACATCAATATCATTCCTTTTCAAATAATATAATTAGTTTTTTTGTTCAATTGCTTCAAGTGATTCTTCTGTGATTGGTTGATTGGTTTCTTCTGCGTAATTGATTGCATCCATTTTTCTAGCAAATGGTAGGTAGATGAAGAAGCTTGAGCCTAAAACAACGATTTGCATAAGAGCCGCTTGCCAACCACCAACGAGTAAACCAGAAATAATCGGTGGCGTAGTCCATGGTACTTGAATCGCTGTAAATAGTGGAACTAAACCGCTATACAAAGCAAAATACATAATGATTGATGAAACCACAGGCGTTAAGATAAACGGTAAAAACATGATTGGATTCATCACGATTGGTGTTGCAAAAATGATAGGTTCATTGATATTGAAAATAGCCGGACCAATCGATAATTTTCCTAATTGTTTGAATTGAGCTGATTTTGCAAAAAATACCATAAATATAACTAAACCGATCGTCATCCCAGCACCCGTGACTGTCAAGTATTGGTCTAAAAATTGTTGGGTCACGATATGTCCACCATTAGCGATCGTTAATTCTTTGCCGGAATTAATGATATCGGTATTTTCTAAAGAATTGGCTTGCAAGATAGGTCCCATAATTCCACCAACAATCGTAGAGCCGTGAACACCAAAGAACCAAAATAACGGAATCAATGAACCTAAGACTAATGCTCCGCCTAGTGAATCAGTTACCCCTTGTAATGGTGATTGTAAAACTTTATAAATAAAATCAAAGAAAGTAGTGTCTAGGACTAAGTCAAAGAAAATATAAACAAACATTGCGCCTGTAATAATAACTGCTGCAGGAATTAATGCTGTAAAGGAGTTTGCTACATTCTCTGGTACAGCTTCTGGCAGCTTGATTCGAATATCATGACGTAAAAACCAACTATAGATCAAGCCAACAATCAATCCAACTAAAATTGCAGTGATCATTCCTTTGCCTGCAGTCCAATCCTTATTGATGATATTACCAATTGTTACGCCACTTTCAGCATCGGTAATATCAGAGGACATAAATAGGATAAATACAACTAACGCAATCATTCCTGCTGGCAAACCTTCAAAACCTTCTGTTTTAACATACGAATAAGCAATTCCCATAACCGCAAAAAGGGACATGATGGCAAAAGAGGCACCATAAGCTTGGTTAAAGTAGACGGCTAAACCACTTTCAGTTACCCAATTTGCAGCAGGTTCATAAGGAATATTTGCTAATAGTAGAAAAATAGAACCGACAATTGTAAAGGGCATTGTGTACAGCATTCCATTTCGTAAAGCAGTAATTCCTTTGGTATTAACAAATTTTAATACAGGTGGTAAGATTTTCTCATTAATCCATTCGTTCATTTTTGCTTCTCTCCTTTGTCTAAATAAATACTTGAATAAGTGCTAATGTAAGGTATTTAATTCGGAATACGCTTACAAAAATATTGTAAAAGACTATTCATTTTATTTAAACCGTTTTCCTTTTTTTAGAAACATGTACCAAGGAAAAAAACAAAAATCAACACAGGATGATATTAGTGGCAAAGTGATGGAACAGAATTTAGCGGGTTCTGTTCCATCAGATTTTTTTTAAGCTGGAAAAGGCTACTCTTTTGGATTGCTCTGTTGCTTCTTTTCCAAAAGAATTTCTTGACTTGTTTGATGGGCCAACAATTCCAATAAAGCAATCACCGGTATTTGCGTGGTAATATTGATATAAGGATCTTCATAAATCGAGTGTTCTTCAGGCATGTAGTAGGAGATGTTGTAATCAGCTAATCGCGCTAAGGTCGAATTTTCATTATTTGTAATGCTTAGAACTTTTGCACCAGCTTGTTTAAATTCACTGACTTGTTTAAGCATCTCATTCGTTTCGCCAGATACAGAAAGAATAATAGCTAAGGTTTGCTCCATTCCTCGAGAGTGGATTGGCGTAAACGGGTCTAGTAGGCTATGGGCATTGATTCCCATATTTGAAAAATAGCGACTGCCGTAATTTCCTAAAATACCACTAGTACTCATACCAGAAAAAATGATAGGTGAAGCATCTTTGATTAAGTCGATTGCCGGTTTTAGTGTTTCATGATAATTTTTCCGATTGATTTTTTTGAGAAAGGAGTCTACATGTATCGTTCGGTCATAGTAATTTTCAAGTGAAGCATTTTGAATCTGATTTTTTTTAACATTATATTTTAATTCAGAAAATCCCTCAAAACCCATTTTTGCACAAAAACGTAAAATCGTAGAAGTGGATACATGGCAGTTAGCTGACAGTTGTCGGATTGTTAATGTTGGAATCAGTTCAGTATTTTCTAATAAATATTGATAAACAATCATTTCTAAATCGTTTAGCGAATGTACCTTTTCCAAATCAAACAAAAAATCCCCTCCTAAATAAATATAGCCATCTTATTAATATTGTACATTAAAATAAGAAAACTCGCTGACTTTACTAAATAAATAACTAAGAGAAACAATCATTTAAAATTCAGTCTTTTTCGTTTTATTCGACTAAAACAAAAAAGATTGATTGATAGTATATACTTTTAGGTATATACTGAAAGAGAAATGAGTTGTAAGGAGGCGTATTCAAATCAAGTACTTATCCGCTCAAAAAATATTGGTAGCGTTAGCATATGCATTTTTAGCATCGATTGCCTTGAATTTTTTTTGGATTCCAGGAACTATTTATGCGAATGGCATCACGGGCTTGTCACAATTAATCGTGACGGTAATGGAAACAACTCAAGGAATACAATTGTCGATTCCTTTATTGGTTTTACTGTTTAATTTACCATTATTATTGCTTTCATGGCTAAAAATTGATCGTCAATTTACGTATTACACAATTATCGCCGTTGTTGCTACGTCAATATTCATGAAAATTATTCCCGTTGTATCACTCACGACTGATCCTGTCATCTGTGCTATTTTTGGTGGTGTGATTCATGGTTTATCAGTAGGAATCACGCTAAAAAGTGATTTTTCTACAGGAGGATTAGATATCGTTGGTATTATTGTCAGAAAAGTTACTGGTAAAAGTATCGGGACTGTTTTTATTGGATTTAATTTGATTGTGCAATTTTTCGCGGGCTTTCTTTATGGCTGGCAATATGCATTTTATAGCGCTCTTTCTGTTTTTATCAGCGGAAGAATGGTTGATTATGTGAATACTAAACAGCAAAAAGTGCAAGTGATGATTGTCACGCAACAAGCAGAGATAGTCATCGATTATTTACATCAAACCTTAAAGCGTGGCATTACAGTAATCAATGACGTTGAAGGTGCTTTTGATCATCAACAAAAGAAAATGTTAGTTGTGGTCGTTGCTAAAAAAGAGTTGCGCGCATTGAATGAAGCAGTGAAACAATCGGATCAACAAGCCTTTGTAAGTATATCATCAGGTGTGTCTACAAATACCATTTTTTACGAGTGGTAAATGTAAAGATAGTTCTTAGCATTTGTTTAGATTATAATAGAAATAAGGTGTGAATACGTTCAGGTAGATAGGAGAATAAAAATGGCTAAAAAACAAAGTGTTTTTCAAGATATTGCACGTCAAATACAAGAAAAAGTAGATAAAGGAATCTATGTAAGTGCGCAGCGATTACCTTCAGAATATGATTTAGCAAAAGAGTTTGATGTCAGTCGTTTAACGGTCAGAAAGGCTATTGATGAATTGATTTCGAGAAATATTTTGGTAAAGCAAAAAGGAAAAGGAACCTACGTGATGTCCCAGCAAAAAATCCAAAGTGGACGTGCAGGTCTACAAGGATTTACTGAAGCAGCCAAAGCTTATGGCAAAACATCTAAAACAGAAGTTATCGATTTGACTTTATTAACGGCTGCTGAATTACCAGAAAAAGTAAGTGAAGCGCTAGAATTGAACCCTAAAGAAGAAGTCTATCATTTGGTGCGTCTACGATCTTTTGATAATGAACCTATGACAGTTGAAGAATTATATATTCGAGAAATATATTTACCAAATGTAACCAAAGAGCAATTAGAAGGCTCTTTATTCAAATTAATCGAAGAAGAAATTGAAATCGCTTATTCTCACCAAGAAATAGCGGCGATGTTAGTTCCAGAAAAACTAAGTCCGTTACTAGAGGTCGCGATTGGAGAACCAGTTTTAAAAGTTAATTCTATTACTTATTCAATGACGGCTACACCAATCTTATATGACAAATCATATTATCGAGCGGACAAATATACATTTAAAAATACATTACATCGTTCAATCAATTAACTATGAAAAAAGGTGAGTAAAGTGAAAAACATACAACAAGAAATACAACAAGCGATCAAACAAAATGAAGCAGAATTTTTAAATGATTTGAATCAATTATTAGCAGTTCCCAGTGTTAAAGGAACGCCAGAACCGAATGCTCCGTTTGGAATTGAACCGCGTAAAGCTTTAGCTGTTGGTTTGGCTTTAGCAGAAAAATATGGGTTTGAGACAGCCGTTGTGGATGATACTGTAGGATATGCTCAGTTCGGAAATGATCAAGAGTATATTGGCGTTGTTGGTCATTTGGATGTCGTTGCAGCTGGAAGTGGTTGGGATTTTCCGCCATTCGCATTGAGTGAAAAAGACGGGCGCCTTTATGGACGAGGTGTTTTAGATAATAAGGGACCAATTTTTGCTTGTCTTTATGGATTGAAATTATTAAAAGACCTTGAAATTCCACTTAAAAAAACAGTTCGAATTATTTTTGGAACAGATGAAGAAAGTGGTTCGGCAGATTTACCATATTATTTAAAGAAAGAGCGTCCACCTGTCTTTGGTTTTACTCCTGATTGTAAGTATCCAGTTGTATATGGCGAAAGAGGAATTGTAAATGTAACTATTCGCACACCTTTTCCACAAACTGAACTTGCTATGATAGGTGATATCGTGGGGGACCAAGCGAAAGATCACGTGCCAGATCAGCTTTCAGTTACTCTAGAAACAAATGAAAAAATTTCTGTAAAAGGGAAACGTTCTCCAACAAATGCGCCTGAAATGGGGTTAAATGGACTCACTTTACTCGCTGAAAAATTACAAGATCATTCAGCTCTTTCTGCCGATTTACGTGCATATTTCCGTTGGATTTATCAATCATTTCATGAAAAGCATTTTGGTGAAGGGATCAATTTGGCGATTGCGGATGAGGATTCTGGAAAGCTAATTTTAACTCCTTATGAATTAAAACATGACGAAAAAGCATTTGAACTATCCGTTGCGATTCGCTATCCAGTGACTTTTTCGGAAAAAGAAATTATTGAACGAATCAATAAAGTGTTGCCTAAGTCCTATCAATTAGAAATCATTAGAAGTATGCCAAGCACTAATTTTCCGAAAGAAAACGAAAATGTAAAAAAACTATCTGCTGTTTACGAAGCAGTCACTGGTTTAGATGGGACGCCAGTAACCACTACAGGTGCAACTTATGCGCGATCAATGCCTAATATTGTTGCTTTTGGTCCGTCATTTCCAGGTCAAAAAGGAATTGCTCATAATAAAAATGAGTATATGGATTTGGCTGATTTGCTAAAAAACTTAGAAATCTATACACGAGCTATTTATGAATTAGCTAAAAAATAGAATAGAGAGCGACTGGAAAATTGTATTTTCTTTAGTAATTTCAATTGAATTCTAAAAAGTTACTATTCTAAAAAAATAATGTGAGTATCGACAAAATAGTTCAGTTGAAATGAGTCGAAACACCTGGAAAAAGTGATTAACGCACTATTTCCAGGTGTTTTTTTTGTTCTGAAAATTAAAATTCGGTAATAATTCAGTATATACAAACTAGTATATATCGTATATAATGAAGGAGGGATGAAACCGTTATTTTGAAAAATGATAGAAAAACACAAATTTTAAACAATTAGAAGGAGTTTGATGCAGATGCCTTGGGGAATCATAGCAACTTGGCGCATGGCACATGATGGGATTGTCGCTGCCAGTGAGGCTTTAAAAAAAGCAGAAAAATCGGGAGATGCGATCGAATCAACGATTCGTTCGGTAGAAGACTATCCTTATTATAAATCAGTTGGTTTTGGTGGATTACCAAATGCTGAAGGCATCTTAGAAATGGATGCCGCTTTTATGGATGGTGATACCTTTAAAATCGGTGCAGTTGCAGGAATCACAGATACTAAAAATCCAATCTCGGTTGCTCGAAAATTAAGCGATGAGAAATTCAATAGCTTTAGAGTCGGCGAAGGAGCAACCAAATATGCAATGTTGAATCGATTTGAACGCAAAAACATGTTGACGGATCGTGCCAAACGCTTATGGGAAAAAAGAATTGAAGAAATGGCTAAAAATAATTTAAGTCCTTATGATGGGCATGATACGATTGGAGCCGTTTGTTTAGATCAACAAGGTAGTATGACTGCTGGGACTTCAAGCTCTGGTTTATTCATGAAAAAACCTGGACGCGTAGGCGATTCTCCCTTATCTGGTTCGGGTTTCTATGTAGATAGTGAAATCGGTGGCGCAACAGCAACGGGACTCGGAGAAGATTTAATGAAAGGTTGCTTGTCTTATGAAATCGTGCGCTTGATGGGAGAAGGTTATACACCTCAAGCCGCTTGTGATAAAGCCGTTTATGAATTTCACGAAAAGTTGACGAAACGTTATGGAAAAGCTGGAGCCTTTTCATTAGTTGCAATGAATAATCAAGGAGAATGGGGCGTTGCAACAAATGTCGAATTTACCTTTAGTGTGGCGACCGATACAGAAAGACCAGCTATTTACCTTGCAAACATGGGTGAAAATCAGCAAACGATTATTGAACCAATTACCCAAGAATGGCTAGATGCCTATGAAAAACGAATCAAAGCACCAATTGATTAATAAGTTAAGAAAATAGGAGGAGAGAACCGATGAGTAAAAAACAAATTTATTTATTTTGTGATGCCGGGATGTCGACCAGTATTATGGTCAATAAAATGATGGAAGTGGTGACTAAGCACAATATGCCACTTCAAATCACAGCTTTTCCAGTTGCAAGAGCGAAAGAAGTAGTAGAGCAAGAAAAGCCAGTTGCAATTCTTTTAGGGCCACAAGTCCGTTTTTTATTAGAAAAAACAAAAGAACAGTTTGCACCACAAGGAATTCCAGTCGCAGTTATTGAGCCAGAAATTTACGGTATGATGGATGGCGAAAAAGCATTAAAAGAGGCATTAAAGCTTATCAAATCAAATAAAACAAAATAAGGGGTGGAGGGTCTTTGATGAAAAAATTTTTAGATTGGTTGGAAAGAGTATTAACACCTTTAGCAAAAATTATTGGAGAAAATAAATATTTAATTGCCATTAGAGATGGTTTTTTGATTTCAACACCGTTACTAATTGTAGGTTCATTTTTCTTACTGATTGCTAATTTCCCTATTCCGAATTGGAATGAAATTATTTCGCCAATTCTTGGAGATAACTGGCAATCGCTAGTTTCGGTACCTGCTTCAGCAAGTTTTGATGTTATGACTATTTTAGCTGTTGTTGGTATTGCTTACAGTTTAGGACGTCAATTGAATATTGATGCTATGCAATCAGGTGCATTAGCATTAGTTTCATTTTTTATACTGACGCCATTTTCTACTCCTTTTACACCTGAAAACAGTACGGAAGTTTATGATGTTGCTAGTTTACCATTAAAATGGATGGGATCAAGCGGTTTATTTTTAGGAATGATTATTGCTTTGGTATCGACGCGTATTTTTGCTGCAATTATTAAGCGTGGTTGGACAATTAAAATGCCTGATGGTGTTCCTCCAACTGTTGTTAAATCATTTGAAGCGTTAATTCCAAGTTTTGTAGTTATTTTTATTATGTTTGCTGTTAATTGGTTGGTTTCATTAACTCCTTATGAAAATTTACAAGAGGTAATTTTCAAATTTTTACAAACACCTTTACTAAGTTTAGGAAACACATTAGGAGCGATGATTGTTGCATATCTGTTCTTGCATTTTTTCTGGTTTTTTGGAATCAATGGAAGCAGCGTAGTTGGAGCAGTATTTAATCCTGTTTTACGAGCATTATCAGTTGAAAATATGCAAGCCAATATAGATGGACGACACATTCCAAATATTATTACTGGACAATTCCAAGATATGTTTGCTACATTTGGCGGCGGTGGCTCTACGTTGTCTTTAGTACTTGTAATGGTTCTATTTTGTAAAAGTCAACGAATCAAAAAGCTATCACAACTTTCCTTAGTTCCAAGTGTTTTTGGGATAAACGAGCCAATTATTTTTGGTTTACCAATCGTTTTAAACCCGATTATTTTGATTCCATTTGCCTTAGTCCCTACTATAAATATTATTATTTCATATTTTGCAATGAAATGGGGATTAGTAGCATATACAAATGGGCTACAATTACCTTGGACCACCCCACCAATCATTTCCGGCTTTTTGGTAAGTGGTTGGCAGGCATCAGTTTTACAAGCTTTATTGATTGTTCTAGGAATGTTTATTTATTATCCTTTCATAAAAGTCATGGATGATCAGTATCTACGTGATGAAAAAGAAGTTATAGAAGATGAAGAAATTGATTTTGATACATTTGACTTTGACGATATCTAAAAAAACTAATAGAGCTATTAAAGGAAGAAACTCTCTTTTTTAGTGGAAATAATGAAAAATAATAACGATAAAACGACGCAGTTCACAATGAAATCTTTTAATTGTGAGCTGTTTTTTTGTGTAAGTAATAGAATAAGCGTTTATCCATTGACAAGTATAAAATAAAGAGGTACTATAGCTATAACGAAAAACGACTACAAATGTAATCGTTAATAAATAGTATGATAGAGGAGGGAAGCGGAAATGAATACAAATCACTCATTAGCAATCACAGATGCCGAATGGGAAATTATGCGAGTTGTTTGGACTCAAGGCGAAACAACGAGCAAAGAAGTGACTCAACTTCTTAATCAAAAAACGGAATGGAAAAATACGACAGTCAAAACATTATTAAGTCGTTTAGTAGATAAAGAAATGATTGCAACTAAACCGTTAGGAAATAAATTTATCTATTATCCATTAGTAGAAGAACGTCAAAGTATCCAAACAGTTTCACAAGAAATTCTCGGTAAAGTATGCAGTAAAAAAATCGGGACAGTTATTGAAGCAATGATTTCGGATAGTTTATTAAGCTTTGCCGATATTGAGAAGATAGAATCAATGTTGAAAGAAAAACGAAAAGTAGCAGTAGATGAGGTTCCGTGTAACTGTACACCTGGTCAATGTCAATGTCATTTACATAAGGAATAGTAGAAAAGAGGAGAGACAAACATGAGTTCAAAAACATTTGAGATTGAAGGGATGAGCTGTGCTTCTTGCGCGCAAGCAGTTGAAAAAGCAGTGGCAGATCTTTCAGGAGTAAAAACAGCAAATGTAAACTTGGCAACAGAAAAATTGACGGTGTCCTATGATCAAGAAGCCGTTTCAGAGAAGATGATTGAAAAAGCTGTTTCAGATGCTGGCTACCAAGCAATTCAAAATAGTATTCAAAAAAGTTTTATGATTGAAGGAATGAGTTGCGCTTCTTGTTCACAAACGGTTGAAAAAGCAGTGAATCAATTATCTGGTGTGGAACAAGTAACGGTTAATCTAGCGACAGAGAAAATGCTAGTTTCATATGATCCAACAGTTTTAACTGCTGGAGAGATCATTACAGCTGTTTCGGATGCCGGGTATGGTGCTGAAGAAGAAATTAGGACGAATGAAACGATTGACAAAGAACGAGAAAAGAAACAAGAGCAAATTCAAGGAATGTGGCGCCGCTTCTGGTTATCTGCTGTGTTTACGATTCCATTACTATATGTTGCGATGGGGCATATGATTGGCTTACCTTTGCCGAAAATGATAGATCCCATGATGCATGCAACCAATTTTGCTTTACTACAATTGATTCTTACACTACCTGTTATTTATTTTGGTCGAAGTTTTTTTCTGGTTGGCTTTAAAGCGTTAGCTAAAGGACATCCTAATATGGACTCACTAGTAGCTTTGGGAACGAGTGCCGCTTTTTTCTATAGTTTATATGGAACAATCATGATTTTTTCTGGTGATCACCAGTTCGCGATGGCTTTGTATTATGAATCAGCTGCTGTTATATTGACATTGATCACATTAGGAAAATATTTCGAAGCTGTTTCTAAAGGAAAAACTTCTGAAGCAATAAAAAAACTGATGGGATTAGCTCCGAAAACGGCACGTGTTATACGCGATGGAAAAGAAGTTGAATTAGCAATTGATACAGTGCAAGTCGGCGACATTGTAGTTGTAAAACCAGGAGAAAAAATTCCGGTAGATGGAATCGTGGTCACTGGAAATACTTCAATTGATGAATCAATGATTACAGGAGAGAGTATCCCTGTTGAAAAAAAAGTTGGTGATAATATAATCGGTGCGAGTATTAATAAAAATGGACGCATTGAATTTAAAGCAACCAAAGTTGGAAAAGACACAGCGTTAGCTCAAATTATTAAATTAGTTGAAGATGCGCAAGGTTCTAAAGCACCTATTGCCAAAATGGCGGATAAAATATCCGGTGTCTTCGTACCGATTGTAATTGCTTTAGCCGTTTTTTCCGGTTTAGCATGGTATTTTCTAGGGCAAGAATCATGGATTTTTGCTTTGACAATTATGATTTCAGTACTTGTGATCGCTTGTCCGTGTGCTCTTGGCTTAGCAACACCAACTGCAATTATGGTTGGAACTGGAAAAGGAGCTGAAAATGGTGTGTTAATTAAAAGTGGTGATGCACTTGAAACAACACATAAAATTGAAACTATTGTCTTTGATAAAACGGGAACGATTACTGAAGGAAAGCCTAAAGTTACTGATATTATTACTGTTAATGGGATGGAGAAAGACGAACTTTTACGCTTAGCCGCTTCAGCTGAACAAGGATCTGAACATCCTTTAGGGGAAGCAATTGTCAATCGTGCGCAAGAAAAAAAACTTGTGTTTGTTAAACCAGATTATTTTCAAGCTATTCCAGGACATGGGATTGAAGTTACTATTGAAAACAGTCAATTTTTACTTGGAAATAAAAAATTAATGAAAAAAAACAGCATTGATTTAGCTGACTTAGTGTCTGCTTCCGATGAATTAGCTGAACAAGGAAAAACGCCGATGTACATTGCTAAAGATCAAAAAATTGCTGGGATTATTGCTGTGGCAGATACAATTAAAGCGAATAGTTTACAAGCCATTAGAAAATTACATCAAATGGGGATTGAAGTAGTTATGATTACTGGTGATAATAAACGAACGGCTGAAGCAATTGCGAAACAAGTGGAAATCAAGCGCGTTCTAAGTGAAGTTTTACCAGAAGATAAAGCTGCTGAAGTCAAAAAATTGCAAGATGAAGGAAAAAAAGTCGCCATGGTTGGTGATGGAATCAATGATGCCCCAGCTTTGGCACAAGCGACGATTGGTATTGCGATTGGTTCAGGAACAGATGTCGCCATTGAATCAGCGGATATTGTTCTAATGCGTAGCGACTTGATGGATGTTCCAACTGCAATTGAGCTCAGTAAAGCGACGATTCGTAATATTAAAGAAAATCTTTTTTGGGCATTTGCATACAATGTTTTAGGAATTCCTGTTGCGATGGGCGTGCTACATTTGTTTGGCGGTCCATTATTGAATCCAATGATTGCCGGAGCTGCAATGAGTTTTAGTTCGGTTTCAGTTTTATTAAATGCTTTAAGATTGAAACGATTTAAGCCCTCTTCAGTGAAATAGTACACCGATTTTAGTACAATGAAAATAAATTAAGTTGAAAGAAGGAAAAAGAAGATGGAAAAAACAGTAACGATTAATGGTATGAAATGCGATGGATGTGTCACTAAGGTAAAAGAAAATTTTGAGAAAATAGCTGGAGTTGAATCTGTAGCTGTCAGCTTAGAAAATAAGAACGCAGTAATTAAAAGTGATAGAGAGCTATCACAAGATGAATTACAACAAGCATTAGTGGATACGAAGTTTATTGTTGGAGCGTAGAATAATTGATCACTTATTCTAATATCAGTACTAAATAAATCTATACAAAAAAGAGAGAGTAGTCAGCGTATATTCTGACTGCTCCCTCTTTTATTATGACGGAAGAGTATAAAAGCTTTTTAGTTAGCTACTTCTGCAGCACCTTTTTCTTTTTCTAATTCATCTTTGTCATAAATTTTAACAAATGGATAGTAGCAAATAATAGAAACAACTATTAGAATCACATTTAAAACAGCTGCACGCCAGTCACCACCAGTTGCTAAGAATGCTCCAATTGGCCCAGGCAATGTCCAAGGTGCGGTAACGGTAACTGCAGCAACTAAACCTGCTTTAGTTGCAAACCAAGCAATAGTTGCGCAAATCATAGGTGTCACGATAAATGGAAGCATTAAAATTGGATTTAATACAATCGGTACACCAAAAATAACTGGTTCGTTGATATTAAAAATAGACGGTGTAATGATTGCTTTTCCTAGTTTAGAACCATACTCAGATTTAGCTGTAAATGCTAGCAGTATTGCTAAACCAATTGTACATCCGGAACCACCAATCCATACAAACCATTGGAAGAAAGGCTCTGCTCCAATATGAGGTAAAGCTTCTCCAGATGCTAAAGCAGTTGTGTTACCTTCTAATAATTGTAACCAAACTGGACGAGCAAGTGAACCAATGATGGATACACCGTGAATACCAAATACCCAGAAGAAAGTAATCATAAAGATTAATAGTAATACACTTGGTAATGTATCAGCTGCACTTACTAATGGAGAAACAACTTTAGAAATAGCTGTATGCCAGTCAAAACCAATGAAATAAGTAATTGTAGCCATACCTAAAATAACGATTAGCGTTGGTGTCAATGATTCAAATGAACGGGCAACAGCCGGTGGCACTTGATCAGGCATAGTGATTTTAAATTTAGATTTATCTGTTAGTCTGTAGATTTCAACAGCTAGAATTGATGTGATGATACCAACAAACATACCGCCACCACCAAGATTAGCCATTGGTAATACAAAACCAGTTGTACCAGCAGCATCTAAAGCTTCAGCTGGGATATTAACAGGAATAAATGTTAATAAGAATGCGATTGTTGCTAAAATTCCCCCAGAAACAACATCTAACTTATAAGTCTTAGCTAGACTAGCACCAATACCAAAAGTCGCATATAGAGACATAATATACATTGTCATACGATAAGGTAAAAGAATCGTTGCAGCGTTTTCAGTTAAGAATTTTGAAATTCCCCAACTAGCTGGTAGCGGTGGAAAGGCAACGATAAGGAAAAACGACCCAATAATAATTAAAGGAAGAGTTGCAATAATACCGTCACGAATAGCTCTTAAATGCCGTTGATTCGCTAGTACTTCCATTGGACCTGCCAACTTAGAATCAATAAAATCAGTAAATTTTGTTAACATATTTCCACTCCTTGTAAATAAAAATAGTTTGTTTTAAAAGATAAAGCCTTTAAACAACCAAAAATATGAAACTGTTTCTAAAACAATAAAAGCAATAATAAAAGTTCTGATAAAACGCTTACTTAAACCATCTTTTGTTTCAATAAAGCATTGTGAATACGCAATTGCTAATGAAATAAGTAATGGCAAGAAAAGCATAACCGCTATTCGGGAATCCCAGCCTAGCTCAAAAAATAGATAAGGAAGAATAATACCTCCAACTATCCCCGCTAAAAGTAAAAGCATTGAACTTTTAAATGAAAATCTAGGGATACTTGGTTTGTTTTCTCTTGATTCCATGATTCTAGTCACACCTCCAATATTTGTAGTGTTTAAATGATCAATGATCATTTAGGCGAGATAGGCTTTGATATATTAGTCAAGAAAGCACTACCACATCTCACTGACTAGTATACATGATATGAAAAAAAATTCAACACATAAATACTGAAATTAGAAATAAAATTTCGTTTATGATTTTTAAAATCGTTATTGATGATAAAAAATTGAAATTTTATTTCTATAGTGATAGAATCAACATAAATAGAAAATGAAAGGTGGTTTTATAAGAACATGGCTCGCATACTTTGGGGAGGTGCCACTGCCTCTAGTCAATATGAAGGTGGCTTTGATGGTGAAAAAGGAATGGATACTCAAGATTGTCGCCCCTATTTACCTAGAACTAGTAATGCAACAACCGCAACAAGATTATTAACACAAGAAGCAATCAATCAAGCGAAAGATACAAGTACGGATTTATTTTATCCATTCAGAAAGGGTTCTGAAGGAATCAAATTTGTAGAAGAAGATTTAGCTTTACTATCAGAACTTGGAATCGATCTTTATCGTTTTTCTATTAGTTGGGCACGACTTTTTCCAAATGGGGATGAACTAGAACCTAATGAAACTGGTGTGGAATATTATGATAAGGTTTTCAAAAAATTGAAAGAGAACAATATGAAAGTCTTTCTAACGATGAATCATTACGCAGTTCCTTTGAATATAGTAGAAACTTATGGTGGTTGGAAAAATAAAGAAACCATTGAACTGTACCTTCGGTTTGCTGACTTTGTTTTGAAACGCTGGGGAGAATATGTTGATTACTGGCTACCTTTCAATGAAATCAATGCTGGTTATTTTAGTCCATTCAATGGTGTTGGACTGATTAAACCTAAGGAAGAAAATTATTCGTTTACGGATGTTTTTCAAAGTTTACATCATCAATTTGTAGCTAGTGCAAAAACAATCAAACTGGGAAGAAAATTAGGTGTAAAAGGGGCCTTTGGTTCTATGATTTCTTGCTTCTGTTACTACCCTCTGACACCCAAGCCTGAGGATAATTTAAAAGTTGTTCAAGATGAACAGGTCAATCAATGGTTTTGTATGGATGTCCTTTCTAAAGGTTATTATCCATATTATATGACTCCATTTTTTGAAAAGAATCAAGTTGTTTTAGATACTACACAGGAGGAACTTGCTTTACTAAAAAAATATACCTGTGACTTTGTTTCATTTTCTTACTATTCATCAAGTATTAGTACAATGGAGGAAGATGGAAAACAAACAGCTGGAAATCTTGTTGTTACGACTAAAAATCCTTATTTGGAAGCCAGTGAGTGGGGATGGCAAATTGATTCAATTGGTTTAAGAACAACGTTAAACAAAGTATACGATAGATACCAAAAACCAGTAATTATTTCTGAAAATGGGTTTGGTGCGGTAGATACCTTAGAAGATGATGCCACAATTCACGATCCTTATCGTATTGAGTATTTTGCAAAACATTTTGCTGAAATTTTGAAAGCGAAATCAGATGGTGTTGATATAAAAGCGTATATTGCTTGGGGGATTATTGATATTGTTTCTGCTGGAAGTTGTGAGATGGCTAAAAGATACGGAGTTGTTTATGTAGATGCGGATAGTAACGGTGAAGGCTCTTATAAACGATATAAGAAGGATAGCTTTACTTGGTATCAAAACTTTATCCAGCAACAAAAAATAAGTGAATAAAGGAAGTTAAAAAAATGTTAGAAAATTTAACAACAGAAAAAAGAAATGAAGAGACAAAAAATTTAGATAAACTTACTGTTAAAGAAACCGTTTTGAAAATGAATCAAGAAGATAATAAGGTTATTGAAACGATTAATAAAAATGCGGATTCAATTTCGGCTTTGATTGAGCAGGTTGTTAAATCCTTAGAGCAAGGTGGCCGTTTATTCTACTTTGGTGCTGGAACAAGTGGCCGTTTAGGAATTCTTGATGCAGCAGAATGCGTACCGACATTTAGTATTGATCCTGAGCAAGTACAGGGAATTATTGCTGGTGGTGAGTCTGCCATGACGGTTGCTGTGGAAGGTGCTGAGGACTCCTTAACTCTAGCTGAACAAGATTTTAAAGAGCGTAATCTAACTGATAAAGACATTGTTATTGGAATAAGTGCAAGTGGAAGAACGCCATATGTTATTGGCGGTTTAGCTTACGCCAAAAAAATCGGTGCAATGACTGGAGCCATTTCATGTAATACTTCTAGCCAAATTAGTGATTATGCGGAATATTCAGTTGAACTTTCTGCGGGACCTGAAGTTTTAACTGGATCTACTCGATTAAAATCAGGTACCATTCAAAAACTAGTTTTAAATATGATTTCTACTATCAGCATGATTCAATTAGGAAAAGTTTATGGAAATCTAATGGTTGACGTAAAACCAACTAATGAAAAATTAGTAGAAAGAGCTAAAAATATCATTATTGAAGCAACAGGTGTATCTAGAGAAGAAGCAACGCATTACTTTGAGGATTCTGATCAACAAGTAAAATTAGCAATCGTTCGAATCTTAACCAACACAACTAAAGAAGAAGGAATTAAACTACTCGACGAAAATAAAGGTTTTATCAGAAAAGCTGTAAATAGTCAGTTAAATGATTGATATAAAAAGGTGTGTGGTAAAATGAAGTATATCATTGGAATCGATAGCGGCGGAACAAAGACAGAAGCGATTGTTTATGATTTGGCCGGAAATGAATATCAAAGAACCGTAACCGGTTTTGGTAATATGTTAGTCGATTGTGAGCAAGGCTTGGCAAATATCAAGTTGGCCATAACAAAAATTTTAGCTGAACAAAATCCTGATAATTGCCAATTATTAGTTCTTGGCTTAGCTGGTATTGATAGTGGTGGCTTGCGGGAAGTATTAACAGAAGAATTGGCTGCTTTTCACGTTCCGGTTATTTTATTAAATGATGCTCAGTTAGCACACTACGCTTTGTTACAAGGTGAAGAAGGCGTTCTAGTGATCGCGGGAACAGGGTCTGTTTGTTTTGGCAGAAGCCAAAATGAGTGGTATCGTGTAGGCGGCTGGGGTCATTTATTCGGTGATGAAGGTAGTGGTTATTACATAGGTAAGCTTGCGATTCAACATGCTTTAGCAGAGTTTGATTTAGATCAAGAACCTGGTATATTGACCCAACGATTGTATACGCATTTTGAAGTGACGACTGTTTTGGAGCTAATCAAAGTAGCGTACCAATTGACCAAAGACCAACTAGCAGAAGTCGCTCAAATAGTTGCTGACTTAGCTCAAGTAGATCCTACAGCAGCAACAATTTTATTAAAATCTGGCAAAGCATTAGCAAAAGAAGTCGAAAAAACAGTGGCTAAAATGCGATTAGATTATCAAGAAGTCAATATTGGTTTAAATGGTAGTGTAATTGAGAAAAATGAACTAGTCAGACAAGCCTTTTTTGAATACTTAAAGCAGTGTTCATTTGAAGCGAACATAATTGAAAAAACAGAATCTAGCGCAAAAGGCGCCTATTATTTTTATAAAAAGAACGGAGAGAATTTGTAATGAGAAGATTAGGTATTTCTGTATATCCAAACCACAGTAGTGTAGAAGAAATTAAAGAGTATATGACTTTAGCAGCTAAGTATAACTTTAAACGTGTATTTACATGCTTGCTTTCTGTTGAAGATGGCAAAGAAAAAATCGTAAAAGATTTTACTGAAACCATCATGCATGCTAAATCTTTAGGAATGGAAGTCATTGCTGACGTAAGTCCTAAAGTTTTTGGTGAATTAGAAATTAGCTATAAGGATCTATCTTTCTTTAAAATGATTGGTGCTGATGGCATTCGCTTAGACATGGGATTCACTGGTAATGAAGAATCAATTATGACTTTCAATCCACAAGAGTTAGATATTGAATTAAACATTAGTTCTGGCACACGTTATTTAGAAAATATTTTAAGCTACCAAGCAAATCCAGATAAATTATTAGGCTGTCATAATTTTTATCCACACCGTTATACTGGTTTAAGTTATGATCATTTTATTGAAACAACAAAAGTTTATAAAGAAAACGGCATTCATACCGCAGCATTTGTGAATTCGCCATCTGCTTCAATCGGACCATGGCCAGTAGAAGAAGGACTATGTACACTTGAGATGCACCGTGAATGGCCGATTACAACACAAGCGAAACATTTATGGGCAACTGATTTGATTGACGACGTAATCATTGCGAATTCTTTTGCTTCAGAAGCAGAGTTGAAAGCATTGAGTGAAATTGATCCGTACAAATTAACGTTTGATTGTGTAATTGAAGAAAGTACACCTGAATTAGAACGTACAATTATTTTAGATGAATTCCACTTCAATCGTGGAGATGTTTCTGATTATGTGGTTCGTTCTACACAAAGTCGTGTGAAATATAAAGGGCATCAGTTTGATCCGTTCAATACAGTTGATATGCAAACAGGCGATATCATTGTGGAAACATCATTGTATGCTCATTATGCAGGTGAATTACAAATTGCCTTATTACCAATGGAAAACTCTGGGAAATCAAATGTCGTCGGAACAATTACTGAAGCAGATCGTATCTTGCTTCCATATTTACGTCCATGGCAAAAATTTGCTTTCAATGAAGTAAAATAAAACACTTAGCATAAAATAGAGTGTATCTGAAAGTATTCGTTGTTAGAGTTCTCAGATAGGCTCTATTTTGTCAAATAAATAATAGAGAGTGAGGAACAGCGATGGTTTATGCCGTTGGCTTAATGTCAGGAACTTCTTTGGATGGAATCGATGCAGCATTAGTAGAGATTTCAGGAGAAAATGAACAAACATCAGTAAAATTAATTGATTTTTTAACTTTACCTTTTGAACAAGGAACGTTAACACGAATCCGTGAATCATTGTCTATCGAAACATCGAATGTCGAAAAAATCTGTTCACTGAATTTTGAATTGGGAGAAAAGTTTGCGAGTGCTGTGCTTGCAGTTTGTGAAAAAGCGGGAATCTCATTAGACGAACTTGAGTTTATTGGGAGTCATGGTCAAACGATGTTTCATATTCCTGTAGCAAGAGATGGATTGTACTCGTCTACTTTACAAATTGGTGATCCTTCAATTATTTCGGAACGAACAAAAACAACGGTGGTTTCAAATTTTAGAGAACGAGATATGTCTGTGGGTGGACAAGGAGCGCCTATTGTTCCGTATTCAGAGTTCATCTTATTTAGAAGTGACGATTGTACTAGATTATTACAAAATATTGGCGGAATTGGTAACGTAACTGTTATCCCTAAAAAGGCTTCTTTGGATGACTTGATTGCTTTTGATACAGGTCCTGGTAATGTAATCATGAATGAACTTTGCTTACATTTTTATCAAAAAGAATACGATGAAAATGGCGCGTTTGCTAAACAGGGGAAAGTAAATGAAGACCTATTGAATTCGTTGATGGATCATCCTTATATCAAACGTCCGTACCCTAAAACAACGGGACGAGAAGATTTTGGAAAACAATTTACAGCTAGTTTATTAGAGCAATGGGAGTTGTCAAAAGAAGATTGGTTGGCGACAGCAACAATGTATACTGCACGCTCCATCGCAAAAGCAGTTACTCCTTTTATTGATGAAAAGACAGAGCTAATCATAGGTGGTGGCGGAAGTTATAATCCAACACTTATTGAAATGATTCAAAGTGAGCTACCAAGCGTAGCCGTCCTACGCCAAGAAGATTTAGGCGAATCTTCGGATGCGAAAGAAGCGATTGCGATGACAGTTTTAGCTAATCAAACATTACATCATCGTCCAAGTAATGTGCGGACAGCAACAGGTGCACAAAAATCTGTTCCTTTAGGCAGAATTACCTATTACTAAAAAAGTAAGCAAAAATTCAAAATTAAATGAAGTGATTAAAGGCTAAGTAACAAATTTATTCAGCTTTAAAAGTAATAGAATAGTTTCCCTATTAACAGGTAGTAAGTAAGCAAATGTTCTTTCTTTTTTTCTTATGATTACTGTATTTTTATTTAGAATAGCGCTGTTTCATGAGATAATAGTAGAGTATATCTGTTAACTATGATGAAGTTGAGATAAAAATGACAGATTCTTGTTGAAATTTATTCTTACAGATTCATCATCGTTTTCAGATATTCCCTAGTAAGGTGAAAAAAGGAGTAAAAAAATGAGTGGAGAAAATATTCAAGGTAGGATTCGCAGTATTATCGATTTATTACCTAGTTCAGAAAGAAAAATTGGTTTGACTATTTTGAAAGATCCCGCGTCAGTTATTGATATGACTGCTGCAGAACTTTCAAAGGTGGCTGGAACTAGTCCAGCGACGGTGATTCGTTTTTGTAAAAAAATCGATGTCCCAAGTTTTACCCAATTAAAAATAAAATTATCAGCAGAAATCGATGTGCCGACACATGAAGGATATTCAGATATTGCTGAAAATGAATCGATTCAAGAAATAAAAATGAAATTATTAGCGAATGCGTATCAATCCATGCAGGAAACTGTTTCTTTATTAAACGATCAACGAATTGAGCAAGTGGTTGATTTATTAGTTGCAGCGCCGGTTATTTATGTTTACGGGTTAGGAGCTTCCTATTTAGTTGCAGAAAATTTTGCACAAAAGTGGAATCGTGTTGGAAAATCAGTCATTTGTATTCCAGATGTTCATATTTTAGTAACCATTTTAGTTTCAGCACCTAAAGATGCCGTTTTCTTTGCAATTTCAAATTCAGGTGAAACAAAAGATGTTCTTAGCTTAGTTGAAATTGCTCAAAAATATCATGTTCATACGATTGGTCTTTCACAATTTGGGCAAAATACTTTGGCGACTAAAGTGGATTTACCACTGCAAACCGTTCGTTCCAATGAAGCTGTAATCAGAAGTGCAGCCACTACATCTTTGCATGACCAATTTATTGTGGTTGATGTACTATTCTATGCATATGCTTCGCGAAATTTTGATCAAATGATCCAATTAATCCAAAAGTCAAAACAAGAAGTGAAGCAGTTTGAACAATAATTCAGTGAATTATCAACCGTCGAGTATAAGGAAATAAGCTACAAATCACAAAAATTACAAAATAATTTTTGTGATTTGTAGCTTATTTCATCTAAATATGTTGTCGCATTCAGTCAAAAATGTTTATAGAGATAGGGAATGTTAGAAAACGATAGTGGCGAATAGTTTCTTGATTTCTGCATGAATTTCCGAAAAATTCGAATTCTTTAATCGTTTTCTGATACTCCAAAATGAAATTAAACGAAATAAGACAGTTAGAATCGCTTAAATTTAGGTGCTGATATAGAGTTGTAATAAACTTGCAAAATAGATTTAATTATTTTGGTAACTAGGATTAGAGAAAGTATGTTATAGTATTGTATGTTGAGTATTGAATAAGTAAAAGTAAATACTAATAAAAGAAGCGGGGGCTCCATCAATTGAAAAAAAGATTAGGATCAATGGTGTTGATTTGTTCATTGACACTTTCAATGATTGCAATACCTACTGTGGGTTCAGCACAAACAACAGATGAGAAAATCGAACAAAAAGATAAAGAAATCTCGAGCTTAAAAGCAAAACAAAGTGAATTATCTGATCAAATCTCTTCACTAGAAGCAGAAATTGCAACAATTTATGACAAAGGTGTTGCTTTAAATCAGAAAAAAATTGACTTACAAGAAGAATCAGACAAATTAAAAAAAGAAATCACTACATTAGACAAAAGAATTGAAAAAAGAACAGATGCGATTCAAAAGCAAGGACGTGATGTTCAAGTTAATGGACAAGGAACTAAGATGCTTGAAATAATCTTAAATTCAGATTCTATTAGCGATGCAATCAGTCGTGTTCAAGGAATTTCTTCAATCTTATCAGCAAATAATAAATTAATCGAACAACAAAAAGAAGACAAACAAGCAGTAGAAGATAAAAAACAAGGGATTCAAGATAATTTAGTAGCCATGGAAGAAGCGGCTGCTGAATTAGATCAAGAAAAAGAATCTTTAGTTGGAAAACAAGCGGATTTGAATGTCTTAAAAGCACAAGCAGATGCAGATACATCAAATGCTGAAAGTTCAAAAAATTCATTAGTAAAAGAGCAACAAGAAGCGCTTAAAGCACAGCTTGAACAAGAAGCAGCAGCTAAAAAAGCAGAAGAGCAAAAAGCAGCAACACAAAAAGCTGAAGCTCAAAAAGCTACTGAAACTGCAGCGGCTTCATCAGAAACACCTGCCACTTCACAAACTACAAGTACACAACCAAGTGTTGAAACACCAAGTGAAACACCTGCTCAAACCCCTACTGATACACCTACAGCAGGAGGCGGTGGCGGTGGTGGTAGTCAAGTAACACCACCAGTTGTGTCTGATTCATCGGATGCGACATTGAACGCCTTGAATGCATTACGTCAGTCACACGGATTGAATCCTGTAAGCTGGGATGCTGGATTAGCGGCTAATGCTACAAGTAGAGCTGCTGGTATGCAAGGGTTCAATATTCCTTCTGATCATTGGAGCAGAGGGGATGAAGTAATTGCCTTTATGTGGGCACCTGGAAACTCAGTAATCATGGCATGGTATAATGAAACCAATATGCAAACGTCTACGGGTACTGGACACCGTGATTGGGAATTAAATCCAAATATGACTAGAGTTGGTTTTGGTTATGTAGGAGATGTCATTGTTGGACATTCTGCATAATGTAAATTAATCAGAGACAAAGAAGCGGGCGCGTAATTATTCTGTGCCGCTTCTTTTTTTATTTCTAAAGTTTAGTGAAGGTGCTAAAAGAAGAGGTTCCATTTATTTAAAAGTATAGTAAAATAGTACTGAAGAAAAGTTTTGACAGATAGCTTTAGTTGAAGTTGCTATCGATTGGAGGAAAAAATGCGATTTGTGACGGATATCACAAGAGAACAATTTATAGAGTATTCAAAAAATGCGAAAAAAAATAATTACTTACAAACGATTGAAATGGCTGATTTAAAAATGAAAAGAGGCTATGATCTTTATTTTGTAGGATTAAAAAATGAAACGAATGATATAGTTTATGCGACGTTATTGACACGAATCAAGATAAGAATAGGCTATGTTTTTAATATAGCCGGCTTTGAAGTAGAACCAATGATTGAACAATTTGATTTATTTATGGCGAAATTAAAGAAGTTTGTCAAACAGAATCAAGGAACATACTTAGTGATTGATCCAAATATTGCTCATAAAGTAGTAGATAATGAAGGCAATAAAATTTCAGATGATAAAAATGAAACTGAAAAACTGTTCTTAAAAGAGAATTTTACTTGGGAAAAACCAACTACTGGATTTAATGAAAATGGAAATCCGTTTTGGATTTACGTCAAAGATATCCAAGGAATGGATGAAAAGAGTTTAGAAGATTCTTATCACAAATCAGCCAAGTACTATCTTAAAAAGAATAAGCAATTTGGCATCGAAGTTAGAAGTATTTCCTATGAGGAATTGCCAATTTTTAAAGAAATTACTGAAGCTACAAGTGAAAGAAGAAATTTTCATGATAAATCATTATCGTATTATCAAGAAATGTATAAAATATATGGAGATAACGCGAAATTTTTGATTGCTGAACTAAATGTAAAAAATTACATAGAAAGTTTATTCAAACAACAGCAACAACTTGAAAAACAAATTGAAAAAATAAATGAGTATTTACGAGTAAATACAGATGCACAAAAAATGAGCCATAAAAAGAAAGAAAATCAAAAACGAGAATTAACCTCTCAAGCAGAAACATACGATAAACGAATAGCTGAAGCACAAGCGATGCAAAAAAATGCTAAAGATGACTGTTTAGTTTTGGCGTGTGCCTTATTTATCACTTGTCCGCAAGAAACGATTTATTTATTTTCAGGTACTGTCGAAGAATACAAAAACTTATATGCACCATTCTTGATTCAAGATTATATGCTTAAATATTCTGTGGCAAATCACGTACCTAAGTATAATTTTTATGGAATTGAAGGCGTTTTTGACGGAACAGATGGAATTTTAAAATTCAAAGAAGCTTTTAATGGGGTTGCAGTTGAATTGATGGGAGAATTTACGTATATCAGTTCACCACTTAAATACAAATTGTATTTCTTCTTAAAAAAACTTTTAGCGAGATAAATTAAATATTCGATCTACAGTGATTCTCTTCAATAAGAGAGAAGAAACTGTAGATCGATCGTTTTTTAGTCGAATATGGGAATTATTCATTTAATAAAAGTTCTGCTGCTCTTTTTGTCTGCTCACTTTTCTTATCTGTATAGTAATAATTTTTTTCACTTGTTTTTATTTCTAGAATTGGTGAACTTTTTTTGTAAACCAACATATACGCATCTTTACCATCAACAGAAAAATCGCCTGTCCAATAATCAGTGGTTGCAGTTCCAAAAATACGAATGACTTCTTTAGGCAAATGATCAAGTAAAGTAACTGATTCAATTGAGCTTAATGGTATCTTTTGTGTTTTCGTTAATGGCGCAGAAAGCTGTACTTCTGAATTTGTAATCGCAAGTTTAAATGGATTTGCAGTAAAATCATTTAGTGCTAAAGGAATTGTTGCAATTCCCAAAGCAAAGAATATGATAACAGCCGTTACACCAACCATAATTTTACCACTTAATTTTCCAAGATTAACAGAAACATTCATTCCTAATCGGTCTGGAATAAACGTCCGTTCATCATTTGGATTTATATAAATAGCATAGCGCCAATATTGATCATCATCACTATAACGATAGTCATTCGTTTGAGCAATCAGCTGATCTTGTTTTCTTCTCATTGAAAATAAAGAGTATAAGGTAAATGCAATAAAAAGAAAAAGTGCCAATAAATAAATAGCAGAACTCACAATCAGCGCTTGATAGGAAGTCGAAAGTGAAATCGACATCAATAACCCCAACGGACTAATAATCAACGAAGAAACAACGGCTAAAAGAGACCAATAGTGACGCGTGATATCATTTATTTTTTGGTTGATTTTCTCATCATTTGTCAGTGGTTTAACAGGGAATCTGGAAACAATGTAGTATAAATAAATAAATAGTGCGAGAAAAAGAATTGATAATATAGCGATTAGCCAAAAACTGCCTGCCATACCTGATGACTTCCAAGAAAAAAAGAGACTTAGCAAGGTTAAAATAATAGTTGGAAGAAACCAAAAAGAAGAAATCATTTTGCGATTCTTAGTTAAAATCAATTTTGTATCAATTAGAAGTGGTTGTGTTGGTAAACTCCAGTTATTCTTTATTTTTAATTCAGTCATTTTACGAATATAGATAGTTTCTACGTATTGAGTAGTTGCAATCAAACCGAATAGCATCACAAAAAAGTAAAGCATTGTAATTGAGTCATAAGGAATCCAGATAATCGGGATTGCTAAGATCGAAAAGATAAAGGCTACTAGCAAAAGTCTCTGTTTATATTTTTTACTGAGACCAAGGACGAGCGGATTCTTTAGTTTATCTGCAGGTAGTGTGGTTTCTAAAATAATATTTTTATGTGGATTAGCAGGAATACGACTACTTAATGCGATAACCAAATTAGTAGTTATCAAGATTCCATAAAATAAAAAATTCATTGGGAACACCTTCTACTTTTTAAATTTTTGATGAATTGCGGTCAATTGTTTGTGCAATTCTTGTTCATCTAGTTGTTGAATATGAGCTTTAGCCAATAGTAGTTCAAAAGCGTTAGAAAATTCAGTATAAAAGGCTTCATCTGTTTTTTGAAAAGTAGCCACTTTTGTTCCGTTTCTACGATCAGTTAAAATATAGCCATCATTTTTGAGTGTTTGATAGGCTTTTGAAACAGTCATCATGTTAACACCTATTTCATCTGCAAGTTGCCTAACGGAGGGTAAACTTTCGCCAGGTAATAGCTCTCCTTTTGCAATACCGATAATTAATTGCTCACAGATTTGCTGATAAATAGGGGTTTCACTTTCTGTCTTGATTTCCAATAACATATTTTCACCTCTTTTTATTAATTGTATTATATATTGTAATACAAAGAGCTTGAGGAATCAATTTTTTTATAGTGAAAATGATACTTACTAGAAATAGGCTATCAATGATGATATCTGCAGTATTTTTTTATGCTAAATGTCACAGCGATTGCAATGACTTGAGTAAATAAAAAATCAGTCCTATAATGGATGAGATAGCTTAACAAAGAAAGGGTAATGTAAATGTCAGTAATCAATAAAGAAACTACAACTGCAGCTCGCAAAGATTTTTTGAAAAATGATAAAAAAACTACGGTTCAACGTAGTGTAATAAAAAATGGGATTAATGCTTCGGCTGAAAGTCAATCAGCGCAAGTGAATAATGTCCCTGTTTTTTCTGTTGATATAGCGACTGGTAAAGTTGCCAATCAAAAACAAAGTGGACGTTGCTGGATGTTTGCAGCACTAAATACGTTTAGACATCAAATGCTGACTCGTTTTCAATTAAAAGATTTTGAGTTTTCTCAAAACTATACTTTCTTTTGGGACAAATATGAAAAAGCAAATTACTTTTATGAAAATATTCTGGCTACAGCTAATCAAGCAACTGATAGTCGAAAGGTCGCTTTTCTGCTTCAAACACCGCAACAAGATGGTGGACAATGGGATATGATTGTATCGATTTTTCAAAAATACGGTGTTGTGCCAAAAACAGTGATGCCTGAAAGTAGTAATAGTTCTAATTCCAGAGAATTGAATGATTGCCTAAATAAAAAACTACGTAAAGACGCTTCTGTATTAAGAACAATGGTTAAAACAAACCAACAAACGAAAGAAATTCAACAAGTAAAAGAGGAAATGCTTAAAGAAGTTTATAGTCTTTTAGCGATTTCTTTAGGAACACCACCAGAAGTTTTTGATTTTGAATACAGAGATGAGCAACAAGAATATCATTTAGAGCAAAATTTAACACCACAGACATTTTACGAAAAATATGTTGGTTTAGATTTAAATGACTATATTAGTATCATTAATGCTCCAACAGCAGATAAACCGTATAATAAGACCTATTCAGTTGAAATGTTGGGAAATGTAGTTGGAGGTAAAGAAGTTAAATATATCAATGTTGATATGACGACATTCAAGGAATTAGCTATCAAACAACTAGAGCAAGGAGAATCTGTTTGGTTTGGTTGCGATGTTGGTCAGTATTCTAACC
This sequence comes from Enterococcus sp. LJL99, assembly GCF_054871725.1. Taxonomy (NCBI): domain Bacteria; kingdom Bacillati; phylum Bacillota; class Bacilli; order Lactobacillales; family Enterococcaceae; genus Enterococcus; species Enterococcus sp. LJL99. The sequence goes on from NZ_JBTXLT010000004.1 coordinate 312,399, forward strand.
GTAAAAGTGGCATCATGTCTTTAGATGCCCTAGAACTCAATGATTTATTCGATATAGATTTTACAATGACAAAAGCGGAACGATTAGACTATGGCGAAAGCTTGATGACCCATGCGATGGTTTTGACAGGAGTAGATATTGTTGACGGAAAATCTACTAAATGGAAAGTTGAAAACAGTTGGGGCGAAAAAGTGGGTGATAAAGGATTTTTCGTAATGAGTGACGAATGGATGGATCAATATACGTATCAAATTGTCATTAGAAAAGAGCTTCTGTCTAGCGAATTACAAGCTGTTTGGGAAACCAATCCAACTATTTTGGCACCTTGGGATCCAATGGGAGCTTTAGCGTAAAGAATAAAAGGAGTTGACAATTAGCTTTATTGTGCTAAAATTATTATCGATAAAAAAATAAAAAACTTTTAATGGATATCGCCGGATATTTATTTTTAAAGGTGTTGATAAACAACTCTTAGGCCTGAGATAGAGTTGTTTGTTAACACCTTTTTTCTATGAATAAATACACACGGCTGAATGAGTGGAGGAAGGTTGTTATGAACAAACAGTGGTTAATTTTAGTAATGGGTTCTTTTTTTGAAGTTTTGTGGGTGATTGGCATGAAACACAGTGCGAATGGTTTACAGGTGTTCCTCACATTACTAGCAATTGTGATTAGTTTCTACGCGTTGATTTATGCGAGTAAGACATTACCGGTTGGAACTGCGTACGCCGTTTTTGTTGGCTTAGGGACTGCTGGGACAATATTGGTTGGCTGTATTTGCTATGGTGAGGCAATAGGATGGGCCAAAATTGGCTTGATTGCGCTTTTATTAGCAGGAGTAGTTGGTTTGAAGTTAGTGACAACGACAGAAGGAGAGAACTAAAATGAGTTGGATTTCTTTAATAATTGCCGGAATTTTTGAAATGTTTGGTGTAGGATCTATCAACAAGGTAAATAAAAATAGAGACATCCATGCCTTATTTTTGCTGATTGCAATGTTTAGTGGTAGTTTTCTTTTTTTGTATTTGGCAATGAAACAATTATCAATGGGGATTTCTTATGCGATATGGACAGGGATCGGCGCAGCCGGTGGAGCAATCTTGGGAATGATCATCTATGGTGAATCGAAAGATTGGCGCAGAATTGCCTGTATCTTATTAATTATTTCTTCAGTTATTGGTTTAAAATTAATTAGTTAGCCTATCTAAATGATAAAAATTGAAAAAAGGGAGAGACAAACAGCCCTGGCGATTTGTTTCTCCCCTTTTTACTAGATTTAATTAAATGAGGTTGGGACAAAAGTGGTTAGCTCCGAGAACCGAGTAGGTACGATGCATCATCGAATCACTACGTTCTTCGTGATTTATCGCAATAAGAAGGAATTTCCGGAAATGACAAGAAACACGAAAGGTTTCCTTTCGATGTTGAATGATTCCTACTTGGTGCTCTTCAAATTTTTGGTAAATTTCGGCTTATTTCGAAGGAGCTGCTTTTACACCCACGATTCAATGAGTGACTACAGATTGTTTTGTAAGTCTTGACGAAGTTGGACTAGTGAATCTTCATCTTTTTTAATTACTTCTAAAATATTTTTATTATTGTTAAATTTTGCAAATTCTTTAGCCATTGAGAAATCAGGAAATTCTAAATCAGTTGATTTCATAAATTCATTGTAGGCAACTTCATAAGCTAAATTATCTAGCATATAAAGCGATTGATGAACTCTATTTAAAATCAATCCCTGACAAGCAATTCGATGTGCAAGTGTAAATTCTTTGATAGTAGAGTAGAATTTAGCGGTGTTAAAATAAATTTTTGTCGCTTCGATTGGAACTTCAGCAGTCATATTTTCTAACATTGTAATCGATTTTTCATAGTAGACTTTCGCCTTGTCCAATTCATTTTCCATCTCGTAAAAAATACCTAGGCTGTTAACGGAAAGGATCGCATAGATAGAATTGACTGTTCCAAGTTCATTGGCACGATAAAAATAGAAAAGACTATCTGTTGTGTTGTTGAAGCCAATAAGATTAGTAATACCCATAAAATATAGCCAACGAATCTCTAAATCCTTATTCTTAAATTCACGTATTGAAATTTCGGATTCTTTTAATAGAGAGTAAGCTTTTTTATGGTTAAGGGTATTACAAAGTTCTTCTACTTGATTTAATAGGGCGGCTAGTTTCTTCTCATCATTGTCTTCTAGAACACTTTCAAGATCAATATTTAATCTTTTACAAACGGCATCCAAAATTTCAATACTATCACATACATTTTTATTTTCAATATTACTTATGGTACCTTGTGTACATATTCCATTCGCTAATACAATCTGAGACATCTTTTTTTGCTTTCTTATTGATCGAACAATGTCACCTTTGATTCTCATGATATCCTCCTAAAATTAACGTTATAAAGTTATTATTTTGTTTATATTATGATATTATTCAACCATAAGCAACTATTATGCTGTGCAATTATTAAGAAAAAATATCAACCTATTTGGTAAATTGGTTTGTTTTTTAGTTCTTTTTGTTTTAACAAATAATATAAAAGTTCTTTTAAAAAATCTTTCAGAAATATAAAAAGAACTTATTTTATTTTCTTTTTTTTTCGTTTTTATTTTTCCGAATGATGTTCGAACGATAAATAACATCTGTTTTTAAATAATGAGGCAAAGAATACTCTTTAAGCATCATGTAATGATTTTCATAACAATTTATTGTGTAAAAATTTGATTTTAAATAATAAAAAATTTTAGTTTAATTGGAAATTAAGCGACGATGAAAATTGAATCTGTTTTCACTTGGATTTATAAAAATAAATAATATATATGGGATTTTTTTTGGTGATAGAGTGAAAATTAAGGATAAAGTTAGGTTAAAAAGTGAGGTCTGAAACAAAAATAGTTAGTTCTGATAGCCAAGTAAGTATAATGCGCAACATTCACTTTTCTATTTACTAAAATAATTCCAAGCTAAGTTTGTAGAGAAAACATTTTTATTTTCATCTCTGTGGTATAATTTAATCAGTTTTATAGTAAATTTTGAAAAATAAGAAAACCAGATATAAAGGGGAAACTTTGAATGGCAAAAAAATATACAACCCCCTATGAAGTTGCTTATTACGATGGGGATATTACAAAAACAATGACAATTCCAGCAATGTTGGCAGTTGTTATCAAAACATCTGAAGAACAAAGCGATGCTTTGGATAGAGGAGCCGATTTTGTTGCTTCTTTTGGTTTAGGTTGGGTGATTACAAACTATGAAATTACCATTACTCGTTTACCTAAAGTTGGGGAAACAATCGCTGTGACAACTCAAGCGATGGCGTATAATAAATATTTTTGTTATAGAAATTTTTGGATTCATGATGCAAATGGAAACGAATGTGTAGAAATACAATCGACATTTGCTTTAATGGATAAAGAAAATCGTAAAATGAGTAGTGTCATTCAAGAAATCATTGAACCGTATGAGAGCGAAAAAATCAAAAAAATTCATCGTGCGCCGAAAATTGAAAAAGTCCAACAAGGAACTTCTCTTCCTTATCGCGTTCGTTACTTTGATATTGATGGCAATCAGCATGTCAATAATGCGATTTATTTTAATTGGATCTTGGATGTTTTAGGCTATGATTATTTAACGACCTATCGTCCTAAGTTTATTAATATCAAATTTGATAAAGAAGTTGAATATGGCCAAACGGTTGATAGTTATTTTGAAGTGTTGAATACGGAGAATGGCAAAGTATCTCGTCATGAAATTCGAATTTCAGAGCAAACATACTGTGAAGCGAATATTGAGTGGGACGTACGCTAAAGTAAAACAGATAGGAGGAATCAAATGATTCGTTTAGGATTGACCTCTTTTGCTGAACATGAAACCTTGACAGGGAAAAAAAATTCTTCATTGTATGAATACGCAGGGAAATTACCGCTTGTTGAACTGGATACAGCGTACTATGGCATTCCCAAAGTAGAGTCGGTAAAAAAATGGCTAGCATCTGTTTCAGGTGATTTTCGTTTTGTTGTAAAGGTCTATAGTGGAATTAGCGGACAAAATGAGTGGCAGCAATATTATCAAAATGAAGCAGAAATGGTTTCAGCTTTTCTAAAAAGCATGCAGCCGCTGATTGATAGTGGGAAACTCTTTGCTTTTTTGATTCAATTTGCTGGTAGTTTTGCTTGCACAAAAGAAAATGTTCAATATCTTGAGAAAATTCATCGATGGTTTGAAGAGTACCCTGTAGCGATTGAGCTACGAAATGGATCTTGGTATTCAGAAAAACATATTCATAGTATGCAGCAATTTATGAGTAGTAAGAAATTTTCTTTAGTCATTGTGGATGAACCTCAAATTCCGACCAATCCTGTTCCGTTTTCTCCCCTCATAACGAATAATTCTTTTGTATTGTTTAGATTTCATGGTAGAAACGCTTCAGGTTGGCTGGCTAATGACAAAGATTGGCGGAAGAAACGTACCTTATATAAATATAATGCTAAAGAAATCAAAGAATTAAGTGAAATAGTAGAAAATGTTTCTGGGCAAGTACAAGAAGTTGGTGTGATTTTTAATAATAATTCCGGTGGCGATGCAGCTGGAAATTTATTAGAGATGAAAGCTAGTTTAAATCTTCATTATGAAAAATTGAATCCCTCACAAATGAATTTATTTTGATGAGTAACTTTATTTGGATCTATATTCGAGTTAGAGGATGAAAGGAAACCAATGATAAAAGCTATTTTTTTCGATATTGATGGAACGTTAGTTACAAAACAAGCAAAAGTATTAGAATCAACCAAACAGGCGATTGCGATGGCTAAAGAAAATGGGATTATTTGTGGCATAGCAACAGGAAGAGCGCCAATTCGTTTAAGCCAACAGATTGATGCTCTTAATTTAGATGTCTTCATAACCTACAACGGTCAGCTCGTCTATACAAAAGAGCGAACGATTTATGCTGACCATTTCGCGAAGGAAACGTTGGACCAAATTGTGGCTTTTTGTGATACTAACGATCGTCAGATTATATTTGGCAGTCAGTATGAAATAGCTGGAAGTGCCTTTATGCAAATGGGGCAAAAGAAATGGCTTACGAAATTAGCGAATATTTTTCCGAGTTTTTTTCCTGTAAATGCGTTGAAAAATACATTGAGCGCACTTTCACCACGAAGAAGAAAATATAAATATCGAGAATTACCCATTTTATACCAACCTATTTATCAGTGTGTATTATTAAGCCCAGAAACAGAGCTTGATTATTTAAAAACTAATTTAGCGAACTGTCATTTTACGCGCTCGAATCCTTATACAGTTGACATCATTCCAAGCGGAGGATCAAAATTAAAAGGGATTGAAAAATTCACTCAAGCGTACAATCTTTCTTTAGAAGAAGTGATGGTTTTTGGCGATAGCTGGAATGATCTGGAAATGCTCGAAGGTGTTGGAATCGGTGTTGCTATGGGAAATGGCGAAGCTGATGTGAAGCAAATAGCTGATTTTGTGACGAAGACAAATGAAGCAGACGGTATTTATTATGCGTTAAAACATTACCAAATTATCTAAAAGCAGGAGGCGTTTTTTATGAAAATTGATAATCCATTTGAAATGGTTGAAGCGTTTCATGAACAATTTGATAATCGAAAACCAAATCAACCAACTGCTTTTTCAGCAGATTCTGCGGCTTTTCGGGCAGAATTCAAAATTGAAGAACTAGTGGAATTTGTATATGGGGCTTGTAATAATGATCAATCGTTATTTAAAGAGAAAGTTGAACAACTCCAGCAAGCGATAAAAAAAGCTGAAACTAAAATTCTTGCTAAGGAGCATGAAGTCATCGATCCATTAGTTGACGAGGTGGATGCGTTAACTGATTTGTTGTATTTCACCTATGGCTCTTTTTCTTTATTAGGAGTGGACCCTACGGAAATATTTGCTGTGGTTCATCAAGCGAATATGGGCAAACTTTTTCCTGACGGTAAACCTCATTATGATGAAGTAACGAACAAAGTGTTGAAGCCAGCTAACTGGCAAGCAGAATGGGCTCCAGAACCGAAAATTAAAAAGTTGTTGGAAAAACAAAAAAATACTAGCGCTAAAAATAATTAGTTAAGAATAAGCAAAAAGACACCGTGAAAGTTGATTGGATAATGGAATCAATTTTCACAGTGTCTTTTATTTTCTACAGTTCTCCTCATGTTGAGGGGGAGGTTGGATTGATACTGTTTTAGTTCGAGTGATGGTCAACTTCAGAATTAAAAAAAGTATCATATAACGCTTGGATGGCTTTTTTCTCTTGTGCTTCTCGAATACCAAACATGATGCTGACCTCAGAAGAACCTTGGTTGATCATTTCTAAGTTGATATGATTTTTAGCTAAGGCTACAGCACTGTCTGCCATGACCCCGATGCGTTGACGCATTCCTTCACCGACAATCATTAACATTGAAAGACCGTGTGTAATTTTTAATTCATCGGGTTCTAGTTCAAGTTGCAAACGTTCCATCAACTCTTCTTCAATGTCTTGCGATAGTTGACATTCTCTTATAATGACTGAAATATCATCAATCCCAGATGGCATATGTTCATAGCTCAAACCTAATTCTTCTAAAATTTGTAAAAATCGGCGTCCGAATCCCAATTCTCTATTCATTAAATACTTACTTAGGTAGATACTAGCAAATCCTTGGTCACTGGCAATTCCGACAACAGGATCATGTTTAACTGATCTAGATGTTGTAATCAAAGTTCCTGGATGTTGCGGATTATTTGTATTCTTGATTACTACAGGAATATTTGCGCGGTAAGCAGGCATTAAGGCTTCATCGTGTAAGACGGCAAATCCAGCATAAGCCAATTCACGCATTTCGCGATACGTTAATTCTTTAATTGTTTTTGGTTCATGGACAATTCCTGGATGAGCAACAAAAATTCCATCGACATCGGTAAAGTTCTCATAAATCGATGCTTGCATCCCAGCCGCCACAATTGAACCTGTAATATCAGAACCACCTCTAGAAAAGGTACAAATCTCACCATTTTCTGTGTAGCCAAAAAAGCCGGGAACAACCAATAGCTCGGTTGTATCTTTAAATTGATTGATTTTATCTAATGAAGAAGTCAAAATACGAGCATTACCAGGTTCATCAGAGACAATAATGCCTAAATCTAAAGGATTTTTGTATATAGCATTTAGCCCCTTATGACGGAAGAAAGCCGCTACTAGTTTGGCATTATTGTCTTCACCGCTGGCTAAAAAGGCATCAAATAGATGTGGATTATTTTCTTTAGGTAATTGCTCTAATTGTTCGATGGATGTTTGAATATCTACTAAAACATCTTTTTCCATCCCTAATTCTTCTAGAATTCCTTCATAGCGAGCAATAATTTGTTTAATGAGAGTTGCTGTCTCTTCGTTATTTAAAAAAGCATTGTAATAAGAAATTAATAAATCAGTTACCTTGATATCTTCAGGTGAACGTTTACCTGGAGCTGAAACAATGATAACCTTTCGTGAAGCGTCGTCTTTCACGATTTGGAACACTTTATCTAACTGGGTTGCAGAGGCAAGAGAGCTCCCACCAAACTTTGTAACTTTCACCTTAGTCACTCCTAATTTTAATTATTTTTTCATATAGTAAAAAGAATACAGAAAATCTAGTGGAAAATCAATAATAAAAAGGATCTTTTTCATGGGTTTTCAATTTTCTTTCAATAAAATTCTTCATTTTTTTCTCAATTTTTGTTACACTGAACGTGATTGATAAAAATGTCTAAAATGAGGTGTGCCTGAGTGGCTGAAGAATTTAAAGGAATTATATTTGATATGGATGGTGTGCTTGTTGATAGCGAACAATTCTATTATCAACGGCGCAAAGATTTTTTAAGTGAGTATGACTTATCCATCGATCATTTACCGATTCAGCTGATGATAGGGGCCGATATGCGTAGCTTGTGGGATTTAGTGCTTAAAGAAAATGACTGTGAGCATGACAAATCATGGCTAAATGAAAAATATCAAGAATATAAAAAAAGTCATCCAATTGACTATACAGCGTTAATCGATGAAGATGCAAAGCAAATTTTAAGATTTTTGAAACGTAAAAAGTTTAAAGTTGGTTTAGCTTCTTCCTCTTCAATGGATGTAATCGAAGAAGTATTGAAAATTGATCAGTTGAGTAGTTATTTTGATCTTGTGGTTAGTGGGACACAATTTGAAAAAAGTAAACCTGAGCCAGATATTTATTTATACGCCGTGGCTGAGCTAGGTTTGGAACCTGCAGAATGTATTGCTATTGAGGATTCTGAACGAGGAATCTTAGCAGCGAAAAGAGCTGGTTTAACTGTCTGGGCTTTACAAGACACGCAATTTAATATGGATCAAAAACAGGCTCAGCGAACAATAGTTGAATTAAGTGATATTTGTAAAATTTTACAAGAAGAGGAATAGACCAATTACCGAATAGACAACCTTAATAGAAAGTTAAGAAAATAGCAAAAAAATCTAATTAAGTAGTGCTTGATTGAATGATTTATGATATAATTTTCTGTAGGTGTTTTTTTGACACTAATATTTTTTTGATAAATGAATAGTGCGATTTTTAGTGAATGACATTTGTTATTTATTAAACTTGCTTCTAATATACGTACACATAAACGGAGGAACCATTAATGAAGAATAATCTGATCATTATCATAGTTTTAGCTATAATAATCATCGCAGCAGCATTGTATCTAGTTGGGTTATTTATGAGAAAGAAAAACCAAACGAAACTGGATAGTCTAGAGAGGCGAAAAGAAGCATTGTTTGATTTGCCTGTGATTGAAGAAGTAGATGAAGTTAAAAAAATGCATATGGTCGGACAAAGTCAGAATACCTTCAGAGAATGGAATCAACGTTGGACTGAAATTTCTACCCGCTCTTTTGCTGAACTTGAAAGTCAAATCTTTGAAGTTGAAAACTTAAATGAAACATTCAGATTTATGAAAGCAAAACGTGCGGTTGAAGAAGCTGATGAGACAATGGCTGAGATGGAATCAGAAGTTGAAGTGATTCGTAATGGATTGAAAGAACTTCGTGAAAGCGAGGAACGTAATTCATTAGAAGTGCAAAAAGCCTTGGATGTTTACGAAGAGATTAGCAAATTACTTCATGATGAAAAAGAAGAATTTGGCGCTTCATACTCTGAATTACAAAAACAAATCAAAAATATCGAAATCGAATTTACTCAATTTGTTACATTGAATACTTCTGGCGATCCTGTGGAAGCACGTGAAGTATTAGAAAATGCAGAACGTCACACGTATGAGTTAGATGATATTATGAGACGTATTCCGCCACTATATGATGAATTGAATCGAACTTTCCCAGATCAACTAAAAGAGATTGAAGAAGGGTATAAACGATTAAAAGCAGATCATTATGTTTTCCCAGAGAAAAACTTTGAAGACGAATTAAGACGTGTTCAAAAACGTGTGAAAAATTCTTCCGTTGATTTAGAGAAAACAGAAGTTGATGCAGTAGAAGTTGCGAATAGAGATACAGCAAATGCAATTGATGCGCTGTATGATATTATGGAACGCGAGATTAAAGCGAAAAAATATGTAACTAGCAATCAAAAAATTGTTGGAGATTATATTGCTCATACGCTAAGAAACAATCGTCAGTTAATGATTGAATTAGATCATACATCTCAAAGCTACACATTGAACCATAATGAGTTAGGACGTTCAAGAGGCTTCCAATCAGAAATCGAAGAATTGATTCGTCGTTATGAGGACTTCGAACCAAAAATCAAAGATCATACAATTCCTTATTCAGAAGTTCAAGCATTCTTTAAAGATTGCTATAAAATTTTAGATGACATTGAAAATCAACAAGTTGAAATCGATGATTCATTGAAAGATTTAAGAAAAGGTGAGAAAAAAGCGCAAGAAAAAGTTGATCAATATGAATTCAGATTGCGTAATATCAAACGTTTTGTTGAAAAGCAACGTTTACCAGGCTTACCATCTGACTACTTAGAGTTTTTCTTTGTAGCAACAGACCGTATTGAAGAATTAAGTAAGGCGTTAAATCGAATCCGAATTAATATGGAAGAAATTACCAAACTATCTGATTTATGTAATGAAGATTTAGATATGTTAGATAAAAAGACGAATGATTTAGTTAATTCTGCAGCACTTACAGAACAAATGTTGCAATACGCTAATCGTTATCGCCATACACATGAGAATATTCGCGTGGCAATGGAAAATAGTTTGAATTTATTCTCAAAACAATATCGTTATCAAGATGCACTTGATGAAATTGGCACAGCTCTTGAGCATGTTGAGCCAGGTGCTTTCAGACGAATCGAAGACTTCTATTTTAATAATTTAGATGCGATTTAGACATAAGAAATAACTTTTAAAGACCGCACAATGCTTTTCAGGCATTGTGCGGTCTTTAGTCAAGTAAGTCTAACGAACAAAAATGATAGTTGAACTCATAAATTAGAAAGTATATAATAGGAAAGAATTTTAAGAGAAGAAGGTTTTTTAGATGATTTATTTTGATAACAGTGCGACAACTCCGATTTATCCTCAAGCACTTGATGCCTATATAAAAACAAGTCAACGAATTATTGGTAATCCCTCTAGTTTGAATGATTTAGGGAATCAGTCCAATCGTTTGATTCAGCAATCAAGAAAACAAATAGCTGAATTAATTAATGTTGGACAAGATGAGGTCTTTTTTACTAGTGGTGGAACAGAAGGCGATAATTGGATTTTAAAAGGAACTGCTTTAGCAAAAAAGACATTTGGACGTCATATTATTATTTCAAGTATTGAACATCCCGCAGTCGCTGAATCAGCAAAGCAGTTAGCTAAAAATGGATTTGAAGTTTCGATTGCGCCTGTAGATAAACATGGCTTAGTATGTGTTTCTGAGTTAGTAAAATTAATTCGCAAAGAAACTATTTTAGTATCGATTATGGCGGTTAATAATGAAGTGGGTTCAATTCAACCAATTCAAGAAATCAGTCAAATATTAGAAAATTATCCAAAGATTCATTTTCATGTAGATGCTGTCCAAGCAATCGGTAAAGTACCATTTGAAACTTGGCTGACCCCACGTGTCGACTTTGCTACTTTTTCTGCTCATAAATTTCATGGTCCAAAAGGCGTGGGCTTTATTTATTGGAAACAAGGTAGAAAATTGTTACCCTTGCTAAATGGTGGTGGACAAGAAAATAATCATCGAAGTGGTACCGAGAATGTTGCAGGAATCGTTGCCATGGCAAAAGCATTACGCTTATATTTGACTAAAATTGCTGAAAAACCAAATCATACAGCGATCATTCGTCGTTATTTATTAGAAGCACTGAAAGAATATAAAAATGTGACTTTATTTTCAGAGATGACTACTGATTTTGCACCGCATATTTTATGTTTCGGATTAAAAAATATTCGAGGTGAAGTATTGGTTCATGCATTAGAAGAAAAGCAAATTTATACTTCTACTACTAGCGCTTGTTCCAGTAAAAAGAAAACCGCTAGTAGTACGTTACATGCGATGAAAGTTCCTGATTATATCGCGACGTCTGCAATCCGAATTAGTTTAGACGAAAGTAATACCATGGCTGAGGCAGAACAATTCATGGTCATTTTTAATCAATTATATAAACGATTTTCTGTTATCGGATAAAGATAAGTACATCGTTCAATGTTTCAAACAAGTAAATCAGAGATCATTAGAGAAGGACTGACAAAATGAAATATACAGAAATTATGGTTCGTTATGGCGAACTTTCAACAAAAGGAAAAAATAGACGTTCATTTATCATGCAACTAGCTCAAAATGTGAAACGATCATTAAGTGCGTTTCCCGAAATAAAAATTCGTGCAGATCGCGACCGTATGCATTTGATTTTAAACGGAGCAGATGGACAACAAGTACTACCAAAACTGGAAAAAATTTTTGGAATTCAAACATTCTCACCTAGTATTCAAGTAGAAAAAGAGGTACCAGCCATTCGTAAAATGGTTCAAGAAATTATTTTAAGTGTTTACCAACCTGGCCAAACATTTAAAATTACGTCTAAACGTTCAGATCATTCATTTGAATTGGATTCTAATGAATTAAATCGTGAATTAGGCGGAGCTGTTTTTGAAGTTTGTCCAGACATTAAAGTACAAATGAAACAACCAGATATCAATATTCGTGTAGAAGTCAGAAAAGAAGCAGTTTATCTTTCTTTTGAAACAATCAAAGGAGCTGGAGGCTTACCTGTCGGAACTAGTGGTCGTGGGATGCTAATGTTGTCTGGAGGGATTGATTCTCCTGTGGCTGGTTATTTAGCGATGAAACGTGGCGTTGAGATTGAAGCGGTCCATTTTGCAAGTCCTCCCTACACGAGTGAGCAATCGTTACAAAAAACGAAAGATTTGGCAGCTAAATTGGCACCCTATGCAGGGAGTATTCAATTTATCGAAGTACCATTTGCCGAAATTCAAGAAGAAATCAAGCGAGTGGTGCCAGAGGGCTATTTAATGACCGTTACTCGTCGAATGATGTTGCGTTTAACAGATGCACTGCGAGAACTCCGTAAAGGATTAGTGATTATCAATGGCGAATCTTTAGGGCAAGTAGCTTCGCAAACCTTGCAAAGCATGGTCGCAATCAACGAAGTGACCATGACACCAATTGTTCGTCCTGTTGTAACAATGGATAAGAGCGAAATCATTGAACTTGCAGAAAAAATCGATACATTTGAATTAGCAATTCAACCTTTTGAAGATTGTTGTACTATTTTTGCTCCACCACAACCAAAAACAAGACCGAAATTGGATAAGGCTCGTTCATATGAAGCTCGATTGGATATTGAAGGATTGATGGAACGTTCTTTAGCTGGGATTAAGGTGAGTGAAATTACAGTCGAACCAGAGCAAGCAAAACAAACCGAAGAGTTTTCAGATTTGTTATAAAAACTAAGATTTATGGATAAAGTTAACATTTTTTTGCAATCAGAGTAGAAAGAGTAGGCTGAAATTTGTCTAAATCTAACGATGAGGACGGTTAGAATTTCAGAAATCTTTCTGCTCTTTTTTATAGCTCAATAAATGAGAAAATTCGTGAAATTTCTATTCAAATAAGAGTTTAAAAAAAAGAAGTTATCTTGAAAGAAATACGTGAGTTTCTTTTTGCATTCTTTTTGATTAGTATTTACTCATTTTCTGATAGTTGTTTCACAAACTAGTTGCCCAGTAAACTGAACCGTGCTACACTAAGTATGTGAACGAATTAACAAGGAGAGTATCTAATGGAGACTATATATAAAGATAAAAAGATGCCTAAAGCAACTGCAAAACGCTTTCCATTATATTTACGGTATTTAAAAATGCTAGGAGATTCAGGGGTCACTCGAATTAAATCAAAAGAATTTAGTGAAATCACTCAAGTTCCTTCAGCCACAATTCGTCGTGATTTTTCACATTTAGGTGAGTTAGGTCGCAGTGGTTACGGCTATGATGTTCCTTATTTAATTGATGTATTTAGTAATATTTTAAATACGCAAGAAGAAAAAGGAATTGCCTTGATAGGTTGTGGGAATCTTGGTAAAGCATTGATTAAGAATAATTTTCGTAGAAATGAAAATTTAAATATTACTTGTGCTTTTGATACAAATCCAGAATTAGTTGGAATGGTTATTGATGATATCGTAGTTCAATCAATGGAAGACTTAGCAACGACGATTCAATCAAACGAAGTGTCTGTAGCCATTTCTACCGTTCCTAGCCAGTATGCACAAGAAGCAATCAATCAAATCGTTGATAGTGGTATTACAGCTATTTTGAATTTTGCACCGGATCGAGTAACAGTTCCAGCACATGTCAATGTTCAGTATATTGATTTGACGACCGAGTTACAAACCTTGATTTATTTTGATGAGAATTTTTCCCTCACAAAACGCTAAAGGAAAGCAAGAAGTTTGTTTTCCTTTTTCTCTTCCTCTATACTAAAAGCAAATAAGTAGTAGGAGAGGAGCAATAAAATGCAAGTGACTAAAAAAGGTGAAGTTCTTGAGGTAACTGGTATTCAACCACTTGAGGGAGAACAGGCACCAAATTTTTCAATTCCTAATTTAGCGAATGAAGCGATAACGTTAAGCCAATTTGAAGGGAAACCTGTTTTAATTAGTGTTGTTCCAGATATTGATACGAGAGTTTGTGCGTTACAAACAAAACGTTTTAATCAAGAAGCAGGTAATATTGCAGGGATTCAATTTGTGACGATTTCTAATAATACGAAGGAAGAACAAGAAAATTGGTGTGCAGCTGAAGGCGTAGATATGGAAATGTTGCATGATCAAGATGGTTCATTTGGCGAAGCTTATGGATTATTCATTCCTGCAATGGGTCGATTAGCGCGAGCAATTTTTGTGATTGATGCTACTGGAAAAATTATTTATGAACAAATTTCGGCAGAGATTGCAGAAGAACCAGATTATGCTAAAGCAATTGCTAGTGCCAAAGCATTAGTTGCTTCTTAAACTGAAACGGTTGTTTTTCGCTATTTGCTAGATTAGTAGTTTTACAACACGGTTTGACTTTCAAACTTTTCCATTGTAAAATGTAGCAAAGACAGTGAACAAGAGGAGTACGATTGACGTCGTTTTAGAGAGAAAATCAAAAGCTGAGAGATTTTCACACAGTTAATCAGAAGGTAGCTTGGAAGTCAGTAGTCTGAATCATTTAGTAAGACTATTCGAGTGGTGATCGTTAACTCACTAACGAAGCGATGTTTGCTCAAGCAAACATAATTTAGGTGGTACCGCGTAAGATTATACGTCCTAGAATACGAAAGTATTTTAGGGCTTTTTTTTTGTTTCACACTCTGTCTTAAAATAAAACGAATAAAAATTAAATAGAACGAAAGAAGGATTGCTATGACAACTGAGAAAAATTTACCCACGAAATATCAACCTAACGAAGTTGAACAGGGGCGCTATCAAAAATGGCTAGACCAAGATGTTTTTAAACCAAGTGGAGATAAAAAAGCAAAACCTTATTCAATCGTTATTCCACCCCCAAATGTAACTGGGAAATTACATTTAGGTCATGCTTGGGATACAACGTTGCAAGATATGTTAATCCGTCAAAAACGAATGCAAGGTTTTGATACCTTATGGTTACCAGGAATGGACCATGCTGGAATTGCTACACAAGCCAAAGTCGAAGAGAAATTGGCTGAGCAAGGAATTTCTCGTTATGATTTAGGTCGCGAAAAATTTGTGGAACAAGTTTGGGATTGGAAAGAAGAATATGCAAGCCATATTCGTGAACAATGGGCAAAAATTGGACTTTCTTTAGATTATAAGCGTGAGCGTTTCACGTTAGATGATGGTTTATCTGAAGCAGTACGCAAAGTGTTTGTTGCTCTTTATGAAAAAGAAATGATTTATCGTGGGGAGTATATCATTAATTGGGATCCAAAAGCAAAAACGGCATTATCTGATATTGAAGTAATTCATAAAGATGTAGAGGGTGCTTTTTATCATATGAGCTACCCGTTGACTGATGGTTCTGGTGTTGTGGAAATTGCTACTACTAGACCTGAAACAATGCTTGGAGATACTGCGATTGCTGTTCATCCTGATGACGAGCGTTACCAAGAGTTGATTGGCAAAACAGTGACTTTACCATTAGTAGAGAAAGAAATACCGATTATTGCGGATGAATACGTTGAAATGGATTTTGGAACAGGCGTAGTAAAAATCACGCCAGCTCATGATCCGAATGACTTTGAAGTGGGGAATCGTCATGATTTACCACGTGTCAACGTGATGAATGAAGATGGAACGATGAATGAATTAGCTGGGAAATATCAAGGGATGGATCGTTTTGCAGCCCGTAAACTAATTATTTCTGATCTAAAAGAAATCGGTCGCTTGATTAAAATCGAAAAAATGACGCACAGTGTTGGTCACTCAGAACGTACTGGTGTTGTTGTTGAACCACGTTTATCTACTCAGTGGTTTGTAAAAATGGCACCATTAGCTGAAAAAGCGATAAAAAATCAAGATACAGACGATGCAGTGGAATTTTTCCCACCACGTTTTAATCAAACCTTTTTACGTTGGATGGAAAATGTTCACGACTGGGTAATTTCCCGTCAGCTTTGGTGGGGACATCAAATTCCTGCTTGGTACCATAAAGAAACAGGAGAAATGTATGTTGGAATGGAAGCTCCGGCAGATGCAGAAAATTGGATTCAAGATTCAGACGTATTAGATACTTGGTTTAGTTCTGCTTTATGGCCATTTTCAACGATGGGCTGGCCAGATGAAGAGGCTTCTGATTACCAACGATATTTCCCAACGAGTACCTTAATTACAGGCTATGATATTATCTTCTTCTGGGTAAGTCGAATGATGTTCCAAAGTTTAGAGTTTACTGGAAAAGCACCGTTTAAAAATGTCTTGATGCATGGATTGATTCGAGCAGAAGATGGTCGCAAAATGAGTAAATCTTTAGGGAATGGAATCGATCCAATGGAAGTCATCGACCAGTATGGTGCGGACGCTTTACGTTGGTTTATGTCTAACGGTTCTGCTCCAGGCCAAGATATGCGTTTCAGTTATGAAAAAATGGATGCCTCTTGGAACTTCATCAATAAAATTTGGAATGCTAGTCGTTTCGTAATTATGAACGTTGAAGGAATGACTGTTGAAGAAATTGATTTTAGTGGGGACAAAACGGTTGCTGATCGTTGGATCTTAACTAGATTAAATGAGACCATCGAACGAGTGACTGATTTATTTGACCGTTTTGAATTCGGTGAAGCTGGTCGTCAGTTATACAACTTTATTTGGGATGATTTCTGTGATTGGTACATTGAAATGAGTAAAGAAATTCTTTATGGGGAAAATGAAACTGCCAAACAAACAACTAAGAGTATTTTGGTTTATACATTAGATCAAATCTTACGCCTATTGCATCCAATTATGCCGTTTGTAACAGAAGAAATTTGGGAAAATATTCCTCATGAGGGGGAATCATTAGTTGTTGCAGCTTATCCAGTGGTTAAAGATGAATTATCAGATGAAACAGCTGCTAGAGGGATGGAAGTATTGAAAGAAGTGATTCGTTCCGTTCGAAATATTCGCGCAGAAGTAAATACGCCCCTTTCAAAACCAATTACGTTATTAATCAAAACAACAGATAAAGAAATCAATACCTTCTTAGCAGAAAATACAAACTATATCGAACGTTTCTGTAATCCCGAAGAGTTGACGATTAGTCCAGATATCATTGCACCAGAATTGGCGATGTCTGCCGTTTTAACTGGCGCAGAAATTTATTTACCATTAGCTGGTTTGATAAATATCGAGGAAGAAATTGCTCGCTTAGAAAAAGAATTAGAAAAATGGACACAAGAAGTAAAACGAGTACAAGGGAAATTGGCCAATGAACGTTTTGTTTCTAATGCTCCAGAAGAAGTAGTCGCTGCTGAAAAAGCGAAAGAAAAAGACTACTTAGAAAAACAAGAAATCGTGAAAGAACGAATTGCCCAATTGAAAACAGTTGGCTAAATAAAAGAATAAAAAGCAATCACTTAGGCCGTTTTCTATTAACTAGAAAACAAAACCTTAGTGATTGCTTTTTTGAATGATTTCTATAATCAGATCATCAAAAATTTCTCAAAAATAAATAGAATTGCAAAACTATATGTTCCAACAGACCATAGTTTTAAAAGGAGTAAAATCTTGGTGTATTCTTTAAACGGAAAGTCGGTCAAACCAGCCACTAAACAAACCAAATCGTCTGGAGCAAAAGGAACTAATAAGGTAATAATCATGAGTTTCTTAATGCCATCTTTTGGTCGGTCAAGCATTTGTTCAAATTGAGAATAGCGTTTTTTACTCAGAATCAATTTAACAAAAGGTTTTCCGTAATAACGAGCAATCCAATAAACTAGAATATCGCCAATGATTAAGCCGATATAACTATAAATCAAGCCTTGAATATTGCCAAACATTAACATTCCAACGACGGAAGAAATACCGCCAGGCAAGATAGGAACGATGACTTGCAAAATCTGTAAGACAATAAAAAATGCAACAGCGTAGTCGCCAAATTGACCAATAAAGGTTTGTAACGTATGAACAGAATGGAAGATTCCTTTTGAATAGCCATAAGCTACTAAACCAGTAAAACCAATAATTCCAAAAATTGGTAGTAGATAGATAACACGTTTTAAAAATGCGATAATCGATTTCATTTTGTATAGCTCCTTGTAAGAACAAGAACTACTGATTAGAAGAGGTTGTTCTTTTTTTTAATCGCCATTTGATCAGTTGGTAAAATGATACGCTAAAAAGAACTAAAATGCTAATCATAATACCTAGAGTAAAGCTTTTTTGATGATACTGAAAAGTCACTTGATGAGTTCCTTTGGCTAAGTTGATTCCAGTAAAGTTTTCTAAAACAGGGAAAGTGGCGACTTTATTTCCATCGACTTTGACCGTCCAGTTTTTATCAAATGGAATCGATAAATACAGAAGTCTATCATCGTCGTCGACCGTTATTTGTCCACTATAGCGGCCATTTTCTTTATGTAGCGAAAGTGACTGCTCTTGTTTTTCAGAAACAAGTTGATCAAATTTATTTTGGTTAAGAGTTTGTAACGTCCAATCGGTCAAATCAAGTTTTTTCTTAGAGTAAATCGTTAAAGTCACCGGCTCATTTTTGTTAAAGAAACCGAGATTAAAAAGTTGGTTGGTAGCAATCGCAATAGTAGGTTTAATTTTTTTACCATTCACTTCAATATCGCTGACATTCTTCCAATTGATATGCGGGATATAGGCATAGAGATCTCCTGTTGTATTGACTTGTGCTTCTAATTGGTAATAATTAGCTGTTGTTTTTTCTGTTAACTTTTTAACATTTTCAAAATACGGTTCTGTACTTGGACTAAATTGTTGTAAGATATCCTCGTGATTTTTCAAAGGATCTTTGGTCGTCAATTCTAAGTCTTTTAATGTATCAGCAGCTAAGATTCCCATGCCAATTGCTTCATCATTTTTATAGACCGTCGTTTCTTCGAATGCTTCCAAAGGTTCTTTATCAAGCGTTTCAGGAGTAATTTCATATGGGACATTCAATAAGAAGTTAATGACTTTTGAATTATCCACATACCCAATTCGACGATCATTTTTAGCATATAAGCCTAAAATATTCAGGCTATCTTGAGTAGATGCTTCTAGAGTTGATGTATAACTCGAAACACCCGCATAGCCAAATAAAATTGAGTTATTATACCCATTATTTTTTTCACTGTAGCCAGAAGCAGTAGAGTCTAATGTTTGCTTAATTCGGAATAATTCAGGTTGTTTAGCTTTTAGATTACGAATAATTTGACTTTGTTGCTGATACATTGTTGCATAATTTTGCTGATTACCAAAAGGAATATCTTTTAAAGAAATCCAGTAATTTGTACCAATTTCGCAACAAACGAGTGCTAACAACAGGATGGAGAGACTTTTCTTGAAGTAATGTGTCTTCTGCTGAACATAGATAATAAAGTAGAACAACCAAATAAAGAAAAGACTGATAAAAAAATAACTGTTAGATAAAAGAAAAGTCTGATGGTTTATTGCTAGGGCAAGTTGACCAATACTTAGTAAAACAGAAAAAATAAGCGGGACTTTTAGCGGCAAAATAGCGCCATCTTTTAATTTAAGGTAAGCTTCATAAGCAAATTTGATTAGTAAAAAACTAAAAATAAAGGTATTTCGATAAGGAAAACCAGCTGGATTTTGGAACATATGCCAAACCGTTCCTAATCCTTCTAACCAAAAACTTAAAAAGATAAAACCCATCACCAGTAGGGTTGCTTTTTTTTCTTTAAAAGAAATTTCTTTTAAAGTGAAATAAGTGATGAACAACAGTGTCATTAATAAGCCAGAAAAAACACTAGGTAAATGATCTAAACGTAAATCAAAATTGATTGTTCCCAGTCCAAATTGAGATAAAAATGAGAAACCAAAAACTGGTTTTGGAAAGAAAGTAGATAAATCAAATGCAGTTTTTTTTGTTTGAAGCATCCCTTCAATTGCGGGTAGTAAGATAAAGCTAGTACTAACACCAGATAGAAACGAACTAAGGAAAAATAGTTTCCCCGATTTAAAAAAGCGCCAGATTGATTTAGTTTTTTTATTTGGTGAAAGATAATACCAGTACATACTATAACAAACCGCAAAAATACAGATCATATACCCCATATAGTAATTGGTAATAATTGTCAGAAAAAGTAGGATACTATAAGCACCCCATTTTTTTTGCTCCCATAAACGTTGGATACTTAAAATCAGTAAAGGTAATAGAATCAACGCATCCAACCACATGAAATTTAAACTATAAGCAATGACAAACCCGCAAAGACTATAAGAAGTTGAAAAGAGAAGCAAACCACTGGTAGTTCGCTGATAGGTTTTTTGTAAATAATAAAACATAGCGCTACCCATACATGAAATTTTTAAGGTGATAATTAATAAAATTGCAATAGGGAGCTGACTAGAAGAAAAAAAGAACACTAGAAAATTAAAAGGGCTGATTACGTAGTAAGCCACTAAGGATAAAATCGAGCCACCAATGCCATTTGAGAAGGAATAGGTCAAATGATTTCCGCTCTCAAAATATTGTTTGAAGGCACTCAAAAAAGGAAGATATTGCGTCCCGAGATCACTTACCAAAAGATTGTTCTTACCAAAAGGAGCTAAGCCCAAAATCAACCAAAGAGTAAGAAGGAGTGCGAAAGGGAGCAGAAAACTCATTAATCGTAAAAAGGTAGTTCGTTTTTTAGACATATATATTCCTCTGTTTCTAAATAATTGAATAAACATCTGATAGTCGAAAGCAAATCGCTGAAGACGTTCTAAAAGATAAGTTTCGTAATGTTTTTTTAGCCGTTGGAACAAAGAATGGTTTGCTTCGAGAAGCAAGTAAGTCCGATGGTTATCGAATTCCTCTGTTTTTCGAGTGTTATCGTAATAATAATAAGTTTTAAGTAATTACTGGTAGGCTAATTTTTACTTTGTTTCACTTCACTCGGTATTATTAGACAATATGTTCATTTTATCATAGTTTTTATAGTAGGATAGAGTGAAATCCTAAGAATCCGATTTCAAAAAGGAAATTTAAAACTATTTTTACTAAATCAGATGTTTATTAGTGAAAAGCCACTTTTGTTTCGTTATAATGAACGGTGTGAGGAGTGAAAAAAATGAGCTTAACGATAGAAGAAGCAATTGATTGGGTCCACAGTCGACTACCTTTTGGAACAAGGCCTGGTTTGGATCGTGTAGCCGCGTTGTTAAATCTTGTTGAACATCCAGAAACAAAGGTACCAACGATTCATATTGCAGGAACTAATGGCAAAGGATCAACAGTGACTTATTTACGTTGCATGCTACAAGAAGTAGGATTAACAGTTGGAACCTTTACGTCCCCTTATATTGAAGAATTTAACGAGAGAATTGCAATTAATGGTCATGGAATCTCAGAGCAGCAATTGATCTCTTATGTGAAAAAATATCAATCCTTAGTGAATGAATTGGATAAAGAACCTGAAACAGCAGGAATTACTGAATTTGAAACGTTAACAGCAATGGCGTTTGATTATTTTTATGAGGAGCAAGTGGATGTCGCTATTATTGAAGTCGGGTTAGGTGGACTGTTAGATAGTACCAATGTTGCTCACCCTATGTTGACAGCAATTACAACGATTGGGAAAGATCATACTGAAATTTTAGGTGAAACAATTGAAAAAATCGCTTTTCAAAAAGCAGGAATTATCAAAAAAAATATCCCAGTAGTTACAGGAAATATTGGCGAAGAAGCGATGCTTGTTATTCAAGATAAAGCTGATGAAATGGAAAGCAAAATTTATCGCTACGGCAAAGAATATACATTAGAATATTTACATCCGGATAAAGAGTGGGGCGAAGTATTCAATTTTTATGGAGCGGCAGGTAAGTTAACGAATGTTAAAGTACCGTTACTAGGTCATCATCAAACTGAAAATGCGGCGGTAGCTATTCAACTTTTCTATTTATATGGTCAAATCAAGCAACTTAACTTAGCGGAGCGTGATATTTATAATGGACTAAAAAAAGCTTTTTGGCCTGCTCGAATGGAATTACTAAGTGCAGAGCCATTAATTATTTTAGATGGCGCTCATAATGACCATGCAGTTGATCGATTAGTCGATAACATAAAAAAAGAATTTCCAAATCGAGAAATCAATATATTATTCTCAGCATTAGCGACTAAAAACATCAATCAAATGTTAACGAAGTTGAAAACCATCCCGAAAGTTCATTTATATTTGACAACATTCGACTATCCAAGAGCTATCGAGTTATCAAAAATGATGCATTATGAAGATGAGCATACAGAAATTGTTTCATTATGGCAATTTGGTTTAGGCGAAATTTTAGAAAAGATGGCAGAAGATGACTTATTACTTGTTACTGGCTCACTTTATTTTGTTTCACAAGTGAGAGAATTATTATTAAATGTAGGAGGAAGTAATGAATAAATTTGAAGGTGTTATTTTTGATATGGATGGCTTGCTTTTTGATACAGAGCTAGTCTATTATGAATCAACGCAAAAAATTGCAGATGAGATGGGTATCCCTTATACAAAAGAACTTTATATGGATTTTATCGGTGTTTCAGATGAAGAAGTGAAAGCTCATTATCATCAAATCTATCAAGAACATGGAAAAGAAACAGTCGATGAATTTATCCGTCGGTCTTACGAAGATACCTACCAAGTTTTCGCTTCTGGTGCAGTTCCTTTGAAAGATGGCGTTTTAGAATTGTTAGATTATTTGGATCAAGCTCAAATTCCTCGAGTGGTTGCTTCAAGTAATGTTCGCAGTGCAATTGAGTTATTACTCTCTAACGCTGAGATTCAAGATCGCTTTTCAGGTATCCTTTCTGCAGAAGATGTGACTCGAGCCAAACCAGATCCAGAAATTTTCAATAAAGCAGTTGATTTTTTAGGTACAAAACCCGAAAAGACGTTAGTTTTAGAGGATTCAAAACATGGTATTTCAGCTGCTAAAGCTGCAGGAATTCCGGTAATTATGATTCCAGACCTAATTGAACCTACACCTGAAATAGAGACGAAGACACTTGCGATTTTTGATAGTTTAAAAAAAGTTCCTTCTTATTTAGCAAAATGATTTTATCGCTCCTTTGCGTATCTTTAATTATAAAGAAAAAAAGGAGCGGTTTTTTTGTTGAAAAAAGAGCGATTATTTATTCGAGAAATGCCTGAAGATTGTTTGCCTAGAGAACGTTTAGAAGAAGTAGGAGAAAAAGCATTATCCAATCAAGAATTACTGGCGATATTACTACGAACTGGTTCCAAAAATAAAAACGTAATGGAAGTTTCGGCTAGTTTTTTAAATCATTTTATTCATTTGTATGACCTACGAAATGCAACCATCACTGAAATGATGACAATCAAAGGAATTGGTCGAATCAAAGCGATTGAATTACGAGCTGCTTTTGAATTTGGTTATCGGATTCAGCAAAGTACTCAAGAAAAATTTGGTAAAATTTCGTCAAGTTATCAAATTGCTCAAAATTTGATGATAGAGATGCAAGATTTTCAGCAAGAGCATTTGATTTGTTTATATTTAAATACAAAAAATGAAGTAATTAAGCGCCAAACAATTTTTAAAGGGAGCTTAAATCAAAGTGTGGCACATCCAAGAGAGATTTTTCGA
This sequence comes from Enterococcus sp. LJL99, assembly GCF_054871725.1. Lineage (NCBI taxonomy): Bacteria > Bacillati > Bacillota > Bacilli > Lactobacillales > Enterococcaceae > Enterococcus > Enterococcus sp. LJL99. The sequence goes on from NZ_JBTXLT010000004.1 coordinate 336,190, forward strand.
GGAGCCGTTAAGTTTTCAGCGGCAAGAGTCATTCTAGCTCATAATCACCCTTCAGGTAACCCAACACCGTCTGAAAGTGACATTCAATTTACTAGACGTATTCAAAAATGTGGAGAGATGATGGGAATCGAAGTTTTAGACCATATCATTATTGGTCAAAAGGTCTATATCAGTATGCGAGAAGAAAATTTTTTTACGGAAGAATAGCTAGTTTTCTTGCAAAAACAGGGGGGCGCGTGTACAATGAAAGGGTAATCTTGTTTGGCACATCATAGAAGTTTTTTATTTAAAAACCCTCTATCGTACGGGCAATGTTACAATATTTTGTGCTTAAGCACGAGGAGGAACAGGAATGGAACAAGGAACAGTAAAATGGTTTAATGCAGAAAAAGGCTTTGGATTTATCTCTCGTGAAGATGGTAGCGATGTATTCGTACATTTCTCAGCAATCCAAGGAGACGGATTCAAAACATTAGAAGAAGGTCAACCTGTAAGCTTTGACGTTGAAGATTCAGATCGTGGACCTCAAGCTGTTAATGTTGAAAAAAACTAATTTGTCCATTCAAAAACATCTAGCTTTTTGCTAGGTGTTTTTTTTAGTTCTATCAAGTTGATTTTCAAAAAAGTATATTAAAAAAGACATCTGTGTCATTATCCACCTGATGCCTTTAAATCATATTAAAACTCGAATCGCTCATTTAGCTTGATAACACCCCTTAAATAGTTGATTTTTGTAATTCAGTCACTGCTTGCGTAATCGTGATACCATAGGCGATGTTTGATTGGTCATTCACATCAATAGCCATAAACAAATTCTTTTGGGTATCAAGAGCTACACGATACTCTAATACATTTGTACCAAACGTCATAATGATCCTCCTTTCTTTATAATTATTATGAAAGGTGGTGAGATTTATAAAAATCTCAAAAATAGTATAGCATATAATTTCTGAGCAAGCAAAACTCCTTTTGACCATTAAATGAAGAAAAAAAATAAAGAATAGCGAATTAAACTAAGGTGATTTTACTCTACTTGGGTAGATTGAATGAGTTACATGCCATAAAGTTTCTGGCGTTCCCAAGATTGAGTATTTTTCAACTATAAATTGTTTTTTATGATTCATATGTCCAAATAAAGTCATTCGTGTATTTTCGGTAGCATCAGCCAAAAAATTTAGAGAGTGTGTCGCAATTATACAATTGATTGTTTCTTTAGATGTGTTTAGGGTAAAACGAACTAAAGGCATTTTTGAATAGGTCAATATTTTTATTTTTGAACTAGATCCTGTGAAGCAACATTTCATTAAAATCCCTCCTTACTTTAGCTATAAAACCATTATACGAACTTATGTTCTTTTTGTAAACTAGAATGTATAATTTAAGTGCAACACTATAAATTGAAGGTGAAAAATCCTGTTATAATGGTGTTGACGAATTATATCAACTAGGAGGTATTTAGCTATGACTTCATACACACACCTTACGATACG